>JAKIWS010000038.1 GCA_022749895.1 Thermoplasmata archaeon
AATCAATTGGTGTTTCAGGGCATTGGTCGACACTGGAAGAACGTCTTCATTCGATGGGATTGGTTGTTTAGAATCGGTATCGGACGCCGAAGACGAGGACGTCGTGCCACGTGGCGTGATGGTACAAAGCCGCGCGCAGCGTCCCCTCGTGCCGGAAGCCCAAGCGCTCCAGCAGTTTGGCCGACGGAAGGTTCTGCACGTCGCACGTCGCGCCGACGCGGGCCAGGTTCTGGGAATGGAAGAGGTAGTCGACGAGGAGCCCTACGGACTCCGTGCCGTACCCCTTCCCCCGCTCGTCCGGGATCGCGAGAACGTACCAGACGTCCGTGATCTCGAGGACCGGGTGGGCCTGGTAATGGCCGACGAACCCGAGCACCTTCCCATCGGCCTTCCGTTCGACGACGAACCGCGGAGCAAGGGAATGCGGGTCGGTGGGAGCGCCCGCGACGGCGGTCTCGAAATCCTCGAAGCTGTCGATGGTGAACCGGTCGAACGGCGCGACCGTCTCCGGATCGTTGTACCACCCGAACAGCACCATCATGTCGGAGCGCTGGGGGGGCCGCAGGCGGAGACGGAATCCTTCGAGGACCGGGACCTCCGTCACGTTCCGGTGCGGTCGGCGAGCGAGCGGGGGTCCCGCGGGAGCGCCGTGACGGACGGGGTCCGGTCCGCTTCGCCGCCGAAGTCGTGGGTATCGCTCCCCGGCTCCTCGCCCTCACCGTTCTCCCCGCGACGCGAATCCAGCGCCTTGCGGTGGCCGCTGGGCGTAAGCGAATAGACCAGTTTCGGCTCGCTGAAGCCGACGACGTACTGCACGCGCCGGTAGATCAGGCGCGTGTTCTCGAGCGTCCGGAGCGCGTTCTTGAGCTCCTGCGCGTCGCTCGCCGCGAACGCCCGAAAGATCCCGAACTCGGTCGTCCGCTGGTCGGCCTCGAAGCGGACCTGGTGTCCCCGGTATTCCAGCAGGTGCAAGAGGAGCGAGAGCTCGAGAGTTCGACCCCTACCTTCTTCCATGCGACCCCTCGGGGGGCCCTATGCGATCGTCGTGATCTCGTAACTGACCTTGAGGCCCTTCATCTTCTGGTGCATCTCCGTGGTCAGGCGGATCACCTCGTCGAGGGAGGCCTTCTCCTTCCATTTGTAGACGAAGTCGTGCATCCCCATCGACTCCTCGAAGCCGATCTCGCGCATCACCTTGAGGACCGATTGCGGGTCGGCGCCCTCGGAGCTGAAGATCATCCGAACGTAGGTACGCATGCGATCGTCCGCCCTGACGCCGGTGGGGTGAACTTAGGCGGCCCTCCATTTATATATGCTTCCACGGTCCGCAAACCCCCATGCCGAGGGAGGCCGGCACCGGCCCCGTGGTCGTCACGGGCGGGGCGGGCGCGATCGGCGCGTGGCTCGTCCGTCGCCTCCTCGACGACGGCACGCCGACCCACATCGTCGACAACCTCTCTTCGGGACGGCGGGAGCACCTGGGCGAGCACGCGCAGCACCCTAAGCTCGTGCTCACCGTCGCGGACCTAAGGAAGCTCGACGACCTCGCCCCCGCCTTCGCCGGAGCGAGCGCGGTCTGGCACCTCGCGGCGAACCCCGACATCCGTCGGGGCACGGAAGAGCCAGCCCTCGATTTCGAGCACGGGACCCTCGCCACGTTCCATGCGCTGGAAGCGGCGCGGCGCGCGGACGTGCCCCGATTTCTCTTCTCCTCGTCGAGCGTCGTCTACGGTTACCCGACGAAGTTCCCCACGCCGGAGGACTACGGACCGCTGCTTCCCGAATCGCTCTACGGCGCGAGCAAGCTCGCGGGGGAGGCGATGGTGAGCGCCTACGCCCGCTGCTACGGCATGAAGAACCACATCTTCCGGTTCGCGAACATCATCGGTCCGGGGATGACCCACGGCGTCATCTTCGACTTCTTCGTGAAGCTCGCCCGCGACCCGACGCGGCTCAAGGTCCTCGGCGACGGGGAGCAGGCGAAGAGCTACCTCCGCGTGGAAGACTGCGTCGACGGCATGCGGGTCGCGTCCCAGCACACCCCGGCCCCGGTGAACGTCTTCAACGTCGGCAACGTCGACCGCATCTCGGTCAAGGAGATCGCGGAGAAGGTCGTCGCCGCCCACGGCGGGACGGCCCGGATCGAGTTCGGGGGGGGCCGGCAGGGGTGGGTCGGCGACGTGCCCCGCCAGTGGCTCGCCATCGACCGGATCCGCGCGCTCGGCTGGACGCCGACGATGGGCTCGGCCGAGGCCGTCCGGCGGACCGTCGAGGAGATGGCCCGCGCCCGTCGCGCCGCTTGACCGCGATGGCGGCCGCTCCGGAATCCCTCCCGGCTCCCCAAGCGGGGACCGTGACGGTCGTGGTCACCGTGCTCAACGACCCCCGCGTCCGCCGCACGGTCGAGAGCCTTCTCGCCCAGACGCGGCGCCCGGAGGAGATCCTCGTGGACGATGGCGGCGTCACCGACGTCGTCCAACGGATCACGGTCGAGTTGGCGACGAAGGACCCGAGGGTGCGTCACCTCGCGGCCCCCGGGAACATCCCCGAAAGTCGGAACGCGGCGCTCCGCGTGGCGCGCGGGGAGTTCGTGGCCTTCCTGGACGCGGACGAGGTCGCCCCGCCTCGGTGGCTCGGGGAGATGCTGCGCCCGTTCGCGGACCCGAAGGTAGGTTTCACCGGAGGGCCTACCCCCGCGATGTCGGGGACCGCCCGGACCGTAGGGGCCCGGTTCTACGACGGTTACCTCCGACGATTCTACGACCGTGTCGCGCGCCACCATCCGCACGCGCTACCGATGGGGAACTCGGTGTGGCGAGCCTCCGTGTTCCGGCAGGTTGGTCTCCTCGACACGACGCTGTTCCGGCGGGCCGCGAGCGAGGACCAGGAAATCGCGCTGCGGGCCCTCGCGGCCGGATGGACGGGCGTGTACGTCGATTCCGGTAATGTCGATCACGATTTCTCGGACCTCACCGCCGCGCGCCTTCTGCGCAAGCAAGCGGTCTACGCCGAAGGCGGGTACGTCGTCTGGCGTCGGCACCGGAGCACCTACGAGGCGTCGGGCTCCCGTCTCTTCCCGTTCGTCGGACTGCCCGTGATGGCCATCGTCGGCGCGGTCGTCGCGGTGGTGCCGTCCCTGAGATGGGTCGGCGCCATCTTGCTGGGGGTCGGTCTGGGCGGCCTCGGCGTTCTCGCGCTGGGGCTCACGTTGATCGGGCTCGCCCAAGACGCGCAGTATCCGGGCCTTCGGTTCAACGCCCTCGAGATCCCGCGACGATGGGCGACGCTCGTCGGGGCGTACCGGGGTTGGCGTCACTTCGGGGCGAGCGGCCGCGGCGCGGCGTAGGTGGTCCTCGACTCGTTTTCGCGGAAAACGTTAAGCGCGGGGTCGAATCGGCGGCCCGATGTCGACCGACGCCACCGGGACCAAGGCCGGCGACCTGGTCCTCCTCGATTTCGAGCTCTGGGCAGAAGGCGGCGGTCGTACGGACCTCATCGACACCAGCCGCGAAGAGGTCGCCACGACGGCGGGGATCAAGCCGCCGGAGGGGGTGACGTTCGGTCCGCGTCCCCATCAGATCGGCGGGGACTACTTCCCGGGCGGAATCGAGGCGGCCCTCGTCGGGGTCGCGGTGGGGAGCGAGGTCGCGAAGGAGTTCCCTCCCGCCGAGGCGTTCGGGGAGCGCGACCCGAAACTGATCGAGCTGTTCTCGATGCACGAGATCTCCCGCCTCCCGGAGATGCGACGGGAGGACGCCCATCTCGACATCGGGACCGTCCTCAACATCCGCAACCGGCGCGGCCGGGTCGTCACCTTGACCGCCGCCCGAGTCCGAGTCGATTTCAACCCGCCGTACGCGGGGCGCAAGGTCCGGGGGACGTTCAAGGTCCTGGAGGCGCTCACGGATCCGGAAGCGCAGGCGCGCGCGGTGGTCGACCTCGCCTACGGACGCGGCAAGGAGTTCACGGTGAAGGTCCACCAGCACGTCGTGACCCTCAAGGTCCCCGAGCGGGCGAAGTTCGATCTCGGGTGGTTCGCCGCGAAGCCCCGACTGATCGAGCGGATCCGGTCGACCCTCAAGCCCAAGTCGATCGAGATCGTCGAGGAGTACGTCACGCCCTCGACGAAGTCAGCCCCCGAGGCGGCCCCGGCGACGGACGCCCCGGCCGAGGCGGAGCCCGCCGCCGAGGCGGCCCCGCATGCCCACCCGCGGAAAGCCCCGAAGAGCGAAACCGCCTAGGTCGTCCCCGATCCGAACGAATTCGGGCGGAAGGCCCGTTCGACGACGCTGGCCAGGAGCCCTCCCACGATGGGAGCGACCCAGAACAGCCAGGATTCCTTGATCGCCCACTGGGCCGGGGTCCAGATCGACGAGACGAGCGCGGGGGAGAAGCTGCGGACCGGGTTGATCGAGGCGCCGTCGACGTTGATCGCGATCAGGTTCGTGACCACCAGCATGAGCCCGATCGCCAGCGGAGCGAGATTCTTCGCCGGGCTCTCCGGCCGGGTGACGAACTGGATGAGCAGGACGAACAGGAAGGTCAGCACCATCTCGAGGAGGAACACGGCGCCGAGCGAGTACGAGCAGGCGAGGCTGGGGGCAAAGTCGCTCGCGTAGCACTGGGAGCCCAGCGCCCCCGCCTGGACCATCCCGTACGACGCGCTCGAGCCGCCGGCGGCGATCCCGAGGACGACCGCGAGGCCGACGATACCACCCGTGACCTGGGCGAGCAGGTAGCCGGGAACGTCGCGCATCGGCATCCGCTTGGAGAGCGCCATCGAGAGCGTGACGGCCGGGTTGAAGTGGCCGCCCGAGATCTCGCCGAAGACGTACGCCCCGCCCATGACGGTGAGACCGATCGCGGAGGCGACGAGGACGACCCGGGCGTTCGGGTCGATGGACGTGAACGTGGCGCTGAAGACGGCGGCGCCCCCGCCCATCAGGAGCAACCCAAACGTACCGATGAACTCCGCGAGATACCGCTGGCCCGCGTTCCACGCCATGGCGGCGCGAGTTGGGCCGACCGAGTTAAACCTTCCGCGCGCGCGGGGCCCGCGGCCGGGGGGCCGCTGGCGGGCGCAGTGGGGCGGGCGCGGCCTTCTCCCACATCGTGTTGAAGACGAGCAGTTGCCCCTGGACGAACTCGGGGTTGTCGGTCCAGACGCCGACGGGCTCGCCGTGGCGACCGCCCGGTTCCGGCACGAGGAAGAGAAGGGCCTCCGACCGGTCGATGATCGTGAGTCGGATCGGTTGGGGGGACGCCTGGCGGAGCTCCGCGGAACGGAAGCGACGGGCGACCGGGGCGAACCGCTTGAGCAGCAGATGGATCCGGGGATCGGCCTCGACGACCAGCCGGAACCGCCCACCGGCGTGCAGGAATCGGAGCAGCCCGCCGTGGGTGCCGAATCGCACCGACTCGCGGAGCGCCCGTGAGGTCACCAGGACCGCGATGTCCTCTTTGGCGCGATCCATCATCTCCCGGAGATAGGCGTAGAGCACGCTCGTGCCGGTGAGCAGCTGGAATCGGGGTGCATCGGCCGGCCCCTCGGCGACGAGCTGCGGAAGGCGTTCGGTCAGTTCCTTCGCCAGCGTCTCGTCGAGCGATAACGCCGTCCGCCGGTCTCGGAGGCTGCGCTCGAAGAACGCTTGCGGTGGGACGGCCGCGTACCGGCGTGGGCGCTCGGCCGTGATCTCCACGATGCCCCGAGCGCGCATCGCGTCGAGCATCCGGTAACCGAGCACCCGATCCAGTCCGGTCTCTTGCGCCAGCTCACGGGCGGTCGCGCGTCCCTGCCGCAGCAGCGCGAGGTACAGCGCCGCCTCGCGTTCGTGGAGACCGAACCGCTGGATCGAGGCGAGGAGCTCCGGCCACTCCATCGTGCCTCGGTCGTGCATCCGACGATACAAAAGAACGCGGGCCGCCTTTGTGGTACCGGGTAACCACAGCGCGCAGCGACCCCCCGATGGAACGCCGCCGTAGGAGGCCTTTGATTCGAGGTCCGTTCGCCCTCGGCGGCAGGGCCGAGACGACCCCTCCGGCCGAGCGATCCGATCATCTCGGATGGATCGTGGGGTTCGTCATCCTGATCGCGGTCGCGCTCTTCGGCGCCGGGCTTTGGTTCGCGTACCACCCCTAATCGTTCGGCGACGGCGATTCGCGACGGGCTTCGGGCCAGCGGTAGAGGTACACGCGCGTGGCGTCGTCGTACGACGCGGCCCGCCACCCCGGCACGGGATGCCAGTGACTCACGATCCGTGTCCCCGGCTGTAGTTGGGATTCGAACAGGCCCCGCAATCGGAGCATCGCGCCCGGCCACAGGAAGACGGCGACCACGGTCGCCGGACGGAAATCGAGCCGGAACATGTCCCCCCACCGAATGTCCACGCGGTCGCGCGGACCCCCCAGTCGCCGCCGCAGCCGGAGGATCGCCACGCGCAGTGGGTCGACCTCGACCCCGACGACCGAAGCGCCGCGTTCGCGGGCGGCGCGGAACACGATCGCCCCGGTACCCGCCCCGAGATCGTAGACCCGGTCGGATGGACCGACCTCAGCCTCGTCGAGCATTCGGTTCACGACCGCCCGGGGGGCCGGCTGGTACCCCGCCCCGAAGGCGAACGACGCGAACCAGAAGTACGCGGCGCCCACGAGCCCTCCCACCGCGAGCGCAAAGAGGGCGTCGTTCTGGGTCAGCATCGAGACTCCTCCACGATCACGGTCGTCGTCCGCGACGTGCCGGGGTGGATGTTCAAGATTCCGGGCGGAAGGAACGGTACAACTTCTCCGCCGCGGCGCGGGGGTCGGTCGTCCGCGTTTGAAGTTCCGTGAGCAGCCGATTGACCCGTGGGTCCCGGTCCAAGCGCTCGGCCAAGGTCTCCCCGACCCGCTCCCCCACGAGGCCGACCAGCTCGCGCCCCAAGCGACAACGCTCCGACGCCGCGCGCAGCCCCTTCGCATCGAGGAACGTCTCGTGGGCGGCCAACGCCTCCCAGAGCTCCGGTATTCCCTGCGGCAGCTTCGCCGAGGCCGAGACGACGCGCGGCCGCCACCCGTCTCGGTCGGTACCGAGCGCCACCATCTCGGAGAGGTACCGGGCGGCCCCGTCGGCCCCGGGAAGGTCGGACTTGTTGACGCAGAAGACGTCCGCGATCTCGAAGAGGCCGGCTTTGAGGCTTTGGACCTCGTCGCCGAGGTGCGGAACGAGCACGACCAGGCTCGTGGAGGCGACGTCCCGGATCTCGACGTCGACCTGTCCACTGCCGACGGTCTCGACGATGACCACGTCCATCCCGAACGCGTCGAGGAGGCGAACGACCTCGCGCGTGGTGGCCGCGATCCCGCCGGCGTGGCCGCGGCTCGCCATCGAACGAATGAACACGCCTTGGTCGCCGGGGGCGCGGTCGAGGCGGATCCGGTCGCCGAGCACCGAGCCGCCGCTGAACGGGCTCGACGGGTCGACCGCCACGATGCCGACCTTCAGGCCCTGCCCGCGAAGGTGGGCGAGGAGTCCGCTGATGAGCGACGACTTTCCCACCCCGAGGGGGCCGGTGATGCCGATAACGCGGGCCTTGCCCGCGTGCGGATACAGGGCGGCGAGGGCGGGGCCGGCCTCCGCGTCGCGATTCTCGACGAGGCTCATCAGACGAGCGAGGGCCCGGCGATCTCCCTTGAGGACCCCTCGGGCGAGGGGGGGCAGCGGTCGCCGGGAGGTCATGCCCGCCGGCGGGCGATCTGGCGGGCGGTGGTGACGATCGTATCGAGCGAAGTTCCGGGACCGAACACCGCGCGCACGCCGATGCGCTTCAGCCGCCGTGCGTCCTCGTCCGGGATGATCCCGCCCGCGAACACGGGGACGTTCTTCACCTTGCGGAGCTTGAGCAAGCGGAGCACCCTCGGGAAGAGGGCCATGTGGGCGCCGGAGAGACAGGAGAGTCCGACCAGGTCGACGTCCTCCTCGATCGCCGCCTCGACGATCTCATCGGGCGTCTGGCGGAGCCCCGCGTAGATCACTTCCATCCCGGCGTCGCGCAACGCCCGCGCCACGACCTTGGCCCCGCGGTCGTGACCGTCGAGCCCGGGTTTCGCGATCAGGACCCGGATCGGGGTCGCCTTCTTCGCGCGCACCATCGGTTCGGCGTCGTGTCACCGAGCCGGTTGTATAGAGTTGTCGGGGCCCGCTGGCGGGCCGCTCGATCGCGCGTCTCCGTCAGAGGACCGCGAAGAGGTCGAACAAGAGATTGCCGGCGAGGACCGCGGCGAGGCCCCCGGCCGCGATCAGCACCACGAACGGGAGTTGGGGGGTGACCCACGTCTCCTTCACCCCGGCGCTGACCAGGTCGCGCGCCTGCCGCTCTCGGATCTTGCGATCCTCGCCCGAGGTTTCGGCCGCCTCGGATTCACGTCGGAAGGTCGGGTCGCGCAACCAGACGAACTTCTCGGGGAGTTGCTCCACCGGGATCCGGTACCCTACGAACCCTCGGGGAAACTCGAAATCGCCGGCCCGAACGTTCCGGAGCGCGATCCCGATGGGGATCGCGAGGCTGAGGAGCGCGGCGTTCATGATGAGCGTGAGCGCGAACGGATAGATCGCGAGCACGGTCGACGCCGTGGTCGGCAGCGCGACGAGGGGCGCGGCATCGAGCGGCACGAGCAGCCCCGCCACCATGAGCGCTTTCGCGTCGGCTCCGCCGTACAGGAGCCCGACCTCGAACATCACCCGTGCGAGCACGACGCTCGCGTACACCGCGACCACGGCGACGGGCACTCCCTCGGGCCCCAGGCCGAACCGAAGGAACGCCGCCGCGAGAACGAGGAACGTTCCGAGGTAGAATCCCAGTTCCACGACTCCGGGTACCCACCCGCCGAGACGCTCCACCGGAACATCCCACGGCACCAGATGCTGGACCACGAAGAGGCTCGCGACGACCCAAAGTACGGCCGCGACCGGCCCGGTCGTTCCGAAGGCGAAGAACCCGGTCACCGCGCCGATGGCGGCCATGATCTCCCAGAGGTGGTCCGAGACCTCCCGGGTCTTCCAGTCCGACCACGCGGCGTACGATAGGCCGACGAGCGTGGCAGCGATTCCCGCCCAGGCGAACAGTTCCATCGTCCGCCGACCGCGCCGAGTCCTGCGCTCGGAATTGGAGCCGCGGACGGCATATTTAAGGCGAGGCCGAGCGCCGAAGTCGGGTTTCGTATCCCAGGCGCCCGGAAGCGACGAACCCCGCGCGACCTCGGGATTCGCCAAAATCACCGGGCCAATCTATATAAACGACAGCCTTCTCGCGCGCCCGCACCGGCGAAGATGGTCGCATTCAAGCTCGTTGTCTCCGACAAGGAGAAGTCGTTCGCCCGCGACGTCGCGGACCCGCAGTCCGCGGGGTTCCTCGGCAAGCGGATCGGCGAAACGGTCGGCGGGGAACTGATCGGCCTCCCCGGCTACACGTTCCGGATCGCGGGCGGGACCGACCGGAGCGGTTTTCCGATGCGGCCCGAGATGCCCGGCGCCCGGCAGGTGCGCCTGTTCGTCGGCGAGGGCTTCGGGTTCCACGCGCCGCGGGTCGGCCAGCGTCGGCGGCGTACCTTCCGCGGCAACACCGTCAGCGAAGAGACCGTCCAGATCAACCTCGTCGTCGAGAAGAAGGGGCCGGGGCCGATCGCGGAGGTCGCCCCGGCGTCATGAAGGTCCCGAAGCAACCGGAGGTCAACATCGGCCTGGTCGGCCACGTCGACCATGGGAAGACCACCCTGACCCAGGCGCTCACCGGCGAGTGGACCGACCGGCACTCCGAGGAGCTGCGCCGGGGAATCTCGATCAAGCTTGGCTACGCCGATTCGGCGTTCTACCTCTGCCCGAACGACGAACCCCCCGGCGGCTACACGACCGAGCCCAAATGTCCGAACGATGGCGCGAAGGCGAAGTTCCTCCGGGCGGTCTCGTTCGTCGACGCCCCCGGGCACGAGACGCTGATGGCGACCATGCTGAGCGGGGCCGCGATCATGGATGGCGCGCTGCTCCTCGTGGCCGCGAACGAGCACTGCCCCCAGCCGCAGACCCGGGAACACCTGTACGCCCTCGACATCATCGGGGTGCGGAAGGTGATCGTCGTCCAGAACAAGATCGACCTTCTCACCTCCGAGAAGGCGTTGGAGAACTACAACGAGATCGTCGAGTTCCTGAAGGATTCCCCGATCGCGTCGGCCCCGATCGTTCCGATCTCGGCGAACCACCGGGTCAACATCGACGCGCTGATCGCGCAGATCGAGAAGACGATCCCGACCCCCGTGCGCGACGCCGCGAAGCCGCCGCTCATGTACGTGGCCCGATCGTTCGACGTCAATCGTCCGGGGACACGACCCGGCGACCTGCGCGGCGGCGTCCTGGGAGGCTCACTCGTGCAGGGCAAGCTCACCGTCGGCGAGGATATCGAGATCCGCCCGGGCTTCGCCGGAGCGGGGGAGGGCCGCGCCGAATCGCTGCACACGAAGATCACCGCGCTCATCTCCGGCGGGCACGAGCTCGACGAGCTCAAGCCCGGAGGGCTCGCCGCGATCGGAACGGGACTCGACCCTTCGATCACGAAGGGCGACCGCCTCACCGGGCGGCTCGTGGGGGTCGCCGGCACCCTGCCGGCCGTGAGCCAAAAGATCCGTCTCAAGGTGACATTGCTCGACCGCGTGCTCGGCGCCCAGCAGGAGCTCAAAGTGGAGAAGGTCCGCACCAGCGAGATCCTCGCCGTGACGGTGGGAACGACCGTCGCGCCGGGTAAGGTCACGAGCGCCCGAGCCGACGAGGTCGAGCTCGCCTTGGGCCGCCCCGTCACCGTGTTCCCCGGGAGCCGGGTCGCGATCTCGCGCAAGCTCAATGCCTGGCGGCTGATCGGCTACGGGATCGTGGAGGGTACCGCGAAATGAGACCCGACCTGATGGAGATCCTCTGCTGCCCGATGTGCCGTGCCGACCTCAAGCTCGTCAGCACGAAGACCGAGGGGACCGAGATCATCACGGGAACGCTCACCTGCACCGGGTGCCACCTGGTGTATCCGATCGACGACGGGATCCCCAATCTGCTCCCGCCGGACGAGCGGGATTAGGTCGCCCGCTGCGACCTACTGGGCGTAGTAGTAGGCGAAAATCGCCCCGAAGAGCCCAATCGTCACCAGAACCGACGGGATCCGCCAGGGCACGCCGCCGTGCGACCGATGATGCACGGAGCTTCCGACCGTGACGATCGGGATCGCGAAGGTGAGCCAGATGCCGCCTAGGACGGTCTCGACGAGCGCCCTCGAGGTCCGGTTCCCCGACGGATCGTGCCACGCGACGGCGACGACGAGTAGGAACGAGAAGACGAGGAAAACCAGGCTGATCCCGGCCGCCTCCAGGTAACCCTGAAGCGCCCGTCGGTGCCCCCCCGTGCGCGTGGAAAGCAGGTACAACATCCCGCCGAACACCGCGAGAAGGCCGCCGAGGATGTAGAACGCCGGGACGTTGAGGGAAAGCGGGTACGGTCCGGTCCCGGGCGCCGACGGCCACGCCACGATCGGTCGAAGACCCCCGCGATGGCGGGCGAGGGAGAAAGTCGTAAAAGCATGGCGCGGCGTCGGTCGGCTCGCGGATGGTCGATCTCTACTTTCCCGCGATCCTGGCCGCGTTCCTGATCACGGTCATCGAGATGACCGAGGTCGTCGCATTGGTCTTCGCCTTCGGGAGCGAGCACGGAACAGTCCGTCATGGCGCCCTGGGGGCGGTGAGCGGTACCGCGGTAGTGGCCGCGATCACGCTCGCCTCCGGGGTCGCATTGCTCGCCCTCCCGCGGAGCTGGCTGCTCTGGTCGTCGGCCGTGGTCCTTGCCGCCTTTGGGATCTTCCTCTTCCGGAGCACCCTCAAGTCGTACCGGCGACTCGCCGCGGGGCCCGCCCCGGCCGCGGCGTCCAAGAGCTCGCGCACCCTGCAGTTCGCGGGCGGCTTCTCGGTCGGAGTTGTGGAAGCGGTCGAGACGGTGATCGTCCTCATCGCGCTCGCCGCGGCGGGGTACGGTTTTTCCGCGATCGTCGGCGCGGTCGTGGGCGGCGTACTCCTCGTGGGGGTGGCGGCCGTGCTCCACGAGCGGGTCCGCAAGATCAAGGTCCCGACGCTCAAGGTCGTCGCGACGTCGCTCCTGTTCGCCTTCGCGTTGTTTTGGGGCGGCGAAGCCTACGGCATTCGTTGGCCCGGCTCGGACCTCATCCTGATCCCGTTCGTCGCCGTCGGCATGGTCCTCGTCCGGTCGGTCGTCGGCGTACTGGTTGCGCGAACGGTGCCGGTCGAAACCAAAGGTTAAGGACGGCGGCGGGGAGGGCGCCGCGATGGCCCGGTCCCGTCGTTCGCGGGACGACCTCGACGAGGACGAGGACCCGCCCGCACGCCGCGCGGCCCGTCGTCACCGTCACCGCGAACCCCCCACACCGATGCGCTCGTGGGAGGGCGACATAGCGGAGAGCGAGGACGGAGCGACGGAGGAGCGGGCGCCGCTCCGGTCGTCGCGTCGTCCAGTTTTCTATCGCGCACGGGACAGTCTCTTCTTCGAACCGCTCGTCGCCCTCGCGCTCGTCATTCTCCTCCTCGTCGGCCTCTACGCCTACACCCAGAACTGGCCGCCCCTCTATGTCGTCGAGTCGAACAGCATGCAACACGGGACGAGCGACCAGGTTGGGCTCCTCAACACCGGCGACCTGGTCCTCGCGCAGAAGATCGACCCGACGCACCTCCAGTCGTACATCAACGGCCTGCAAGCGAGTTACTCCACCTACGGGGAGTTCGGCGACGTCGTCCTGTACCAGCAGAACGGGGCGGTGGGCACGCCCATCATCCACCGCGTCATCCTCTACCTCACGGCCAACGCCGACCACACGTTCTCCGCCCCGAGCCTCGCCGGCCTCCCCTGCGGCCCCGCGCCGAACGCGGTCTACCGGCTCTCGACCGGCGCCGGTGGATGCGGCTGGAGCCACATGACCGGGACGCTCAACCTGCTCAACGTCGGATGGCGATCGCTCAATGTTTCGGTCGCCCTCGGCAGTCTGGGAGCGACCTCCGGGTTCCTGACCCTCGGGGACAACAATCCGATCACCGACCAGGCCGCCGGCCTCTCACAGCTGGTCCAGGCCGGGTGGATCCTCGGGGTGGCCCGGGGGATGATCCCGTGGTTCGGTGCTCTCAAACTCGCCCTCGAGAGCAACGCGGGCGAGGTCCCCTCGCAGTCCTGGCAGTTCATGGGCCTCACGATCATCGCGCTCGTTCTGGCGGCGTTCGGGGTGCACTATGCCCTTCGGAAAGAAGGGATCGAGGACGAACGGCGGAAGGAGCAGGAGGAAGAAGAGGCTCGTGCGCGCGACGATGCCGACGCGCTCGATGACCGACCGCACCATTGGCGGCCGCTCCGCGGATGGCTCGCCCGGGGGCCTCCCGAGGACGAGGAGGATGACGACCTGGGAAGCGCGCCCCATCACTCGAGCCGCCCGCCCGGAGGTCCCCCGACATCCGGACGTCAGGGACGGCCTCGCCCGCGCGTAAAACGCGGAACTCTTGGGAACGGGCACGGCCGCCGCGAGAAGGATTCCGATCCGACCGACGAGCCGGACTGAAGGCCCCTACCCGGCGCCCGGACGCCGTCGTCGCCGCTAGGTGAGTCGCGGAAAAAAGGGAATTGGAAAGGGTTGGCCAGGTTGCGGCCGAGCCTTACGGGATGTTGACCGAGATCGACCCGGAGTACGAACCCGAGCCCGAGACGATCGCGTGATCGCCCGAGAGGATCGTGTTCGCCGAGTAGATCGAGATCTGCATCTGGCTCGTCAGGGGCGTGGTACTACCGAGCGTCCAGATACCGGTGACGAGATTGTACGTCCCGACCACCGTCGCCGTGATGCTCAGCACGTTCAACGTCCAGTTCGCGGCCGGGGAGACGATCGAGCCCGTCGCCGTCACGAACTGCCAGTTGGTCGCGCCCATGGTGATGCCGCCGCCCGCCGAGGCGACCGAGGCGTTGTACCAGTGGGCCCACTTGTTCGTGGCCCCGACCGGCGTCCCGACCGCGAGCGCCGTTCCAATGGGCGTGTTGCCGGGCCCCTTGGTCAGCCCCGAGATCAGGATGTACAGCACCGCGGCCAGCACCACCGTGATCGCGACGAGCAAGATCGTTGCGATGATCGGCGATACCGCGCGCTTTCGGCCCTTGCCCCAACGTCCCCGCTCCGGGGTTCCGTTCACAGACTGCATTGTGGTTGTTTCCTCCTTGTACCATGTCCTACGGGATGCTCACCGAGATCGAGCCCGAGTACGAGCCGGAGCCCGATACGAGCATGATGTCGCCGCTGAGCAGGACGTTCGCCGAGTAGGCCACGATGGTCATCTGGCTGTTCGCCGGGGTGGAGCCGCCGAGGGTCCAGGTCGCGGTCGTCAGCGCGTACGTGCCGACGACAGCGCCGGTCAGACCCAGTACGTTCAGCGTCCAATTCGCCGCGGGAGCGACGATGGCGCCGGTCGCCGTCTGGAACTGGAAGTTCATCGCGCCGAGCGTGATGCCGCCGCCCGCGGACGCGATCGTGAAGTTCTCCCAGTGGGCCCACTTGTTGATCGCCGGGGTGGGCGTACCAATCGCGAGCGCCGTTCCGATCGGAGTGTTACCAGGTCCCTTGGTCAGTCCGGAGATCAGGATGTACAGTACGGCGGCCAGCACGACCGTAATCGCCACGAGTAGAATCGTTGCGATGATCGGCGACACGCCGCGCCGTCCCTTCTTCCGCCAACGCTGTTCCGTCATACTTCCCTTGTTCATTCCTTGTTTCCTCCGCGAGGGTTCTCGCGTTGTCGGAGTTCGGGAGGGCCGGGTTCGGGTATTTGAACGTTGGCGTGGCGTGTTCGTTGTTTGACGATATCGACATCGACACGTATTGATGCGCACTGCGCCGGTTTTCATCGAGAGAAGGCGCCCGGAAGGGCCTCATGCGACACGCGAGCACGGAGCGCGGAAACGGCCCGGTAATGGTTATTCATGGTGCGCGGGTCCCGCGCGCCGAGGCCCCCCGATGGAGTACCGGTGGAAGGCGCTCGGCGTCGTGAGCGTCGGGAGCCTGATGGCCTCGATCGACGCCACGGTGCTGATCATCGCCTTCCCGCAGATCGCCCGCGACCTCGCCGCGAACCTCGTCAGCATGGTCTGGGTGCTGATGATCTATATCCTGATGGGCACGGCCCTCGTCCTCTCGCTCGGCCGGATCTCCGACCTCAAGGGCCGGAAGAAGATGTACGTCGCCGCCTTCGGCGTCTTCGTCCTCGGGAGCGCCCTCTGCGGGGTCGCGCAGAACGGTCCTGAGCTCGTCGCGTTCCGCGGGCTCCAGGGAATCGGGGGCGCGATGCTCGTCGCGAACTCGTTCGCGATCCTCTCGGACGCCTTTCCCCCCAACGAACGCGGCCGCGCCTTCGGCATCACCTCGGTCGTCTGGGGATTGGGCTCGGTGTTCGGCATCGTCCTGGGGGGGCTCATCCTCACCGTCGCCGACTGGCGGTGGATCTTCTGGATCAACGTCCCGATCGGCGTGGTCGGCATCCTTCTGGGCGGCGCGATCCTCCGGGAATCGGCGACGCCCGACCCGAGCGAGACGTTCGACCTGCCCGCCGCCATCCTCTTCACCGCCGGCCTCGGGACGGCGCTCCTCGGGCTGACCGACGCGATCGTCACCTCCTGGAGCGACCTATCGACGGTCGTCCCGCTGCTCCTTGCGGTACCATTGCTCGTCGCCTTCCTCCTCTGGGAGGGGCGATGGAGCCGGGACCCGATCCTTCCCTTCCGCCTGTTCCGCCAATGGCTGTTCACCGCCTCCCTCGCGACGTCGGTCCTGCAGGGCGTCGCGCTGTTCGCCGCGAACTTCCTCTTGATGGTCTACTTCCAGGGGATCCGGGGGGTCTCCGTGCTAACCGCCGCCTACCTGCTGATCCCCCTCTCCGTCGCGCTGGGGATCGTCGGGCCGATCGGCGGTCGGCTCTCCGACCGGTACGGCGCGCGCGTCCTCTCGACGGTGGGGCTCGTCATCCAGGGAACGGTGTTCCTCCTCTTCGCCACCATCACCTCCGCGACGCCCCTCAGCACGGTCGCCATCTACGAGGCGCTACTCGGGGTCGGCGGGGGACTGTTCTTCCCCGCGAACACCGCCGCGGTGATGGCCGGCGTGCCGCGCCGGCAGTACGGCGTGGCGTCCGGCGTGATGATGACGGCCCGCAACGCGTCCGCAAGCTGGACGC
>JAKIWS010000039.1 GCA_022749895.1 Thermoplasmata archaeon
GATCGCCCCGCCGTAGTTGGCGGCCAAACCGAATCCGTGGGCGGTCCGATTCCCCGCCTGCTCGGTGGCGTACGGGAACGCGGCGGTGAACAGGTGCCGCATCCCGAGGTACGTGAACCAGTTCCCGGGAATCGTGATCGAATTCCCCACGCCGACCAGCGACTTCGCGTTGGTGACGTTGAACAGCAGCTGGAACGGCGCGAAGGAGATCCCGGACGACGGTTGCTCGAGGAGCTGCGCGCCCCCGCGGTCGAACAAGCTCGCCTGGGCGGTCACGTTCAACGCGTCGACCGGCGCGATATCGGCCGACCCGTTCGCCACGGCCGCGACGGAGGTGGCCCCCGTTCCGGTGAAATTGACGTCGACGGTGCCGATGTAATTCCCCGTGGGAGGGCAGCCGGGCGTGACGCAGTTCGCATTTGGGGCGAACGTAGGATTGGCCCGGAGTGAGTACGAGCGACCGGCCGAATAGGAGGCGAGATAGTACGGACCGCTCCCGGCCGCGGCGAACTGCACATTGCCCCAGTACGGCGGCGACGACCCGGTGCTCTCGAAGGTGTCCCAGTAGGTGGGGGCGATCTTCGCGACCGAGCTCGCGCTGATCATCGCGACCGGCCCGTCGCCGGTCCCGCTAACGTTCGACTCCGTCCAGTACGGGAGGCCGGCCGCTTGCGTGCCGGCGCTGAACCAACCCGCGGGAACGATGGACGCGCCGAGGGGGCTCGCAAGCGCGCTGAGGAAGAACGGCCAGGTCAGGTCGTTGCCGTGGGCGTGGAAGGTGACGCAGCCGTCGCCGACGAAGCGTCCGCTCACGGTCGGGCAGGAGCTATCGTTGACCGTCATCGCGGCGAAGATCATCTGCGGGGTGGTGTTGTACGGCGCGTGGATCCCGCCGTCCCAACCGCCGTTCGATTGGTTCGCGCTCGACGCCCGGCCGGGGAGGAGCGTCTGGGCGAGGATCCAACCGTTGTTCACGGCCGCGGAAGGTAGGTCCGAGAAGGCGAGCGTCCGGGCGATCGAGAAGACGACATCCGAAGGGTAGACCGACCAGTTCGCCCCGGTGAAAGGGTCGTAGAAGCGGGCGGATCCGCTGACGACGAACGTGTAGTTCCACCCGCTCACGAGCGAGGAGGCGTACAGCGTCGTGCACAGCGCCGACCCCGGAACGCATGTGGCGAGCGCCGGAGCGAAATCGCCGCTCCCTCCGCCGACCGTCGACCCGTTGTAGGTGATCAACTGCTCGTAGACGTTCGCGATCGTCTCCTCGTCGATCGTGTCGTACGCGAGTGCAGGGTCGATGGTGGGACCTCCCCCGAAACCCTCGGCCACGCGCAACGTACCGTGGTGGGGGGAGGTCGGGAGTCGCGACGGCAGCGAGGCAAATCCAGGGTCGTTGATGATCGTGAACGTGAAATTTCCATAGAGCGTCCGACCGGTATGGCCGGGTACCGGCGTGGAGGGGGCGCTGAATCGTACGTGGACGACGCCCGAATTCCCGGTCGTGGCGGTCAGATTCGCGGTCCAGCGATTCCCTGAACCTTGGCTCGTCAAGGTGACGTAGGGGTTGGAGACGGAAAGGAGCTGGAACGTCGGGGTCCCCATCCGGTAGTACGGGTCCGAGGGCGCGTTGAGGACCGTCCCTTCGAGGATCACGTGATCGTCGGCCTTGGCGATCGGCGTCACGTCGTCGACGGGAACGCCTTGGACGAGCACCGCGCCACCCACGTGGGCATGGCTCAGGTTGGCGTCGTTCTTGTACGAATCACGGACGAGAATCGTGAGGATGGCCGGGGCATTGTCGTCCCGAGGGCTGCCCGAGGTCGAGGCTTGACAGTACACCGGATACATCCCTGGGGACGGGTAGGTGTGCGTGACGGTCGACAACGTGCCGTTGAAGTACGACCCGTCTCCGAAGGACCACCAGTAGTCGGTTCCGACGGTCCCGTTCGGGTAGGTTCCGGCGAACGTCACCGGATCGCCATACTGGACGGTGAGGTTCGTTGCCGTGACGTACAGATCGTGGCCGCTCACGGGGGGCAACATCGCTGGTGAAGGGGGGCACCTCAGGATGGCCGCGGCTCCGCAGTGCGGGGAGATCGCGAGGAGGTGCGCAGACCCGAAAGGGCGCAAGGCGTGCGCCCCGGTCCCGCCCCCTACCGGGGGTAAGGCCACGAGGAGCGCGATCGCTATGACCGTCCCCCAACCGAGCCGACGGAACAATCTCTTCCCGCGGAACGGCGCACGGTGGTTCCTCCTTCTCGCGGGCGACTCCCGAATCACGGCGACGCTCTCCATGCTCGCTCCGTTCCGGGTGCGCGGCCCGTTTTCCGGCCGTTCATCGGTCCATTGGAATCGACCCGCGGCGCCGCCGCCGAATGACGGGCGCGCGAGATAAAGTCGGCGGACCGTCACTCCGTTCCCCACGTTGGTCCATCTCGAGCGCGGCCCGTCGCGAGGGGGAGGCTGCCCCGGCCGAACGACCCGGAAAGGGGCCGGAGGAACCGTCCCGCCGTCGACGGCTCGCGCGCGGGCCGTCAGGCCGATCCTACCACGTCGCAACCGTGCAACGTGGGACGTACGGCGAAGGCGACGGCGCCGGCCCGCGCCAGCCGGCGCACCGCCTCCCCTTCGCGCCCGGCCTGGGGGAGGACGACAATGGACCCGCCGCAACCGGCGCCCGTCAATTTGGCACCGACCGCGACGGGGGCCACGGCGGTCAGGAGGGCCTCGAGCCGCGGGTGCGAAACGCCGACATCGACCAACAGCTGCTGGTTCTCCACCATCCGGCGACCGACTTCGGCCCGGTCCTCCGCCACCATCGCGCCGATCCCCGCGGTGGCGATGTGCCGGAACCGTTGGAGCAAATCGGGGCCGTCGGGCTCTGCGAGCCTCCGTCCCACCTGTTGAACGGCGGTCGCGGTACTCCGCGGGATCCCGGAGTACGCGACGACCCAAACCCACCCCGGATCGACGAGACGCCGCACCGTCCAGGACGCATCGTCGGACGCCACCTCCCACAGGAGCGTCCCCACGGGGCTGTTGAGGGCGATGCAGCCGCCGGCGACGACCGAGGAGGTGTCCCCCGGGCTCCCGACGCCCTGAGCGCCGCGCTCGACCTCGAAGCTCGACTGGGCCAAGGTGTCCCGGGCCACGCCCCCGCTCGCGCTCCCGAACGCCGCCCCGAGCGAGGCGACGAACGCCGCCGAGGAACCGAGGCCGGCCGCTCGCGGGATCCGCGAGCTCGTGGTGATCGCTACGGGCGGACGCCCGGGCCAGAACCTCTCGAGCGCCTCCCGGAGGTACGGATTCGTCGAGGCGGAGGCAAGTTCACGGTTGAGGCGGAACTCCGGGGCCGAGGCGACGCCGACTTGCAGGTGGAGGTCGATCGCCACCAGCAACTCCGGGGCGCCGTGCACCACACCGTGCTCGCCGAAGACGATGACCTTCCCGGGAGTCCGCACGGCGACCGGGAGCGACCCCGCCGCGATCGCGTGCTCGCTCACGACCGACGGCCCTCCGGGGCGGTCCGAACCGCCTTCCCCCTCGCCCGCGGGAGAATCCTTTGCTGGCCGCCCCCGAACCGGACCGGAGGGCCCCGTCCCAGGACCCGGTCGAGGAAGACCGCGACGGCCCCGACCTCGCTGTGCGGCTGGTTCCCGACCGCGATATTGAGCCCCGACATCCGATAGAGCTGCGGGGGGACCTTCGCCCCCCCGACGACGACGAGCACCGTCCGGGCGCTCGCGATCCGACGCATCGCCCGCTCGAGGGGGATCCCGTACATGGTCAGATGCACGACCGTGCCGTCGAACCCGCGCACCACCGCGCGCCAATCCCCGGCGCCCACGACCTCGAAACTACCGCCCCACCGGCGCGCGACGGCGGCCAGCCGTTCGGCGAGGCCCGGGTCCGGAGGGTTCAGGTACATCCGCCGCGCGCCGAACGCCCGCGCGACGAGGGCGAGATGCGTGGTCAGACGCGGGTCGCGTCCGGCGCGGTGACCGAGGCGCAACAACTCGACGGTCGGGACGACGCGAACCCTAGGGCGGGTTCGGCTCGGCATGGAACCGTTCGATCCGGTGGCCGCGGTACTCGAGCTTGTCGGAACGCTTCACGAGGCCCTTGAGCCGGGTCGGGCTCATCCCGAGCTCTTCCGCGACGTCGCTGAAGAACCGGCCCGTCTCGCCGACCGCTTCGTAGATCCGGTGCTCGAACTTCGCGTAATCCTTGTCGGGCATGCTGGCGATCGACAGGATCTCGGAGACCTCCGCGAGGGGCGCGGTCGTGTTGATGTTCACGGTCGAGTAGTAGAAGTGAAAGCTCTTGTCCGGGGTCTTGCGGCCCTCCCGCGCGACCCAGCGCGTGTCGATCAGCTTGAGCTTCTCGAAGAACTGGAGGGCCTTGATCCCCTCCTTCCCGTACTCCTTTTCGATGTCCTGCGCGGTGAGCCAGCTTTCCGCGAGCCGCTGGACGAGCGCCAGCTTGACCGGCGTGTCCACCGCGCGGAGGACCGGGACGAGTTCGCTCATGTCGTTGACGACCTTGATTCGGTGCATGACAGCGGACATCACGTTAGGTTACCGAGCGTCAGACGGTGAGGCGGATGCGGCCAGAAAGAGCGCGCGGCGATACTTCCCCCAACGGTCCTGAGGAGAAAAGCGGGCGGGGTGGGGGGTGCGCGTCGGACCCCCGCACTCCGGGCAGGCGGCGTGGAGGGTGTACCGGTGGCACGCGGCGCACCGGTGGAGGAGGGCTTCGGTCACTGGCGGGTGAACGTCCCCTGGCCGCCGCTCGCCTTGATCATCGTGAGCGCGGCCTCGGTCGCCTTCTTGAGGACCTCTTCGGCCTGCTTGTACTGGGTCCCCTCGACCTTGACGCGGTACTTGGGGGCCCCGACGTACTGGACCGTCACGGAGGTCGGGTCGACCTTCTCGGCCTCGAGGAGCGCCTTGCGCACCGAATCGACGCCCTCCGGACCTCCGTCCGAGACCTCGAGGATGCCCATGATCGTGACGTGCGGAGGAACGATGTTCTCTTCCGCCACCTTGAGCAGCGCGGACACCCACGGCGCCTTCCCCCACTCCTTCTGGAACTTCTTCGTGTCCGCCGCGGCCGCCTCGAACGCTTGGAAGAGGCTGCCGTACTTCTCGACGACCGTTTCCGCGAACTCGCCGTGCGTCGCTTCGACCTCGACCTTCATCTGCTGCGCGACGAGCGCGAGCAGCCGCATCGCGCGCTGCTCGTTCTTCCACGACTGGATCTTTTCCCGGCGCTGGTGGTCGTTGATCCGCTTGAGCGAGAGATCGACCTGGCCCTTCGACGTGTCGACGCGGAGCACCCGCGCGACGATCTTCTGACCTTCGCGGACATGGTCGCGGATGTACTTGACCCACCCCGTGGCGACCTCGGAGAGATGGATGAACGCCTCGCGGGCGTTGTACTCGTCGAGGGTGACGAACGCGCCGAAGTTGCGGATCGACGTGACGGTCCCGACGATGAGCTCTCCCTCGCCCGGGTACTCCGCCCGGAGTGGCATCGGTCAGGCCTCCTACGTTACGGGACGACCGTGCGGACGATCTCGCCGCGGAAGTTGCCGTGGCCGCCGGTCGGCAGCACGAGCGTCGCGCCGCACACCGAGCAGTTCACGGTCGTCGACGGTCGGCTGAAAACGGTCTGTTCCCCGGAGCAGTCCGGGCATTTGACGACGACGAACGGAGCCGGAGTCATCGTTGAGCCCCCTACTTGTGCTCCACGAGCTCGAGCTGACCCGCGCGCCAGCTCGCCGGCTGGACGATGTACTTGCACTTCTTGCATCGGAACCGAAGGTTCACCCGACGGACCGCCTTCGCCCTCCCCTCGGGCTTGGGCCGCGGAAAACCGCCGTACCCGCGGGTCGCACGTCGGAATCGCCGTTGGCCCCACTTGAGCTCGGAGGCCGGCCGCTTCTTCACCTTCTCGACCTCGTGCTCCGTGTGCAGTTTGCACTTCGGACAGTACGACGAGACGGCCTTGGGGTAATGCATCGGGCGCGCGCGAGGCGGCTCCTCTATATACGCTTAGGCCCGCCGAGGGCGCGGTCCCCCGGCGACAGGGCCCGGCCCGACACTTTCGGCCGACCGGCACGGCCCGAGACCCGTCGTCGGCCGGGTCCGCCGCCGCGGGGCCCCCGGGCCTTGCCCGGATTGCATCGGCTGAGGAATTGGTGGATGGATTCGACGTAGCCGGCACGCTCCTCCCAGTGCGGAAGGTGTGCGCTCCGACGGAAGGTCGCCAATCCTGCACGGGGGATCATTGCGCGGAGGGCCCGGACGCTGGAGGGTGGGATACTGTCGTATTCGCCCACCGTGAGGAGGCAGGGAACCTTCAGCTTCGCGTAGGCCCGTGCCGCATCCTCCGGGGTCGAGGGGCCGTAGTAGGCAGCGTACGAACCGACGATCGACTCGGCGAGGTCGGAGTTCCAGTTCTGCAACGAAAACACCACGTCGTACGGTGGCACCTTCATCCGGCATACGCGAAGCCGGACGAAGATCTCGTATCCCTCGCGGTACCGCCGGAACCCGTTCGAAGGTCCCGGTTCCCAGATGTCGTCGAACCGCGGGTCCTTGCGGGTCATGAACTCGCGCGCTCGCCGCGGAAGGCGCGCCAGCATCCGGCCCCAATGCCGATCCATCCCGGGGAGTCGCACCGACGGACTTGCGAGGACGATTCCGGCAAATCGGTCGGGCGACCGAACGGCGGCTTCCAACACCACGCGACCCCCGTAGCTGTGTCCTAGCAGGTGGACCGGAGCCGGCAGTCGTAGGGCCCTTCGCAGCGCGTCGAGTTCGTTCACGGCGTGCCGGAACGAGCGGGCCGAGCTAGACCGCGGACGATCGGACCGGCCGCAACCGAGGGGGTCGTACAGCACGACGCGGTAGCCGAGCGGAGCGAGGTCGGCGAGGGGGTGCATGTAGTCGTGACCGAGCCCCGGGCCCCCGGGTACGACGAGGAGCGTCCCCTCCTCGCCGCCGCCGTAGGATTCGACGTAGATCCGGTGCCCGGAGATTCGAACGAACCCGGCCTGGTCGCCCCAACTCAAGGAATCACCTCGCTCCCGGATGGCGGATCATCCGTCACGCACGGAGTCGCGCCGGCAGAAGGAGGTTTCCGGAGTTCGCGTTCGTGGGTCGAAGGTGTTCCCCCAACTCGCGCCGTCGAAGCGATTCCGAAACCCCGTCATCGGAATCTTTATGAACCATACCGAGGTGCGCGGCCGCGCCCGAGGTGAAATCATGGCCGATCGCTCTTCGCTCGACGTCGTGACGGAGGTGCTCCAGAAGTCGCCGGAGCGTCCGTTCCCCGAGACCGTCGAGGTGGCGATCAACCTGAAGGAGCTCGACCTGACGAACCCCAAGAACCGCGTCGAGGACGAGGTGCCGCTTCCGAACGGTCGCGGACGCCCGGTCAAGGTCGCCGTCTTCGGCACCCCCGAGATGTGCCTCAAGGTGAAAGGTTCCGCCGACCTTGCGGTCGCCCCCAACCAGCTCGATGATCTGTTCAAGGACAAGAAGGCGTCCAAGAAGCTCGTCGAAGAGTACGATTTCTTCCTCGCGGAGGCCCCGCTGATGCCGACGATCGGTCGCCGGCTCGGGGTCGTGCTCGGACCGCGCGGCAAGATGCCCCGTCCCATCCCGCCCGGGGGAGATCCGACGAACATCATCAACGCCCTCAAACGCTCGATCCGCGTCCGGTCGAAAGGCAATCGGACCTTCCACGCGCCCGTCGGAACGCGCACGATGCCCGCCGAGGCGATCGCCCAGAACGTCGACGCCGTTCTCGGCCGGATCGTCGGCAAGCTCGAGCAGGGACGGACGAACATCGAGTCGGTCTACGTGAAGACCACGATGGGCCCCGCCGTCCGACTCTGGTAAGGGGGCTCTTCCGATGCCGGGCCGAGGGAGCGTCCATCCGGAGAAGCTGGCCGAGGTCGCGGCCCTCGAGGAGCTGTTCCTATCGAAGCCGATGACGGCGCTCGTCGGGTTCCGGGGGGTACCGGCGTCGGCGCTTCAGTCGATGCGGCGCGAGCTCCGGCAACGCGGACACCCGATCAAGGTGGCGACGAACAGCGCCATCGGCCACGCGCTCGACGCCGCGGTCAAGAAACGCCCGGCCCTCGAGCCGCTGGTCGCGCAGGTGCAGGACCAGACCGCGGTCCTCACCGCCGAGGGGAATCCGTTCTCGCTCTACCAGGAACTCTTCAAGACCCGCTCGCCGACGCCCGCCCGCGGCGGCGAGATCGCCCCGCACGACATCGTCGTTCCCTCCGGTCCTACGAGTTTCAAGCCCGGTCCGATCGTCGGCGAACTCCAGCACGCGGGGTTCCCGGCCGCGATCGAAAAGGGGAAGGTCGTCCTCAAGAAAGCGACCCTGATCGTCAGGGCCGGTCAGCCGATCTCGCGCGAGGTCGCGGCGATGCTCACCCGGCTCGAGATCTTCCCGCTCGAGGTCGGGCTCGAGCTCCGGGCGGTCGTCGAAGGCACGACGTTCTTCCCCCGCGAGCTCCTCGCCGTCGACCTCGACGGGCAGCGGGCGGGGGTCGTTCGGGCCCACCACCGCGCGATCGCGGTCGCCCTCGAGATCGGCTACCCCTCGGCGCTCACGACCCCGCTCCTGATCGCGCGCGCTCACCGGCGGGCCCTGGCGCTCGCGACCGCGGCCGGCTACGTGACGCCGACGACGCTCCCCGCCATCCTCGCTCGGGCGCTCCGCGAAGCGGCCGCCATCGAGCATCTAACAGGCGCGTGAATCACCGAGTACAATCAAACGGAGTGGAACGAAGATGGAGTACGTGTATGGTGCGTTGTTGCTCAACGCAGCGGGAAAGCCGGTCGACGAAAAAGCGCTCGCCCAGGTCCTGACGGCGGCCGGGGTCACCCCCGACACCTCCCGGGTGAAGGCGCTCGTCGCCTCGCTCGAGGGCGTCAACCTCGCCGAGGTGCTCGCGAAGGCGGAGACGATGGCCGTCGCCGCCCCGGCGGCCCCCGCCGCCGAGAAGAAGGACGGCAAGGGCGAGAAGAAGGACGAAGAGAAGAAGGAAGAGAAGGGCGTCTCCGAGGAAGAGGCGGCCGAGGGACTCTCCGCGCTCTTCGGTTAGCGTCCGCGCTCCGCTCCGCTTAAGTCCCGTCCGCGGGTGGACACCTCTACCGGGAGGTTTCACCCGCCCCACGTGAGCATGCCGCCTCAGGAAGCCTGCGGCGTCGTGGGGGTCTCGCTGACCTCCAAAGGGGCCGCGCCCCTCATCTACCGCGGGCTCCGGGCGCTCCAGCACCGGGGGCAGGAGTCCGCCGGGATCGCGACGAGCTCGCACGGGCAGCTCCACCACCGCAAAGGGATGGGCCTCGTCACCGAGGTGTTCGACCGCGACACGTTGGAAGCGCTCCGCGGCCCGGTCGGTATCGGTCACGTTCGATATTCTACGACGGGAACGTCGAATCTCGAGAACGCGCAGCCGCTCGTGGTGAAGCTCCGCGACGAGGACGCCGCGCTCGCGCACAACGGCGACATCGTCAACTACGAACGGGTCCGGAACCGGCTCCAGGCCCAGGGCGTTGAGTTCCTCGGCACCGCCGACTCGGAGACGATCGCCGAGATGATCGCCGTCGAGTACGGAAGGACCCGGGACATCGAGACCGCGGTGCGTCGCGCCTCGACGGAGCTCGTCGGCGGCTACGCCGTCGTCATGTTGGTCGGATCCAAGCTCGTTGCCTTCCGGGACCCGCTCGGCATCCGCCCGCTCGTGCTCGGCGAGGTCGAGGGGGGGATCGCCGTGGCGAGCGAATCGACCGCGCTGGAGCTGATGGGCGGGCGGCTCACCCGGGACGTCGAGGCGGGCGAGGTCCTGCTGATCGAAAAAGGGCACGACCTGCGGAGCTCGAAGATGCCCAACACGAGCGAGCTCGCCCACTGCATGTTCGAGTGGGTCTACTTCTCCCGGCCCGATTCCGTGGTCGAAGGGCATCCGGTCTACGAGGTCCGCACGCGCATCGGCCAGACGCTCGCGCGGGAGAGCCCGGCGGAAGCCGACCTCGTGATCCCCGTACCGGATTCATCCCGCCCGCAGGCGCTCGGCTTTTCCGAGGTCTCCGGAATCCCGTACGCCGAGGGCCTGATCAAGAACCGGTTCGTCGAGCGGACGTTCATCTTGCCGGACCAGAAGCGGCGGGAGGAGGAGGTCCGCGTGAAGCTCCACCCCGTCCCGGGGATGCTCAAGGGACGGCGCATCGTCCTGGTCGATGATTCGATCGTCCGCGGCACGACGCTGCGGGAGATCATCCAGATGGTCCGGAGCGCCGGTGCGACGCGGGTCGATGTGCGGATCGGCTGTCCCCCGATCGTCGCCCCGTGCTATTTCGGCGTCGACATGAAGGACCGCCGCCAGCTCGTCGCCTCCGGGCGTACCGAAGAGGAGGTGGCGAAGGTGATCGGCGCGGAATCGGTCCACTACCTCTCCATGAACGGGCTCGTCGAATCGATCGGCCTGCGGCGCCAGGACCTCTGCTTGGGCTGCCTTACCGGCAAGTATCCGGTCGAGGTTCCCGAAGAGCATCGGCGCTTCCAGAAGAATCTCGAGGAGTTCTAGGGCGGTGGCGGACGCCGTCCTCCTTCGGGGCGGCCGTCGACTTTTCCTCATCTCCCCCCACGGCGAGGTCGTCCGCCAAGAGGCGATCGGGAAGGACGCCGAAGAGGCGGCCCGCTCGATCGGCTTCGGCTGGGCGGGGGCCGGCGATGAAGCGATCGTACGCTTGCGGGCGAACGCGCCCCCCGGGCTGTCGCTCACGACCGCCGACCCGGAGATCCACGTTCGAACGGCGGCCATGGGCTGGCCGGTGACGCTCCTCCCCGTCGACGCGGGAGCGGCCGCGCGGGCCTCGATGCCCTCCCGACCGATCGCGCACGAGCGCGCCTGGCTTCTCGCGCGCGCCCGGGTCGAGATGCTCGAAGCGGCGGCCGATCCCGAGGAACAGCTCATCGCCCTGGCGCGGGAAGAGGAACGGACGGAACGGTCCCTCGACCGCGAGGTCGGGGCCGCGTCGGCCTGGATCAGCGAGGGTGCTCCCACCCTCGCGGAGCACGCGACGTCCTGGACGAGTTTTCGGGAAGCGTTCGCCCGGCACCACGCCCTCCTGCGAGGACGGGTCGAGGACGTGGCGCGCGAACTCGTCCCGAACCTCTCCGAGATCGTCGGCCCGCGCATCGCCGCGCGACTCGTCGCGGCCGCCAACGGTCGCGCGGCCCTCGCGCGCATGACGGCCGGCCGCCTCCAGCTGCTCGGTGCACGTCGGCGGCCCGGCGCGCACGGACCCCGATTCGGTATCATCTTTGGAGCGCTTCGAGGGTTCGACCCTCCCCCCGCCCGCGCCGCCGCGTTTGCACGGAGCTTGGCCGCGCTCGCGGCGATCGCGGTCAAGGCCGACGTGTCCACCCAACGGTGGATCGCCCCGGAACTCGTACGGCGCCGGACCCTCCGACTTGCGCGCCTCCGGCGGGAGCACGCATGACCGGGCCGAGCGAGTCGACCGGACCGTTGTGGCTGCGGGAGGAAGAGGGCCGGCAGGTAGCGTTCACCGCGGGACTCGGTACGCCACCGGCGGTCTACGGTGAACGCGTGATCGGGAGAGGCGGCCGGCAGTGGCGTCGTTGGGACCCGACGCGCAGCAAGCTCGGCGCCGCGGTGGTCAAGGGATGGGACGACCCGCTGCCCCGCGTCGGCGAGCGCTGGCTGTACCTCGGGGCGGCCACGGGTACGACCGCGTCGCACGTGGCCGACCTCGTCGGCCCGTCGGGCGCCGTCTACGCGGTGGAGCGGAGTCTCCGGCCCTTCACGCGTCTCCTCGCG
Organism: Thermoplasmata archaeon; assembly: GCA_022749895.1. Classification (GTDB taxonomy): domain Archaea; phylum Thermoplasmatota; class Thermoplasmata; order Lutacidiplasmatales; family UBA184; genus Lutacidiplasma. The sequence continues at coordinate 11,876 of JAKIWS010000039.1, forward strand.
AACGCGGAGCACTATCCCAACCTCTTGCCCATCCTGGCGGACGCGCGGACCCCCGGCCGGTTCGTGGGCGACGTCCCGATCGTGGACGGTCTCTACCTGGACATCGCGCAGCCCGACCAACTCGAGATCGCCCTCACGAACGCCGCATGGTTCTTGCGCGACCGTGGCGCGCTCCTGTTTGCCGTGAAGACGGCGAGCATGGGGCGGGAGCGCTCGCCGCAGCATCATCTCCAAGATGTCGTCCAACGGCTGGAGAGCATGTTCGAGGTCCGAAGCTCCCTCTCGCTCGAGCCGATGCACCGGCGCCACTTCCTCGTCGGGGCCCGGCGGGGAGCGCCCGCCCGCCCCCGGTCCGGCGCGCTCACTCCGCGGCGACCGGTCGGCCGCCCCGGTAGACGACCACGGTGACGATGTCCTCGTCGGCGAGGCGGTGCTCCCGCCCGACGGTCTGACCCGGGAACCGCGCGCTGCGGCCCCAGACTTGCGCCGCCTTGAACGACGCGGCGAGCTCCTCGGGAAGTCGGTCGAGCAGGTCCCCGACCTTCTGTCCGCGTCGGAGGATGACGGGTTCCTCCCGGTCCGGCGGTTTCCCGGGGGGCTTTACGTAGATCCGGATGAACTGCAGGGCCTCCGCGATCTTGCGGACGAGCGGGTCGATTCCGGAGCCGGAACGGGCCGAGAAAAACGTCGCCTCGAACGGCCGCATCTTCTGCCGAAGTCGCTCGGTCTCCGGGGCGGTCAACAGATCGGACTTGTTGACCCCGAGAATCGCCGGCACGTAGACCCGGTTGTTGGCGAGCGCGTCGATGAGCTGGTCGGCGGTCGCGTCCTCCCGGAAGACGATCGTGCCGTTGTGCATTCCGAACTCGCGCGCGATGTCGGTCGCGAGCCCTCCCGCCAGGTGGGTGAGCTTGACCGTGCTCGAAATCGTGAGACCGCCGCGCTCCCCGTGCGCGATCGCGATCCGCGGAGGACGAGCGTTCACCCGGACGCCGGATCCCTCGAGCTCGTCGACCAACGCCCGGAAGTTGGTGTGTTCCGGGTCGATCAGGAAGAGGATGAGGTCGACCGAGCGAACCACCGACAGGACCTCGCGGCCGCGCCCGCGCCCCTTGGCGGCCCCCGGTACGAGGCCGGGCATGTCGAGGATCTGGATCGAGGCGCCCTCGTACCGGAGCATCCCCGGGATGATCGAGAGCGTGGTGAAGTCATACGCCGCGGCCTCGCTCTCGGCTCCGGTGACTCGCGTTAGAAGCGTCGATTTCCCGACCGAGGGATACCCCACGAGCCCGACGGTGGCGTGGCCGGATTTCCGTACGCTGTAGCCAACTCCGCCCCCCTTGCCTTTCGCCCGCTTCTCGCGCTCGATCCGCAGGGCGGCGAGCTTCGCCTTGAGCCGTCCGATGTGTCCTTGGGTCGCTTTGTTGTACGAGGTCTTCCGGATCTCGTCTTCGATGGCGAGGACCTGCTCGTCGATCGCTCCCATCGCAGCTCGCCTATCGGGCGACTTCACCGGCGCCGCTACTTGAGCCTGCCGAAAATCTCGGGTACGCCTCCCCCGCGTCGTTCACCGTTCATCGTTCGCCGGCAGCGACGAGTTCCTCCGACCGGAGGTCGCGGTCGTTGAGCGCCATGCGAGCGCACTCGGAGTTCGGGTCCTGTTCGTCGTCCCACGAGTGGACAGAGTACCGGCCCGGAAGCTTCTCGCGGGAGGCGGCCGACCGGGCTCGGTTCCGGACCGGACTCGAGCGGGCCGTCGGGAGCGGATTCGCCCTTGGAATCTCGAGCGTGGTGACATGGTCGACCGGCCGACGCGGCGTGGTTCGACTGGGAACGAGGGGATGGCGGGCCGCTCGCTGGGCGCGAGGGCAGCTCGCGTCGGCCTATCCTCCGGGTCGGTGGTGCTCGAGTCCGCCACGCCGGTCCGTCCCGTCCTCGACGCTGGTGCGCGCGCACGCGGAGGGTCTCGCCCTGCCGGAGTGGAGGTCCGACGAAGGGGCGCCACTGTGGACCGAAGCGCTGTGGCCTGCCCTCGCGAATCTTCCCTCGGGACTCGACGTAGTGTGGACGGCGACCCCCGCGACCCCGACCCGCGATCCTGATCCGGAGGCCCAACCGCCGGAGCTCGAGCGACGGTCGGTCCCCCTCGGGCTGCGGCTCTCGCCGCTCACGAACCCGGAGCGCGACCATCGAAATACCCTCGAGTCGGCCAGCCGGACGTATCGGTGGAGCGTCCGGGGGGAGATCCGGGGCAATGCCCCGGCCCTCGTCGTCGATGCCGTCGCGCGGCTGCTCGGCGCCGCATCGATGCCGAGCAGTCTGGGGCGACTTCGGTTCCGCCGGCCGTCGGTGCGCTCGAGGCTCGCCTCGGGGCTGCTCGCCGGGGATGCCGAGGTCGCGGCGTTGCTCCCAGCCCCGTGGGCCCCGCTCCCGTGGATCGAGCGGGGCGGAGCGAGTGGCGAATCTCCCGTCCCGCTCGGAACGAATCGCGCCGGCGTCGAGGTGGGGCTACCGTGGTCGGCCCACGAGGGGCGGCACTTCGTGGCGGTCGGCGAATCCGGGATGGGCAAGAGCAGCCTCCTCGTTCGCCTCGCGCTGGAGGTCGCTCTCCCTCACTCGTCCGTCATCCTGTTCGACCCTATCGGGGACACCGCGGAAGCGTTCCTGAGTCGGCTGGGCGTCGCATCGCTCTCGCGGAGTACGCTCATCGCCCCTCACTCCGCCCCCATACCGATCAACGCCCTCGCCCCTCAGGGTGGGGGCCTCCCCGACCTGGCCTTCCTCGACCGGACGCTCGGCGATGTCGTCACCGCCCTACGCCGGGTCCGGGCGCAGCGCTTCCCGGAAACCCCGTTCTGGGGGCCGCGTATCGAGGAGACGGTCCGGCGTGCGCTGGCCGCGGCCGCGGCGTGGCCGCACGGGACCATCGCGGACGCCGAAGCCCTGTTGCGTCCGGCCACCCGCGGGCGGCCCCTCGCTCCTCCCGAAGCCCGCGCGGCGGTCGACGAGCTTCGTGCATGGGTGGCCGAGCGACCGGACGAGGTCGAAGGCTCGCGCCGACTGCTCGGAGAGCTCACGGGGAACCTCTGGCTGCGGCGGATGCTCGCGGAGCCGGCGGCGACCTGGTCGCTGTCCCGCGCCCTCGAACCGGGGGCGATCACCGTGTTCTCGGGGGAAGCGGCGCGCGTCGGCGAGTCGACAAGCCGGTACCTCTTGGCGGTCTACCTGGCGCTTCTCTGGCCGACGATCCTCGGCCGGGCGGCCGCCACCAAGGTCGTGGTCGTCGCCGACGAGGTCCAGTGGTTCGCCCACGAGAGCCTCGCGGAGATGCTGCGACTCGGTCGTCGGTACAACCTTCACGTCTGGGCGGCGACCCAGTCACTGGAATCGTTGCCCGACGGCGTCGCCGAAGCGTTCCGGACGAATGCGGCGGACCTCGTCCTGTTCCGCGGCTCTCCGGCCGAGGCGCGCGAGATCGGTCGCTGGAATCCCTCGGTGGTGCCGTCCGAGCTCCTGGCGCTCCCGCGGGGATGGTGCCTGGCCCTGATCGGGAAGGGCCAACGCGTCGAGGAAGTGGAGACGTCGCTGCCTCCACCGGGGTCGAACCCCCAGAAGGTAAGGGAGAGTCTCTCCGCGCGAAC
>JAKIWS010000004.1 GCA_022749895.1 Thermoplasmata archaeon
CTACCTGTGAGGTCGCTCCCACGATGGCGGGGCTCGTCCGTCGGCCCGGAACCCGGCCGGTCGACACCGCGAGCGCCGCGCCGCAACCGGTCCGCTCCACCTACGGCGGTGCAATGACCGCGCGCCCGGCGCTGGTGCTCAAGGTCGGACTCAGTTCGCTGGGAGCGTAGAGGTACGACCCGTCGGGGAACTTAACGCGCTTCCAGCGCACACCCTGCTCTTCGAACTCGGTCGTCCCGCCGGCCGTTTCGCGGGCGGTACCGGTCGGGCGGGAGCCGGCGGTCTTCCCGTCCTTCGCGATGACGAGAGCGTCCCCCGCCAGGTCGTACAGGATCCAGGCGCGCGGGACGGCCACGCGGAGCTTCACCAGCTTCGGGCGGAACTGGCTCTCGCTCTCCGTCTCCGTGCGTTCGAAGACGACGAGCTCGTGCGCGTCGACCCGGGCGGTGCGCGCGAAGGCGAAGGTCTTGAGCATGAAGTCGAACAGGTGGGTCTCCAAGTCGGCGTCGTCGACCATCGTCGCTCGAGGTCGCCGTGACTAGATAACCGAACGTCCCTTCGCCCTCAGGAACGCTAATAAACCGTCGGACGTCAGCGCGCCCGTCTTAGGGCCGAGTACTGGATGAAACGGAGTTCCCGGGTTTGGAAAAAGCGCGGCCACATGCGCTGGAAGTGGCGCAAGAAGCGCATGCGCCGGCGCATGCGGGCCCAGCGCATGCGGAAGCAGTAGCGGCCGTCCTTCTCCGGGGCGGCCGCGCACCGCGCGGGAAGGTTCACCAGGTCAAGCGGTCGAGCTTGCGGGCGTCCTTGGTCGCCTTCTTCCACGTCCGATAGTGATCCCGGCAGAGGGGGCCGCGTCGGCCCGCCTCCTCGACATCGGGGAAGACCTTCCGTATCTCGACGCGGGCCATCGAGCGCGCTCCCGGGGCCCCGCATCCCGGAACCACGCAGGCGGCGACCTCGTCGTCCGCCGCCGGAGCTTCGTCGTCGCTCATCGGCGGGGAAGGCGGGCGAGGCGCTCCGCGACCATGCCGGGGATCTCGTACGGGAACTTGGCGACCTCGGCCCCGGCGTTCTGGAGAGCGGTGAGCTTGCTCTCCGCGGTCCCGCGTCCGCGGGCGATGATCGCCCCCGCGTGACCCATCCGCTTGCCCGGCGGCGCGGAACGTCCGGCGACGTAGGCGACCACCGGCTTGGAGAGCTTGCGTTGGATGAACTCGGCGGCCTCCTCCTCGGCGGTGCCGCCGATCTCGCCGACGAGGACGACCAGGTCCGTCTCCTCGTCGGCTTCGAACCACGGCAGCGCATCGACGAAGCTCGTGCCCACGACGGGGTCCCCCCCGAGCCCGATGCACGTGCTCTGGCCGAGCCCCGCTTCCTTGATCCCGTTCACGATCTCGTAGGTGAGCGTCCCGCTCCGCGAGATCACCCCGACCCGGCCCGGGCGGAAGACGACGTTCGGGATGATGCCGACCTTCGCCTTCCCGGGGGAGGCGATCCCCGGGCAGTTCGGGCCAATGAGCTTAGCCCCGTGCAGCCGCCCGTAGTGGTACATGGTCAACATGTCGTGAAACGGGATGTGCTCGGTGACCGCCACCGTGAGGCGGATGCCGGCGTCGACGGCTTCGAGGTAGGCGTCCTTCGCGAACGGCGCGGGAACGAAGATCACGGACGCGTTCGCGCCGGTTCGTTCAACGGCCTCGGCGACCGAGTTGAACACCGGTACGCCTTCGACCTCACCGCCGCCTTTCCCCGGTGTCACCCCGGCGACGACCTTCGTGCCGAACGCCTTCATCTGGACCGTGTGGACGGTCCCTTGATGGCCGGTAATCCCCTGCACGACAACGCGCGTGTCGGCGTTGACGAGGACGCTCATCGGGGCGTCCCCGCTGCGTTGGCCGGGGCGCGGGCGGCCGCCACGACGGCCCGGACCGCTTCCTTGAGATCGTTCTGGGCGGTGACCCCGGCTGCGCGAAGGATGGCGAGACCCTCGGCCTCGTTGTTGCCGCGGATCCTCGCTACGAGCGGGAACCGCTCCGTTTCCGGGATCTGACGTCGGGCGTCGACGAGCCCCCGGGCGACCGTGTCGCAGCGCGTGACCCCTCCGAAGATGTTCAGGAACACCGCCCGCGGGTGCGCCTCCGCCATGAGCAGAAAGGCTTCGGTGACCTTCTTCGGGTCGTCCGTTCCTCCGAGGTCGAGGAAGACCCCGGGGTCCCCGCCGAACTCCTTCAGGACGTCCAGCGTCGCCATCGTCAGGCCCGCTCCGTTCGCGATCACGCCGATGTCGCCGTCGAGCTGGACGAACGCGATCTCCTTCTCCCGGGCGATCTCCTCGAGCGGCGTCCGGTCGTCGCGGAGGTCGGCGTACTGCGGGTGGCGGAACGTCGCGTCGTCCTCGATAATCACCTTCGCGTCGAGGGCCACCACCCCGTCCCCGACGACGGCCAGCGGATTGATCTCGACGAGCTCCGCGTCCTCGCGGTTGAACAGGTCCCACAGGGCGCCGAGCAGCTGGTCCGCCGACCGGGCGGTCGGGCCGGACAGCCCGAGCGCGGCGATCGCCGCCCGACGCTCGTACGCGGCGAGGCCCGCGAACGGGTGGACGGGGATCCGCAGGATCGCCTCCTCGCCCACGCCCTCGATCTCCACCCCCCCCTGCGCGCTCACCATCAGCAGCGGGACGCGGCGGCTCCGGTCCAGGGCCAGAGCGACGTACAGTTCGCGCTGAAGCGCGAGCTTCTCCTCGATGAGGAGCTCCTTGACCTTCTCTCCCTTGAACTCGAGACCGAGGATCGCGGCCGCGGCGCTCTCGGCCTCCTCCGCGGTCGTCGCGAACCGCACCGCACCCCCTTTCCCGCGGCCCCCCGCGAGGACCTGGGCCTTGACGACGGCCGGGACCGGGACCTCACCGTCTTCGATCGCCGCACGGGCTTCGCCCGGGGACCGGACGACCTTGCCGCGGGGGAGGGGAACCCCGTAGGTTCGGAACAGTTCCTTGCCCCGCCACTCCGCGAGCTTGACCATGAGGGCCTCGGCCGCGCGCAGACGACCCGACTATTAACTGCGCCGGAGACGCGGCGCGTGTCGAGCGGGCCTACCGCGAACCTCGGGGTCGACGGCGAGGACGACGATGCTTCGCCGAGGGGCGACCGGCGGGGCGCTGAGGGTCGGCCGACCCCGGGGTCAGGTGGCTCAGGTCGCGGCCCAGGTCGTCGAGCAGTTTTCCCGCCACATCGAACTTGCTCCCTTCGAGCGAATGTCGCCCGCCACCAGGGTCGACGACGACCACCCGGGTGGTCCGGGCTCCCATCGCGGACCGGTCGTTCGCGACCCCGAGATCGAGATCGTTCTCGCGGATCAGTCGACCGGCTTCCGCCGCCAACGTCGCGACATCCCCCGTCGCCTCCAGTTTGAAACCGATCAGGCGGGCGGGCCGCGGAGCTCGGCGACGCAACTCGGGCAGCACCTTCGGCGCTTGTCGAAGTTCGAGGGTGACGGACGGGTTCTCCCGGGAGGAGATCTTCCCACGTCGCGGCGCGAGGGAGTAATCGGAGAGCGCGGCGGGTACGAACACCGCGGCCGCCCGGGCGAGGACGGCCGCGTGGGACCGAACGAGGCCGCGCAGGTCGTCGAGCCCCCGCCAGCGACGCACCTCGAGGAAAGGAGGGACGGGGAAGCGGGCATCGCCGAGCCACAGCTCGGTCGTCGCTCCGCGGTAGAACGCTTGCGCCGCGAGACTCACCGCGGTCTCCCCGCTGCTCTCGTTGGTTATCGAGCGGACGTCATCGATCGGTTCCCGGCTGGCACCCCCGATCACGACGACCGTGCGGCCGCTCCACGGGCTGCGCGCGAGCCGGTGAAGGACCGCCGCCGCGATCTCCTCCGGCGAACCGAGTTTCGCTTCCCCCTCGGCATTGACGGGGGCGATCACGTCGACACCCCAACTCCGTAGTCGCTCGAGATTCTCCCGGATGGCCGGGTTGCGCTCCATGTCGGCGTGCATCGCCGGCGCCACGAGCACCGGGACACCGCCTCCGAGGGCCACGGAGGCGAAGGATGTCACGGCGGTGTCATCGATGCCGTGCGCCACCTTCGAGATCGTGTTCGCCGTTGCCGGGGCGAGCAGGAGGAGGTCGGCTCGTCCTTCGCCCGGACCGAACCAGGTGACGTGTTCGACGCCCCCGGTCAGCTCGAGGACGGGGGGACGGCCCGTGGCGAACCGGATGGCTTCGGCCGTGACGATCCGCACGGCGTCCGGCGTCATGACCGCCTGGACCTCGGCCCCATGACGGATCAGCTCCCGGATGATGCGCGGCGTCTCGACCGCGGCGATCGACCCCGAGATGCCGAGGACGATCGTGCGGCCGCTAAGCAGCTGGCTGGTTCGTCCTCGGATGGTACGGCTCGGATGCATCGCGGTCGACCCTCAGCGTTCGCTCCGTCGCGCGGAGGCCGCAGGCCCTAAAAGGCCCCGGCCTCCCCATGGACGTTAAGCCCCGGCTCCGTTCGGCGCCCCGTGCCGAGGCGACGAGGTTCCCAGGCCCGGGACCCCGCCGGAACCGCGCCGTCCGCGCCGCCCATCCCGGAGCCCGCCGAAGCGGAGATCCCTCTGCCGATGCTGGCCCCCGCGACGTCGGCGTATGCGGAGATCGCCCGCGTACCGATGATCGAGGAGACGGTGGCGCCACGCACCGTCGAACGCGGCGTCGTGGTGTTCGACCTCGATGGTACTCTGCTCGATGATATCGGTCTCATCAGCCTCGTCGCGGGCGAGGTGCTCGCGGAAGCGTTCGGGACTCCTCCCGAGGAGGCCCGGATCCACTACCTCGCCACGACCGGGATGCCGTTCGAGGCCCAGCTCGCCCAGCTGTACCCGACCGCCCCGCTCGAAGCCCGCCACGCGACGGCTCGAAAATTCCACGAGAAGAAGGTCAAGGAGGCGTATTCCCACGCCGCTCCGTTCCCCGAGATACCGAAGCTCCTGAAGCAGCTGGACCGGGAGCGCTGGACGCTCGTCGTGTCGACGGGGGCCGAACGCGAGACCGCGGACCTCCTGCTCGAGCGGGAGGGACTCCGGTACTGGTTCGAGGGGGTACTCGGTTCCGGCCAGGGGACCAAACGGGAACACCTCGCCGAGTACCGTCGACGGTACCCCGGCGTGCCGATGTTTCTGGTCGGCGATTCGAGGTTCGACATGGAGGCCGCGCTCTCGGTCCCGGGCGTCGTGCCGGTGGGCCGGGCGTCGATGCTGCCGGGCTGGTCGCTCACCCCCGACGACCTCACCCGCTGGGGCGCCGCGTGGGCCGATTACTCCCTCGGCGCGCTCCCCGCGCTGCTTCCCGAACTCCGCGCCGCAGCCCCTTCCGCCCGGAAATCTCAAGCTCCGGCGAAACGCCGTCGCAAGTAGGCGTGGGGCCGGGACCGGGACTCTCAGGTCGCGGGGTGGGTCCCCGCCACCGTTTGAACCCGGGTCGAGGGATCCACAGTCCCCCAGGATAACCAGACTACCCCATCCCGGCCGCGGGCGAAGGAGGTCGTACCGGGCGGAAAAAGGTTGGGGCGGGCGCGCCCCGGACTCACTCCGCGTGAGCTTCCGCCGTGCGTTCGGGGGATGCCCCGCCGGCCCGTGGGGGAACTATGACCGGATGGGCACCTCTCCTCCTCCGCAGTGCGGCCGAGATCCGTCAGATCCACTTCGGACCGGAGCGGTTCGAGCGGACGCTCGGCCTCGATGACCGACGCTACTCGCGCTCCGAGCGGGAGCTGATCCTGCGCAGTGTGCGGCGGCGGGAGCTCGCGGCCCCGGAGTAGGACGGCGACGACGAGCGTCCCGCGCTCGGGGGGTGGGTCGTGCCCGGGAGACCGGCCCGCCTCCGCCGTTTCGCCCCGTTCGTGCGCGCGGGCCGCGACGGCTCGGCGTCGTTCGCCCCCGCATGAAACGGTCCGAACGGGCGACCCTGACCGGGGAGGTACAACAACCCCTCCGCCGGATCTCCGAGAGCTTCGGCTCGGTGCTCGAGGAATTGGCGTCCGACGAGGGCGAGACAGACGGCATCGAGCTCGTCGTGCGTCATCGCGCCGACGTCCGATAGGAATCGAATCCCGAGTCGGGCGATGGCGGCCCGCAGTCCGTCCAGGTCCGTGCCTTTCCGAGGGATCCCCCAGACATCCTGGGCTCCCCCGGGGTATCCCTCGATCACCGTGAATCCGGTCGTGCCCAACCGCGCGGCCAGCTCGATCCCCCGGGCGGTGAGGAGGCGCATCGGTCCGAGGGTGAGCGGGAAGAAGCGGATCCGCCGTAGCAGGAGCTCGCGGTCGCACGCTCGCAGGTGCGGACCCCCGCGGTCCTCGAGGGTTCGCCGCCCAACGGGCAGCGAAAGAGGCGCGTCGATGACGACGACCCCCGGTCGGGAGGATCGGCATCGTCGCACGATGTCGTCGTCATCATGGAGGACGAGCGTTCGGGCCGTTCCGTTGCCGGCGAGCAGACAGAACCCGGTCGACCGGTGCGCGCGACCCGCCAGGTCGAGTCCCACGACGGGTGCGCGCGCGACCATCGACCGTCGGACGCTCTCGCCCTCAAGACGGTGATCGGCGGGCGACCGGTCAAGCCTATCTGCCGAGCCCGGTCCGGCTGACCTCGCTCATGGCGGCGCTAACGCCGGAGGTCGGCGAACGACTTCGCCGCTGGCTCGACGTCCCGATCGCGACCCAGCCGTCCTTCACCCGGGCCGGCGATTCCGTGCTCTACGTCTCGACGGTCCCCGGTATCCCTTCGGCGTGGAGGGCCGAACTGCCACGAGGGCCGTCGCGCGCGCTCGTCCCACCGGGGGAGCGGGTCGCCGGGGTGTTCGCGTCGCCGACGTCGGATCGGGCGATCCTCGCGGTCGACCGCGGTGGGAACGAGCACTGGCAGCTCGTCGAGGTCGCGGTCGAATCGGGCGCGTCCGAGGCTCCCCGCCCGCTCACCGACGCCCCGGACAACATCCATCTACCGGGTGGCTGGGACCGGGACGGACGGACGTTCTACTTTTCTTCGAATGTTCGCGATCCACGGTACTTCGACGTCTACGCCCTTGAGACGACCCAACGTCGGATCCGGCCGATCCACCAGGACGATGCCTGGCTCCAGGTGTACGATACCGGCCAGGGCGAGGTCCTGGTGGGGCGGTACCGAACGTTCCTCGACGTCGACCTGTTCCGCATCGGCCCCGACGGCACGCACCACCTCAACCCCCACGAGGAGGAGATGACCGTGCTGTCGGGAACTATCGCCCGCGACGGGGTCTACGCGGCGGCCAACCCGGGTCGTGAGTTCACGAGCCTGATCCGCTTTCGCCCCGGGCGCTCCGGTCACGAATTCCTCGCCGAGTACCCGGGCGACGTCGAGCTGGTCCACGCCTCCCCCGACGGGCGCCGGCTCGCGCTCACGGTGAACCGGGACGGTTGGAGCGAGGCCCACCTCTTCGACCTGGAGAGCTTCGAGGACCGCCCGCTCACCTCGGGCCCGCGCGGGGTCATCGAAGGTCTCGACTGGGCGCCGGATGGGAGCTCGTTCGTCTACTCCGTGAGCTCGGTCGAAGGTCAGGACCTCTACGTGCGCCAGATCGAGACAGGGAAAGAGCGTCGATTGACCCGACCGGCGGACCCGCTGCCGGCCCAGGTGAACCCGCCGAAACTCGGCTCGGTCCGGGTGACCGACGGCGTTCGCGTACCGTACTGGGTGTATGCCCCGACCTCGGGGAAGATCCGGGGGACGATCTTCGACATCCACGGTGGACCGGAGGGCCAAGCACGGCCGTCGTTCAATCGGACCACCGCGTTCCTCGTGGGGGAGGGATGGCGGGTCATCGCTCCGAACGTTCGCGGAAGTACCGGGTACGGCCGCACGTTCGTCCATCTGGACGACGTCCGGAAGCGGATGGACTCGGTCCGCGACCTGCGCGACCTGGTCGATGCTCTCCGGGCCAACGGCACGATCGGCGCGGGACCGCTCGGGGTACGGGGCGGGAGCTACGGCGGGTTCATGGTGCTCGCCGCGATCAGCACGTTTCCGGACCTCTTCGTCGCCGCGGTCGACATCGTCGGGATCGCCAATTTTGTCACGTTCCTCTCCGAAACCGGGCCGTGGCGGCGACGCCTTCGCGAGGTCGAGTACGGGTCGCTCGCCGACGACCGCGCGTTCCTGGAATCGATCTCCCCGATCAACCACGTCGACACGATCACGGCCGCGCTCTTGGTCATCCACGGGGCCAACGACCCGAGGGTCCCCCTCCACGAGGCCGAGCAGATCGTCGAGCGTCTGCGCGTGAAGCACCGGGAGGTCGACCTGCTCGCGTTCCCGGACGAGGGACATGGGGTCGTCCGGAAGGAGAATCAGCGCGTGGCCCTCGAGCGGATCGCGAGCTTCTTCGATCGCTATCTTGCGCCGCCGCCCGCCGGCTAGTCGGGAGCCGCGGCCGAGCGCCGAGCCGGTCGAGCTACGGGCGTGGGGACTCGGTTGTGAGTGACTGGCTCCGTACGACTTTGAACGCGATATCCCAGCTTCCGAGCTGGAGGGCCGCGTGGACCCAGAGGATGCAGAGCGGCTCGAGGAGGCGGCTCCCTTCGATCCCGCCGATATCGATGGTCGGCCACCCGAAATCCTTCAGGATCGTCGTCACGGTGGCCTTCGCCCCCGCATCGTTTCCACAGATGAACATCTCCGGAGTCCCCCCGGGGAACTTCGGGTGGACGAACTGGCTGTTGTTCACCGTGTTGAACGCCTTCACCACCTGGGAATCCGGGATCGTGCGCTGGACCTGTTCTCCCGCGCTGTCGGTGTGCCCGACGGAGAGGGTCGGCGGTGCGTCTTCATGGAAGACCAGGGGGTTGGTCACGTCGATCACGACTTTGCCCGCGAGATGGCTCGCGCCGGCGAGGCGAAGGGCCTCCGGACCCGCGACGCCCGGCACGGCCAAGACCGCCAGTTCCGCGAACCGCGCCGCTTCCGGAAGCGTTCCCACGCTCGCCCGTGGGCCGGCGGAGACCGCCCACGCTCGGAGCTCGGCCTTCGCGGGATCCCGCGTCCCGAACCGGACCTCGTCGCCGCGCCCCAGGAATCCCTTCGCTAGGCTCTTTGCCACGTCCCCACTCCCAAGGATGCCCACCTTCATCGTTCCGGTGCCCCACCGGCCGCCCAGGACTCGGGGAGTAGGAAAGCCCTACGAGCGCGACGGTGCGTCCGTCGAGGGTCCGACGGAAAGCCACCGCTCGAACGCCTCGATCGAGGACGGGCGCCCCAGATAGTCCTGGATGAGCTCGGAGGCCGGTCGCGAGCTTCCGGGCTCCAAGATCGAGCGACGGTAACGCCGACCCTCCTCGGGGTTCATGAGTGGGCCGGCGGCGCGGAAGCGCTCGAAGAGGTCCTTGGCGATGACGAGCGACCAGCTGTACGTGTAGTAGAGGGCGGAATAGCCGACCAGGTGCCCGAAACGGCATTCGATGTGGGCGCCGTCGACCCAGTCGACGAGTTGGTACTTTTCCCACAGCTCGCGGGCGAGGGCCGTGGTGTCGATCTCCTTCGGGTCGCGGCGGTAGAACTCCAGCGAGATCGCGGCGTGGGCGACCAGCCGGAGGACGATGTTCGCCTGGCTCACGGTCTCGGCGCGGCGCCACCGCTCCGCGAGGTCGAGCGGGATCGGCTCGTCGGTCGCATGATGGCGCGCGAAGCGGCGGAGCGTCGCCGGGTCGCGCACCCACTCCTCGAGGAACTGGGACGGGGCTTCGACGAAATCCCACTCGATCTCGCCCATGATGTTGGCGGTCCATCGAGCGCGGCCCGAGAAGATCTCGTGGAGCAGATGGCCGAACTCGTGGAAGAACGTCAGCACGTCGGACGGTTCCATGAGCGCCGGCTGGCCCAGCCCCGGTTCGGGAAAGTTGCAGACGAGCGCGGCTTCGGGGGCGGCCCGTCCGGCGACGCCGAGCACGACCTCGGCGCACATCGCGTGGGTGAACTTTCCCTCCCGGGGGTGAAGGTCGAGGTAGAAACGCCCCAGACGCTGGTCCCCGTCGAACAGGTCGAACACCTCGACCGAGGGGTGCCACCTCCGGGGTTCCTCGACGCGGACGAACCGGATCCCGAACAGCTCGGAGGAGATCCGCATCACGCCGTCCCGCACCTTCTCGAACGGGAAGTAGACCCGAAGCTCCCGGGCGTCGGCCCGGAACTGCTCCGAGCGTACCTTCTCCGTGTAGTACCCGACGTCGCCCCCGAACATCGCCGCGTCCCAGAATCCCACCGACGTGGCGCCGGGTTCGTCCTGCCGCTTTCGGGCGAGGAGCGTCGCGAACTCCCGGCGGGCCGGCGCTTCGGCCGCCCGGTGGACGCGGGTCAGAAACTCGGCCGCCGCGCTCGGGGTGCCGATCATCTTGTCCTCCGTCGCGTACGCGGCGTAGTCCGCGTAGCCGAGCTCCCGCGCGAGAGCCCGCCGTTGGTCGAGGAGCTCCGCGAGGACGGCCATGTTCTCGGGGTACGCCTGGTTGAGGAACTCGACGGCGAGTCGCCGGCGAACCGCCTCGCTGCGCGCGTACTTGAACACCGGAAAGGCGTCAGGATAGCTCGTCGTGACCCGCACCGTCCCGTCGGCCGACGCGGGATGGGCGGCCACGTAGTCCGCCGGAAGGCCCTCCAGCTCCGCCGGGCCGTGGAACGTAAACGGCCGGAGCCGGTCCTGGATGTGGCGCTCGAATTCGAGGCCCAGGCGCACGGTCTCGGACTGCAGCTCGCGAACCTTCGCTCGCGTCGCGTCGGGCAGCCCGGCACCGTTCCGCCGCATCCTCCGAAGAACCTTCCCGATGGCGAACCGGGTCGGGGGGTCCTCCGGGTCGAGCGGGATCGATTCGATGGCGGCCAGGACCCGGGGGTCGAGGTCGACCTCGGTGGCGAGCTGCTCCGCCTGCCGGCTCGCGGTCTCGCCGGCTTCGCGCAGAGCCGCGTCGGGGTGCACCCGGGCGAGCAGACGGCCCTCCACGAGGACTTGAGCGGCCGTCCACACGAGCTCGTCGTACACGGCCCACGTGTTGGCGACGGTTCTCGTACCCGCGACGTCCAAAAGGTGACGCCATAGGGCCCGGACGCGAGCGAGGTCCCGCGCCGCCACCGTCTGGATCTCGCCGGCGGTCGTCGAGAAGAGGAGTCGGGGGGCCCCACTCGCGGCCGACTGTGCGTGGGCGGCCGTCACCAGCTTTCGCTCCGGCCATCGGCCGCCGTCGCGGCAAATAACGCCTGCCCACGGCCCTCCGTGCCACGGGGACGAACGCGCCGTTCTCACGGATGATGAGTTGTGTGAAAGTCTAAGTAGTGCCCGTCGGTCGGCGCGCACGGATAGGGATTCTGATCCTTCCAGCCAGTTACTCATGCTGTCCTTCACGGCGGATCGCCCGCCCGCGATTCCACGTCTCGGCCTCACCCGCTCGGGCCGTTCTGGTCGGCGGTGCTTGGCGGCCGGGATCCTCGTCCTGCTCGTCGCCGGATCTGTCGGGCCGCTGTTGACGCGCCCTATCTCCCCGGGAGCGCCTCCGATCCCGGCGGCCGGCGCGGCGCGATCGCCGCTCGGTCTCGCTCCGATTCACGCCAGCGGACACCTCGCGGCGACCACACCCCGCCCCTCGGCCGTGAGCCCGTACACGTTTCACACGACCGAGCCGGCTCCCGCGGGCGTCACCGACTACGGCGTCGACGCCGCTCAGAACCCCTACTACTACTCGACGTCGATGTTCCAGGCGTCGGCCTCGATCCGGAGCTTGCTCACCTACAAGTCCGGGGCCGGGACCGCGGCGTACGACATGACGTTCCAACTGAACGTGGTGCTCCACCTCACGAACGGACCGAACGAGCTCGACTACTGGATCCAGAACGTCGTGAACATCAACACCTCGGCCAAGTCCGTGTACTTCCTGAACAATGTCTGGAACCTATCCTCCTCCGCCGGCCACCTCAACGCGGGCGACGTGTCGGGGAACGGGACGATCAACTCGATTGGGTCGACCACGTGGTACGCGGCCGTCGCGGCCTACGGCCTGCCGGGCAACTTCGTGTACCTGAGCTATCCCACGACGGTCTCCGTGCGCGTCATTTCGAGCGACGCGACCGGGACCCCGCACGTCGCGTTCCAGTACGCGGACGGTTTTGGATGGGTGACCTACGACAATGTGAGCGTCAACGCGGCGCGCGGTTGGGGCGACTCCGGATTCTGGGTCACGGGCTACCAGTACACCCCGATCGGGGTGTTCTTCGACGCCGAATTCGATTTCACCGGGACCTCCAGCCCCGGATCCACCGAGAACGACGTGCTCTCCAACCTGGACTAGACGCTCGAGCGGTGGAACGGACACAACTTCCCGGCGGTCCCGATTGCGTACAACTTCGGGAGCAACCCGGGGGTGGTGCTCCAGAACTTCGTCTCCTCCCGCGCCGTCGGCGCGGCCGACGGAACCTTGTCCGCCCACGAGGTCAACGGCACCGGGTTGCTCGGCCTCCTCTACGATGCCCGCAACGTCTCGATCCTCAATGCCTCGATTCCGACGGTTCCCGCCGGCACGCTGTACGTGGGGGGAACTCCCCACGCCTACGTTGGGAACGACGTGAACCTCACCCTCGGTCCGGGCACCTACCATTTGAGGCTCGACGGTCCGGCCGGAACGGTCACCTCCCTCAACGTCAGCGTGTACCGCGGCGAGTACCTCGCGATCGTCCTCGCTCGGCCGTCGTACTACGTGGCGACGTTCACCGCGGTCGGGCTCCCGGGAGGAACGCCCTGGTCGGTCACCGCTTCCGGCGTGGTCCAGAGCGGGATGTCATCCTCCCTCGTCTTCAACGAGACCAACGGGACGTACACGTTCGTCGTCGCCCCCGTCGCCGGATACGTCGCCGCCATCTGGGCGGGAACTTTTGTCGTGAATGGAACGAACACCCTGCACGTCGTCAACTTCTCGGCGTTCCTTTACATGGTCGATTTCGTAAGCGAGAACCGGCCCGCCAACCTGGCGTGGACCATCGCGATCGGGGGCTCTCAAGCGACGGGGACCGGGACCACGCTCGGCTTGCACGAACCGAACGGGACCTTCACCTACATCGTCACCACGGAGAACCGCTACGAGGCGAGCCCGGCCGCGGGGACTCTTACGGTGGCGGGAGCCGGGGCCTCGACCTCGGTCTCCTTCGCGCTACGTCCGGGCTACCTGACCGGTTCGGTCGCTCCCCTCGCGGCGGTCGTCACGATCGACGGGAGCGCCATCGCGACGGCCGACGGCGTGTTCAACGTGACGCTCGCTCCGGGCCCGCACACGATCACAGCGAGCGCGACCGGGTTCCAACCGTTCTTCGCGAACGAGAGCGTCACCCCGGGGAACGCGACGGACGTGCCGATCACCCTCGCCGCGCTCCCGGCGCCCGACGACGGGAGCACGGCGAGTTCTCTGCCCTCGTGGGCGTTCGTCGGGGTAGGGATCGCGGTCGTTGCGGGGGCCGTGATCGTCGGCGGGGCCTACGTGGTCTCCCGGCGCCATCGGGGTCGCTGAACCGCGGCCCCGGACCGACGTCCCCCCGTCCGGTCGTCAGGTCAGACTATAGATACCCCCTTCCCGCTTTGAGCTTCGGGTGGGACGACGAAGCCTGGCGAGGTCGCCCCGGAGATCGTGGCGACGGCGGCCGATGGCCAGCCGTTCCGGCTCTCCGAGTGGCGGGGGGGTCCGGTCGTCCTCTACTTCTTCCCCAAGGCCTTCACGCGCGGCTGCGCCTCGGAAACGAGGGGGTTCTCCGACCTGTACCCGGAACTCCGAGCCCGGAACGTCCGCATCGCCGGGATCAGCGTCGATGCCCCGGAATCGCAGCGCCGGTTCGCCGAGGAGTGCCGGGCCGACTTCCCGATGATCCCCGACCGCACGAAGGAGATCGCCCGCTCCTACGGCATCCTCAACCTGATCGGGCTCGCGAAACGTGTGACGTTCTTCCTCGATGCTCGCGGAGTCGTCACGGATGTCGTCCAGTCGATCCTGCCGGAGCCGCACCTGCAGCGGGCGCGGGATACGCTCCTCGCTCCGGGGCGGTCCCCCCCTCCACCGGGGCACGCCGCCGACGGGCCGACGCACGCCTCGACCTAGGCGTACGCGCGCCGCCCCGACCTACGCTTGGCGAGAATCGTCCACCCACTGGACGAACCGACGCACCTTCTCGGCGAGCTCGTCGCGGGTGCCCTCGTTGAGGATCGTGTAGTCGGCCTGCGCGACGGCGTCGGCGGTCCCCCAACCCGACTCGACCTGGTCGCGCCAGTCGAAGCTGGCCCGGTCGCTCATGTCCCAGGGCAATCCCCGCGCGGCCAATCGGTGGAACCGGAGCTCGGGGCGGGCGACGACGGCGAGCACGACGACGCGGCCGGGCAGGGTGGCCCGGAAGACGCGCGTCTCGTCGGCGGACTTGATCGAGTCGATCACGATCGTGGGATACCGCTCGAGCGCGGCCAACACCTTGGGGGCGGCCCGCCGAGCCAGCGCGGCCGGACCTTCGAGCTCCCGCAGCCGGGTCGCCTCTTCCCGGAGGCTGTGGTTGGTCACGGGGCGGCCCTGCTTGGCGAGCTCCTCCTCGACGATCGTCCGCAGGTGGATGGTCGTGCCCGGCCGAAGGGCGAGGATCAGCTCCTTGACCTCCCCCTTGCCGGCCCCCCCCAGGCCGGCGAGCCCGATCACGACGCGTCCCGGCGCGGTCGGTCCCCCGGAGGGGCGATGCGCCGCGGATTCCGGCGGGGTCTTCGCGTCCGACAACGGCCGAGGAGCAGAAACAGGAGTTCTTGTAGTTCCCGCCGTTCCGTCCGCCGATGGACGCCCCGCGCCGCTTCTGTAGGTTCCGGTCGGACGGCCGTGTAGGGACCGACGTCGAGCCCCTTCCCCGGGATGGTCTCTGCCTCTCCGCGTTCCTGGTTCTCTCCCCTCGGAGCGAACCCGAGAGGGTCCTCGCCGGACGGATCCGGACGGGTGCGGTGCGTTGGCAGGCCGCGGGCGCGCTGGGGCCGGAGCGGGCCGCTCGAACGGGAACTCGGTGGATGCTTCCGTCCAGCCATCTCGCGGTGTTCGAATCTCCGGACCAGGCGGCCGAGCGGATCGCACGCGAGCAGCTCGGGTCCCCGGAGTTCCGGCCGCCGTCGCCCCTGATCGTCTCCGAGACCTATCACCGAGCCGCCGGCGACACCGACGACCCGCACTGGGACCTCCATTTCATCTACCGCTCCACCGTCGAACGCGCCCCTCCCGGGTCGTCGGAGCTTTGGGAGGAACTGCGATTCCTCGAACCTCGGCAGCACGCACCCGAGGAGTTCGCCCGGGCCCAATCCGACATCCTCGCCTTCGCCGGCCACCCCACCAAAGTTGGTCGAACGGCCTAGATCGCGGTCCCCGGTCGGAGCGTACTCGGCGTCAGGATCGCGGTCGAACGACGCCCCGATCGGCGCTCCGCCGACGCGCCTCCGCCACGACGTCGGGTCGACGCCACCGCCCGCGGTCGGTCCAGTACTCCCCGATGAGGCCGGGGGGCGTTCGGTCGAACAGCGCGGGGAGCGCGCTCGACGAACGCTCCCGCCATGGGACCAGCTTGGAGAGTCCCACGGCGACGACGACCGGCACATGCCATCGCCGCGCGCGCTCGGCCAGGCGTCGGGTCCCGACCTTGTGGATGATCGACCCGTCGGCCAGGAGGGAGTCGGCCCCGACGACAACGAGGTCGGCCGGGCCGACCGCCTCGTCGACCCGCTCGTCGTCGACGCAACGCGCGCGGAGCCCCGCGGCCGACATCGCCCGACTCGCGGACACTCCCTCTCCCCCGGGCTCGCTACGGAGCACGGTGACTTGGCGCGGGACGGACGGATCCCGAAGCGACGTCAGCAAGCGGAGAATCGTCGCGCTTCGGCTGAGGGTGACCACCTCCGCCTGAGGGGGAAAGTAGTCTCGGCCGGTGCGCACGACGGCCGGGAGCTCGTTCTCGATCCGATTCCGGGCGACACGGCTCCACGTCCGGACCGCCGCCCCGAGCCGTCCTTCGGGCGTGCTCCGAGCGAGTCCCTGAAGCTCGACGCCCGCCACCACCATCGCGCCCATCGCGGGCTGGGCGGCCGCGATCGTCCGCCCCCACGATCGTACTTTCGCGCGGCTCTCCTTGTCAGGGAGACTAGCAAGCGTCCGAACTCCCGACCCCGCGACCCGTAGCGCCCTCACCGCGAGGTCGGTCGCTCCGTGACGCCGGTCGAATTCCAGCTTAGCCAGAGCGAGCGCCGTCGGGTCCGACGCGCGCCGGCCGACCGAGCGAGCCATGGCGTGCCCGATCGCCGGTCAGGCGACGATCTCGATGGCGTAGTCGCGACCCTCCCAGCCGGGACGGCGCGGCCAAAAGAACGTGAATATGACCGTCCCGCGTTCGCCGTCGGGGAGGTTGAGGTCCACGTACTCGAGCTCGAGGGCCGTCGACACAGAGTCGAGGTCCTCGACCGTCGCCCAGCCGTCCCGACTCACGTGGAGCCGGAACGGTTCGCTCGTGAGGACCCGGAGCGTTCCGCCGGCGTGAGCGACGGCGGTCTGTCGGTTCGGTTTCCACACCTCGAATCGCCGGCGCGGCGGACCGGCCGCGAGGTACCGCGCCGAGACCTCCGGGATGCATCCGAACACCGCGCCGTCGTCGATCGACCGCAGGAGCTTGAGATACTCCGAATGGGCCCAGAGGAGCGGCATCGCGGCCCCGGTCGGTTTTCCGAGCGCGAAGTGGCGGGTCGAACCGGCGGGCCGGTCCCAGACCTGCTCGGGGAGGAGTCCGGTAGCGCTCGCGAACCGCTCCATCGCCCGGACGAACGGCGCCGGGTCCCTCCCCGCGGCGAACTCGTACATCCCCCGCTCCCCGGTGAGGAGCGGCCAGGCGCGACCGACCCCGGTGCCGAGGAACGGCCCCCCGTCCTCCGGCTCGCCGTAGCCGTCGTGGTTGTAGCGGTGCCAGACCGGCCCGGACGGCGTCTCCACCTTCAGCAACCGATCGACGAGGCGGAGCGAGTCGACGACGACCGGGTCGTGCGGCGACCGGATACCGTACCGGACGAGTTCGAGGAACCCGGGGTCGATGATCTCCTTGGCCGGGAAGACGTTCGCCGTGCCGGGCGGGAGGTTGGGCAGTTCGACCGTCCCCGTGTTCGGGTCCTCGTCCGGGCGGGGGTCATCGAGCCGCACCGGTCGGATCCGGATGTAGTGCCGGGGGATCGTCGGGTCGAGGGTACCCGACGTGGTCACCGTCCACGTCTCGAGATGGCTCTCCAGAAAATCGGCGTACTCCAGCAGGAACCGCTCCGTCAACGCATCGCCCCGGTCCCGGGCGAAAACGCTCGCGGCGACGAGCGCCGCGATGTTCGCCGCGAGGGTCGAGGGAGAGTACCCGCTGAGCTCTTCCCACCGTTCCTGCCCCGTCGCCGGACCGCGGTCGATCAGGAACCGGGCCGCGCGCAGGATCATCGGGTACGGGTCGAAGCTCTGCAGCGCCTCATCGTGCCGCAACCGGTGGGCCAGCAGGATCGGGAACGAGACCTCGTCGAGCTGCACGCCCCGCCAGTACGGTTCCCCGTCGAGCCAGAAATTCTGCGGGAAACCGCCGTCCCACTGCTGCGCGGCCGCGAGGTAGATGAGCGCCCGAAGGGGGGTCTCCGATTGCCCGACCGCGAGGAGCCCGAGCGAGGTCTTCACAAGGTCGCGGGTCCAAACGAGATGGTACCCTCCGCGGTCGTCGTCGCCCTTCGCGTTGCCCCACGGGATCGAGAGCGACGCGATGAACGCGCCGGGAAACGTCTTGTCCTCGTGGCCGAGGAGCAGGCTGTAACTGGCGTGGTACAGATTGCCCCGGTCGTGGCTCCGGCGCTCGAGCGGCCGGATCTTCTCACAGGCCCGGTCCCACTGGCGGCTGAACCGCTGGCGCAGGGCCGAAAACGGGGTGCCGAGGCTCTGGAGCAGCGTCGCGATCGCGCTCTCCAGGCTCTGGCCAAAAGCGAGGGCGAGGGTGAACTCGCCGGCGTCGGGAACCTCGACCTCCGCGATCAGCGCGAGGTTCCCGTCGAGGGCCCGGTCGAACTCCCAATCCATGCGGTAGTTGTCCGCGAGGTCGGTCCACCCGTCGCTGCGGCCGACGAACCCGACCGAGAGGTGGGGCAGCTCCGCGTCGGCGCCCAACGCGAGCCATGTCCCGTGCCGTTCGGCGACGAGGACCGACCGGTCGGTGAGCTCGACGACGTAGCCGTTGTTGCCCGCCCCTCCGACGTCGAGGTGCGGGGCCAGCAACGCGTAGAGATGGAGCGGAGGGTCGAGGTCGGCGCGCGGCGTGAACGTCGTTCGGAGTAGGACGGCCGGAAGATGGGGGTGAGCGATCACCTCCTTCTCGAGCACGTAGCGCCGCTCGGGGTCGCTTGCGGTCACGCGGTAGCCCAGAGCGTGGTCGCTGAGCCGGGCGACGCGCGACGCGAGATGCCGCTTTTCCTCGTGGAACAGCCCGTGGCCGTCGGCGACGAGGTACTGCAGGTCGCGGATCTGGGGGTGGTCGATGAGGGGGAAGTAGGCTTCGGTCAGGATCCCGCGTTGGATCGTGAACCATACGCGACTATCGGCCGAATAGCTGGTCCCGACACCTTCCTTGTCGCCGGCCGTCCACCGGGGGGTGATGCCCGGCGCACCGAACGCGTCGCGCTCGCCCCGGAACCTCATGCCACCCCGGGCTCGGTCCGCACCCGGGGGTCGATTCCCGGCATGCCGTCGGCCGAAGATCGGTCGAGAAAGAACGTCCGCGCGTCGGTCGCTCCGACGCGCGCCGCGGGGACGGGGGGTTCGGGGCTGGGGAGCAGGACGCGCCGGACCACTTCCCGTTTCTCGACCCCGGTCGCGAGGAAGTAGACGTCGCGCGAGGCCGAGAGCGCCGGCAACGTCAGCGTGAGCCGCGGAACCTTCGGGTCACGAGGCGGCTCCGACTCGACCGCGACCCAGCGGTTCGTGATCTCCACCGCCGGACGACCCGGGAACAACGAGGCCGTGTGGCCGTCGGGACCGATACCCAATATCATCACGTCGAACACCGGCCTTCCGGCCACGAAGCGGCCTCCCGACCCGACGAGGCTCCCCAACATCTCCTCGAAGGCGGCCGCCGCCGCGGCCGGGGGGATGACCTCGCCCAGCCACCGGTGGACCTGGCGGGGGGGGATCGGCACCCGGGCAAGGAACTCGGCGAACGCCGCGCCGTAGTTGCTGCGCGGATCATCCGGCGCGACGCACCGCTCGTCGCCCCAGAGCAGATGGGTCCATTCCCACGGGAGGCGCGCGAGGCCCGGTCCCGCCAGCCAGCGGAACAGCGGGAGCGGCGTCGTTCCGCCCGGCAGCACGAGCAGGAATCGACCTGAACGCGCAACGGCGGTGCGTCCCGCTTCGGCGAGTCGCTCGCCGACCTTCGTGGCGAGGGCTTCCGAATCCGGCAGGACTTCGACCGTCGTCCTCACGGACGGGACCACGGCTCTTCGTCCGGATGCAGAAGTCCCTGCGCCGCGTCCGGGCCCCACGAGCCGGCGGCGTAGTCGTGCGGGGCCGGCGGCTGCGCGAGGAGCTTGGCGTAGAGGCGCCAGGAAGCTTCGACCTCGTCGGCGCGGACGAACAGCGTCGCGTCGCCTTCGACGACGTCGAGGAGGAGCGTCTGGTAGGCGTCGGGGAGATTCCCGAACTGTTCCGCATACCGGAACCGCATCCGCTCGGTCTTGGTCGCGACCGTCTGGCCCGGCGCCTTCACCTCGAAGACGAGGTCGAAACCTTCGTCCGGCTGGAGCGTCATCACGAGCTCGTTCGAGTGGACCTCGTCGGGGTCGAGGTCCCGGAAGAACGTCACCGGGGGTCGCTGGAAGTTCACCACGACCTGCGTGACGCGGTTTCCCAGGCGCTTCCCCGTCCGAAGATAGAACGGAACGCCTTGCCACCGCCAGTTTTCGATCTTGAGCCGCAGCGCGACGAACGTTTCCGTCGTCGAGCCGGCGGGAACGCCGCTCTCGGAACGGTAGGCGGGAACGGCCGCCCCGGCGATCCATCCCGCGGTGTACTGACCGAAGACCGCTTGCTCGGGTTCGACGGGGGCGATCGAATGCAGGACCTTCACCTTCTCGTTGCGGATCGCGTCCGCGTCGAACGCGGCGGGGACCTCCATGGCGATGAGCGACAGGAGCTGGGTCAGGTGGTTCTGGACCATGTCCCGGAGCGCCCCCGCGCGGTCGTAGTAGGCGGCGCGCGCCTCGACGCCGAGGTCCTCCGCGACGGTGATCTCGACCTTGGTCACACGATCCCGGCTCCACAGGGATTCGAACAGAACGTTGGCGAACCGGAGCACGAGCAGGTTCTGGACGGTCTCTTTTCCGAGATAGTGGTCGATCCGGTAGATCGACGGTTCGTCGAAGTACGTGTGGACGAGCGCGTTCAGGTCACGCGCCGTCTCCAGGTCGCGGCCGAACGGCTTCTCGATGACGATCCGGGTCCATCCCGGACCGTGGTTCAACCCGGCCTCGGCGAGTCCCTTGATCGTCGGCGCGAACGCCTCGTACGGTAGGGCGAGGTAGAGGACCCGGTCGCCGCTGAGCTGGTGATCCGCCTCGACCTTGGCGACCCGGGCGGCGAGGTTCTGGTAATCGGCGGGGGTTCCCTCGCCGATCGACTGGTAGTGCAGCACCTTCCGGCACCAGGGGTCGATGGCGTCGGGATGGTACGGCGAGAACTCCTTCAAACCGGCGGCCGCCCATGCCTGGTAGCTGGCGTCGTCGAACGAGGAGGTTCGCGCGGCGCCCAGCACGGCGCTCTCCGCAGGAAGATGGTCGTCCGCGGAGAGGCCGTAGAGGGCCGGGAGGAGCATCCGACGCATCAGGTCGCCTGTCGCGCCGACGACGACGAACAGCGGGCGGGTCGGGGGGGGCGCCGGGCCGGCCATGCTCAGCCTTCGTGCTCGACGGCGTGGCCGCCGAACTTGGAGCGCATCACCGCGAGGAGCTTGTCGCCGAACGACTCGGCTTCGCGGGAGCGGATCCGGTCGATCAGCGAGAGCGTGATCACGGGCGCCGGCACGTCGAGGTCGAACGCTTCCGTTGCCGTCCACCGGCCCTCGCCCGAGTCGACCACGAACGGCTTGATCCCGGCGAGCTCGGGGTTCTCGTGCAACGCGGACGCGGTCAGGTCGAGGAGCCAGGAGCGGACGACGCTGCCGAACCGCCAGATCTCGGCGACCTGCGTCACGTCGAGCTCCATCGTCCCCTTGTGCTTCAGGATCGAGAATCCTTCGGCGTACGCCTGCATCATCCCGTACTCGATCCCGTTGTGGACCATCTTGACAAAGTGACCGGCCCCGGTCGGTCCGACGCGCCCCCATCCACGGTCCGGGGCGGGGGCGAGCGTCTGGAGGAGGGGCGAAATGCGGGTGACCGCCTCGACCGGCCCTCCGGCCATCAGGCTGTACCCCTCGGCGAGCCCCCAGATCCCTCCGCTCGTGCCGACGTCCACGTACGGGAAGCCCTTCGCCGCGAGCGTGGCGCTGCGACGCAAGGTGTCCTTGTAGTACGAGTTGCCGCCGTCAACGATCAGGTCCCCGGGACCGAGCTGCGGGAGGAGCGCGTTGAGGGTGGCGTCGACCGGGTCGCCGGCGGGGATCATGAGCCAGATCACGCGCGGCGGGGTGAGCTTCTTGAGCAGCTCCTCGAGCGAGTACGCGCCGACGATCCCGCGGGCGACCGCGGCGTCGACGACCTCGCGATGGAGCGCGGTCCCCACGACCCGGTGGCCGCCGTGGACGAGCCGTTCGGCCATGTTGGCGCCCATCCGTCCCAGCCCGACCATGCCCACTTCCATGTTGCTCTCCCTTCGAAGGAACGTCAGCCACGCGGGCGCGCTTCCACCCACGCGGCGACCTCATCCACGAACTCCACCGCCGCGCCGGGCGCCGCCAACGTCACCACGGTCCGTCCCCGCTGGCGGAGCGCGGTCGCGTCCCCCCGGACCTGAGCATGGATGAGGGTACCGAAGGTGAACTCGCTCCCGGGTACCGGGAGGTCTGGAATCGCTGCGTCGACGAGTTGGACGAACGCCCCCGTCGGGGGCCCCCCCTTGTGGAGCTGCCCGGTGGAATGGAGGAATCGCGGACCGTACCCGAGCGTGGTCGGTACGGTCAAACGGTCCCCGACCGCTCGGCGGAGCCGGTCCAGCGCCCGGTCCAGGTCGTCGGACGGCGCGAGGTAGGCCTGGAGGCCGATGTACTCGCCGGGGTGCCGCACATCGACGAGTTCCGCGAACTCCGGCGAGGACCCGGGCGAGGCCGCCGGAGGGTTCGTAGAGGTCGGGGGAGGCGCCGCGAGGGCTTGCCGAGCGAGGACCTTCGCGAACTCGACATCCGGCTGGTCGAATGGGTGGATACCGAGGGCGACCCCCGCGCAGGCGATGGCAAACTCCCACCGGAAGAATTCGCCCCCGAGCGCGAAGCGGTCGTCCCACCGGAGACGGACCGTTGGCACCCCGTGTCGTTCGAGGGCCTCCAACGCCGACTCCCGGCTCCGGTCGCCCGCGAGCGCGAGGTCCACGACGACCCGGTCGCTCCCGTAGAACTCGGGGGGACGGAACGCCTCCGACGCGATCGGGACCAGACCTCGGCCGTCCTTCCCGGTGCTCTCGGCGATCAGCTGCTCGACCCAAATGGGGAAGGCGGAGAGCTCGGGGGAGGTCCAGATCGTCACCTTGTCGCGGCCGCGACGGCCGAGCTCCCCCAACAGCGCGCCCAGCTGGAGTCCCGGATGTCGGTCCGCACTTCGCTCCGGCCCACAGGCGGACGCCATCGCCCGCGCGGACGCGAGCAGCCGATCGAGGTCGATGCCGATGAGCGCCGCTGGCACCATCCCGAAGACGGAGAGAGCGGAGTACCGCCCCCCGAGGTCCGGGGCGGCGGCGAAGGTGGTCCGGAACCCGCGGGTCCGGGCCAGGGCCTCGAGCGGCGTTCCCGGGTCCGTGATCGCCACGAACCGGCGGCCCGGCGCCGAGGTCGTGGCCGCGACGCGTTCCCAGAAGTAGCGGAACAGCGTAAGCGTCTCCGTCGTCGTCCCCGACTTGCTGGAGACGAGGAACAAGGTGGTGTTGGGGTCGATCGCTCCCTCTACCTCACGAACCGCACCCGGGTGGGTGCTATCGAGAACGGAGAGCGTCGGAAATCCCTTGGCGGCCCCGAAGGTCCGGCCGAGCACTTCCGGAGCGAGGCTGGAGCCGCCCATCCCCAGCAGGACGACGTTCTGGGTCCCGGCCTCCCGGGTCTCGTCGGCGAATCCCCGAAGTTCCTCGAGGCGGCCGCTGATCGCCTCCGGAAGACCCAGCCAACCGAGTCGGTCGACGATCTCGGGCCGGATCGCATCGAACCAAACGGTCGGATCCTTCTTCCAGATTCGCGCGCCGACCCCGGCCGCTTGCCAGCGGGCGAGCCGGGCCTCGACGGCCTGGCGCTCGTCGGGTGACGGTACCGCGAAGCGCCCCACCTCGGGCGTCGCCGGGACTACGGGGTCGGGAACCGCGCTCGTAGGCGGGCGAACGAGGTTCACGATATGGGGCTTTGCGTCCCGATAGAGGGAGGTTCCGGGTCGAGGTTGCTCGTCATCGACTCCCGTAAGTTTGGCTCCGCCACTGTTATCCCGAGTTCGCCTCCTCTTACCGCTCCCGCGAGGCTTCCGGTGGGTCCGACTCTGAGGAGGTGGGCGCTGCACCTCGCGCTCGTTGCGGTCCTTGGCCTCCTCCTTCTCCCGGTAGGGGGCCTCGCGGCGAGCTCCGGCCTACCCACCCCCCCCCGCCACGTTGACGTCACCCCGTCCGCCGCCCGGGCCGACCAGGCCGTCTCGTCCCCGGCGACCTCCTCGGTCCCGCGCACCCACCCTTCGCCGGCGATCACCGGCGCGTACGACTGGGACCCTCAACCCCTCAACTTGTTCTCTCCGTTCCCCGTCGACCAGGTCGGTGGATTGGGGGCGGTCATGGCGGCGAGCGACCCTCTCCGGTCGGGCGTGATGTTCGGCGGTCAGGGCCTTCAGGGCCTCACCAACATCACGATCACCTTCAGTCAAGCCACGGGATTGTGGGACACGCGGCCGGTCGTCGGTGCGCCGACCCCGCGAGCGAATCTCTCGCTCGCGACGATGCCCGGCGGCAAGTTCGCCGTCGCCTTCGGCGGCGTTGTGAACCTCTCCACGGGGCGGTGCGACAATCTGACGTTCGTCTTCGATTTCCGCAACCGTTCCTGGGTCAACCGGTCCGGCGCCATCGCGCCACCCCCGCGCGAAGGGGCGGCGTTCGCCGTCGACGCGAGCCGCAATGTGGCGATCCTGGAGGGAGGGCGCGACCGCGACTACCGGGTGGGCGGTTCCGGGGCGTACGTGTTCTGGAACGACACATGGCTGCTCAACCTCTCCACCTTCCGATGGAGCCGGGCGTCCACGACCGTCGCCCCGCCCCCGATGTTCGGTAGCTCGATGGTCTGGGTTCCCCAGACCGACTCGTTCCTCTTGTTCGGCGGCTGTGCGACGTTCTGCACGAACCAATTGTACAATTACACGGTGGGGGGCACCTGGACCGCGGCCGTCCAGACCGGCGACATCCCGGCCCCCCGCGGGGCGGCCTCCGAGGCCTGGGTCTCGACGTGGAACATCACGATGCTCTCGGGAGGTTTCGTCTGGGGGAACAACACGTACGTTCCCCTCGGAGACACGTTCATCTTCACCCCGGCGATCCACCAGTGGGACATCGTCGGCAGCGCGGGAGGTCCCACCCCGCGCTTCGGTTCAGCCGCTGCGGCCCTCAACGCCAACCAGTGCCCGGGACTGTTCCTCGTCGGTGGGAGCACCGCCTGGTCGCCCCCCCCGGCCGACGGATGGTTCCTCGACCAGAACCCGGACATCGACTTCGGGTGCAACATCTGGGGGGGCGATGAGAGCGGGGGCAGCACCGGGGGCGGAGGCGTCGGCAATTGCCCCGTCGGGTCCAACACGAGCGCCCTGTCGGTCCGGGTGCTCGACCGGGCGACGGGTCTCGGGATCGTCGGGGCCAAAGTCAACATCACCGGCTACTGCAGCCTCCAACTGTTCACCACCGTCGGGGGTTACGCCAACTTCACGAACCTACCGAACGAGACGGTACGGATCCTGACGACGTTCCCGACCTACCACCTGAACGTCACCTACGCCCGACTCCCCGTTCCCACCAATCGGCTCATCGTCGAGATGGATCGGTACCCCGCGCTGACGGTCCGAACGGTCGCGACGTACGCCAACCTGGGGGTCGTCGCGCTCCCCGGTATCCTCGTCCTGTTCCAGTCGACGTTGGGCCCCTCCGTCCTGGGCACCACCGACGCCAACGGCTACCTCCGCTTCCCCGTCTTCCAAGGAGCGGAGGGCCCGACGACGTTCACGGCCGCGGCCGCCGGCTACGCCAACGCCACCGCGGTCGGGGTCGTGCCGTTCACCGGGCGCGTCAATGTCACGATCGACCTCCTCTCGTACGGCGGATTCGACGTTCACGTTCTTCGCGACCCGAACGGCCCGTCGATCGGCGGCGCCGGCGGAACGATCGTCCCGGTCGGGAACGCGGCGTTCGGGAGCCCGATCCCGTTCGTGACCGGCCCCAACGGGTGGTTCAACGTCTCCTTACCGCTCTCGAACTACACGGTCTTCGCCTCCGCCGCCGGGTTCCTGCCGAACCACACCGCGCTCCCGGTGGCGCACGGCTGGGTCAACGCAACGATCGTGCCGATTCCACTCTTGCTCCTCTACGGGGCGAACGTGAGCGTTCGCCTCGTGGACTCCGTGACCCATCTCCCGATCGCGGGTGGGAACGTCACGATCGGTTCCCGCCGACCGTCGGTCACCGGACCGCTCGGCTGGGCGAACTTCACGAACCTGAGACCGCCGGGGCGGGCGGAGATCCTCGGCCAGGCGGACGGGTACTTCAACAACTCCACGGCCGTCGATCTCGAGTACCGAGGCGCGTTCCCCGATGTCCGGCTCGACCTGGTCCCGATGACCGGCTGCGCCCCGAACTGCCCTCCGCCCACCAACGGGACCCCGGCCGTCTCGCCGTTCCGGCTGCTTCCGTCCGGAGGGATCGCCCTCGAGCTGTTCTTCCTGGCGCCCGTCCTCCTCGCAGCCGCCGGCACGGCGTACGCGCTGTACCTCCGCCGGTCACCGTCCCCGCGTTCGATCTAGGACCTGGGGGGCGCGTCGTGCGAGCGTTCTCGGATGCCGGCGGCTCGAAGGGGTCCGAATGCGAGGTTTATAGACCGTGCGGGGGTGGGCGGCACCTTGGCCGCTCCTAAGCCCGACGCCCGGCCCGCCCGCGGCCGGGTCGCTGGATGGGTCCGTCGCCTCCTCCACCCGCGCCTCGTGATCCTGGAGACGATGCGCCCGGTCGAGGTTCCGGTCCTGACCGAGACGAAGCGCCGGTGGGTCCAGGGCGAGCGAGAAGGGGCGATCCTGTACGCCTACGAGGCCGTCCTGGCCGACCTCCAGCGCGCCTACGGCGTCCGCTACCCCCCGGACTGGACGCACGACGACATCCTCGTCCACGGCGTCACGCCGGAGATGGAGCCGATCCTTCCGTTCGTGAAGGAGCTCCACGACCAGTACCTCCCGCTGCGGTACGGCGGCGTCGTCCCCGAAGGATTCCCCTCGCCCGAGCGGCTCGTCCAAAGCGTCTACTCGCAGCGGGCGATGTGGGCGCTGTACGTCGAGGGCATCCGCCACGACGACGCCCGCCGCCCCTCCGGCGCGGTGACCGCTTCGAGATCCTCCCCCGATCCGGCCGAGGTGGGCGCGTGAGCGGGGACGCGCTGAGCGCGCTCAGCAGCCTGTTTCGCGAACCGACCTTGGGGCTTCCCATCGCCCTGCTCGTGATCGCCCTCGCCCTCTGGCTCGCCTGGCCCAGCTCGGCCCGCCGGGCCCCGGCGCGGCGGGCCGGAGGCTGGTCGCCCCCGTCGACCGACCTGGTCTCCCAGACGTACTTCGCCCTCGCGAACGGGGAGTACTCCCGCGTCCTCGAGGAGGTCGACGACCGGTTCGCCGCTGCCGTCGAGCGCGGGCGCGGTCAACCGATCGACCGTTTGCCCCGCACCCGCAGCGCGGGAGCCCGGCAGGGCATCTCGGACGCGGTCGAGCTGCGGCGGTGCCACCGCGAGCTCATCGGTCTCCGCGCGAGCGCCATCTCGCGCGAGAGCCGGTTCTTCGTCCGGTGGGCGTTCTGGCGCACCGAGGCGGACGACCGGAGCCGCTTCCTCCGCGCGATCGACCGCGAGATCGAGCGCGCCACATCCTGGATCCGCACCTTGGAGAACCATCGATGACGATGCCGTCGAAACCGAACGCCGTGGCCCCCGCCGAACCTCTCCGCGCCCCGTCGCCCGCTCCGGCGGCCGCTCCCCCGGTCGCCCCGGCGGCGCGACCGCCGACGGTGGGGGGCGAGCTCACCCCTGAAGGGATGCTGGCGGCCCTGCAGTCGTCGGTCGGCGAGACGATCGTAGGCCTGGGCGGCGTGATCCGTCTCCTCGCGGTCGCGCTCGTCGCGGAGGGCCACGTCCTGCTCGAGGGGGTCCCGGGCCTCGCCAAGACCCTGCTCGTTCGCCAGTTCGCGGCCACGCTCGCGCTGAGCTTCAAGCGGATCCAGTTCACGCCGGATATGCTGCCGTCCGACATCGTCGGGAACGTCATCCTCAACCCCGCCGCCCAGAAGTACGAGTTCCGGCGCGGCCCGGTCTTTGCGAACGTGATCCTCGCCGACGAGATCAACCGGGCGCCCCCGAAGGTCCAGTCGGCCCTGCTCGAGGCGATGCAGGAGCGCCAGGTCACGGTGGACGGGATCACCTACCCGCTCCCCCGGCCGTTCATCGTCATCGCGACGCAGAACCCGGTCGAGCAGGAGGGCACCTACCCGCTCCCCGAGGCCGAGCTCGACCGGCTCCTGTTCCGCATCCTCCTCGGCTACCCCTCCGAGGCCGACGAGTTCGAGATCATGCGACGGCACGGCTCCCGCATCGACGAGGTCGCGACCCCCGCGCCCCTCACCGCGGAGGTGCTGACGCGCTACCGGGACCGGTCGCTCGCCCTCGACGTCCGGGACGAGGTGCTGCGGTACATTGGTGCCGTCGTACGGGGGACGCGGGGCGACGCCCGGATCCTCATCGGCGCCTCCCCCCGGGCCAGCGTCCAGTTCGTTCGGGCCGCCAAGGCGAGTGCGCTGCTCGACGGCCGCACGTACGTCGCCCCGGAGGACGTGAAATCGCTCGCCTTCGAGGTGCTCAACCACCGGTTGCTCCTGCACCCCGAGACGATCACGCAGCAGTACGTCTCCGGACGCAGCGGTCTCGAACCCGTGCTCCGCGAGATCGTGGGCGACGCGCTCGGCAAGGCCGTGGTCCCCCGCTGAGCCGCCCGACGTCGACCTCTCCGAACGCACGAACGCGCCGATGATCACGCGACGCGGCTGGGAAGCGGTCGCGGCGACCCTCGTCGCCCTGGTGCTCGCCCTGGTGACGGTGAACCCGCTGGTCGCGCTCGTCGCGGTCGCCGCCTTCGGGTTCGTCGCGACCGAGATGGTCGTCGCGGCGGTCCGGTTCCTTCGCCTCACCCCCGAGCAGTTCCACGTCGAACGGGCCGCGGGTTCGCGCCGGCTCCCGCAGGACGGCCAGGTCGAGGTCGCCGTCGCGATCCGGTGCTCCCCGACCACAGGATTCCAAGCGGACGTCTACGACGTCGTTCCCACCTCGTTCGACGTCGAGCGGGGCGCGGCCTCGCTCGCGACGTGGGTCCGGCCCGGCGATGTGATCCGCCTCGCCTATACGATCTGCCCCCGGGTCCGCGGCGCCTTCGTCCTCGGCCCGACCGTGATCGTCGCCGAGGACGCACTCGGGCTCGTCCGGCACCCGATTGTCCTCGACCGGGGGCGGCCGCTCATGATCGTGCCGTCGTCCGTGATGGGCCGGCTCGGCAAGCTCGGCGTCGCGCTGTTCACGCGGATGCAGGCCGGGCTCTCGATCCGGCGGCGGGGGTTCGGCACCGAATTCCGGGCCTTGCGCGGCTACCAGCCGTCCGACGATATCCGGCACGTGGCGTGGAAACGGTCGACGATCGACAACATCGTCGTGCGGGAGTTCGAGCAGGAGAGTCGGCAGGACTTCCTCCTCGTCCTCGACCTTTCTCCCCCGATGGAGGCCGGGCTCTGGGGCCGCAGCGCGCTCGATGCGAGCGTGGAAGCGGCCGGGCTCCTCGCGAGCCTGATCGCGCGCGGCGGCGAGGACCAGGTCGGGCTCCTCACCTACGCGGGGGGCGTCCACCAGTTCCTCCGCCCCGGCCGGGGCAATCGCCACTTCCGACGGCTCGCGGACAACTTGGCCCTCGCGGAGCACCGGACCGGCCCGTGCGAGCTACCGCAGCTGTTCCTGGACACGACGCGGCGGCTCCGGATCGGGACGCATCTGTTCGTGTTCAGCGCTGCGAACGGCTCGCTTGAACGACTCCCGGCCGCCCACGCGAACCTCCGCGCGCACGGCCATCGGCCGTACCTGTTCCTGCCGGACCTCGCGCTGTTCTACCCGGGGGCCCCCGATCGGGGCGCGACGCGGGCGTTCGCCTGGGCGCAGGACGAGGAACGTCGCGGCTTTCATCAGAAGCTGCTCGCCGCCCGGACGCAGGGGATACCGACCTTCACCTTCGATCGGCGCGGCGCGAGCGACCGCGTGATCTTCGCGTACACCCAGATCCGCGGCTGGGGGAGCGCGCGATGATCGGCCGGGTGATCCGGACCGGTACGATCGCGCCGCTGTTCCTCTACGGGATGGCGCTGCTCGCTTTCGGCATCCGACCGCTCTCCGCCGCCACCGTGGGTCTCGCCATCGTCATCGGTCTCCCCGCCGTCGCGGTCGTCCGCCCGAATCTGCTCGCGCCGATGGTCGGACTCTCGGCGCTCATGATGGGATTCGTGGGGGCGATCACCGTGCTCACGTCGGGTCCGCCAACGGGACTCGGAGCGGAGCTCGTCGTCGCGCTCCTCCTCGGCCTCTTCCCGTGGTTGCTCGGCGTCTCGGTGGTTCTGGGCGACCGCCCGGGCGTCGGGCTGTTGGGACTTACCGTGGGCCTCATCGAGATCGTGTCGATCGGCGCGGCCGTACCGGCGTCCTTCGGTCGGAGCCTCGGGCCCGACGGCTTCGTCGTCCGCTGGTACAGCGCGGGGGGCCGGCAGTTCGACCTCTTGGGTCAGATCCTCGCCGGCAAAGGTCTTCGGTCGACCGGACCGTTTCCGTACCAGTCCGTCATCGCCCCGCTCCTGGTCGGTCTCGCCATCCTCGCGCTCGCCGGACTCCTCCTTCCGTGGCTGCGTTCCTCCCCGGTGGGGATCCGGGCCCCCGGTGCCGTTCCCCGACGCGACATGGCGGCGCCGACGCGGACCGTACCCTGGCCGCTGAACCGCGGCGCTCGCGCCCCGGTCACCCGGCCCGTCCCGGGCCCCGGCGCAGGCCTGGCGCCGATCGTCGGAGCGCTCCTCGCCACCGGAGGGTTCGCGGCGGCGGCCGCGCTGGCCCCCGTCTACGCCTTCCTCCTCGCGGCCGCGGGAGCGACCTTCGTCATCGTGCTGCTGATCACGCTCAGCTTCGGAGCGCGCTTCCGTCGCGGGCGCGGGACTCCGCCGATCCCGGCGCCGCGCCGGAGAGCGCTCAGCGTGCCGTTCGACGAGCGAGCCGTCGTGCCCGCTCAACCACGTGCTCCACCGTGAAACCCAGGTTCGCGAGGACCACGTCGCCGGGAGCGGACGCACCGAAACGGTCGAGCCCGATCACGTCGCCGGACGACCCGACGTACTTCCACCACCCCGCGGTGGCGCCGGCCTCGACCGCGAGCTTCGGGGTCGCCGGGGGAAGGGTCGCGGCCCGGTACTCCTCCGTTTGCTCGTCGAAGATCGTCGTCGACGGCATCGACACCACCCGCGCAGCGACACCCTCGCCGGCCAGCAGGGCGGCGGCGCGCGTGGCGAGCGCGAGCTCGGACCCGGTGGCGATCAACGTGACGTCGGGAGGCGCGCGGTGGGATTCCACGAGCACGTAGCCGCCCCGCTCGACCCCGCGCTGCAGCCGTTCCGCGGGCAGGTCGAGCGTCGGGAGCTTCTGCCGCGTGAGCACGAGCGCGACCGGGCCGGAGCGGGTCAGCGCGACGCGGTACGCTCCAACGGTCTCGTTCGCGTCGCCGGGACGGATCACCGTCATCCCCGGCATCACGCGCAGGCTCCACAGGTGCTCGACCGGCTGGTGCGTCGGGCCGTCCTCGCCGAGGCCGATCGAGTCGTGGGTGTAGATGTGGAGCGCCTTCGCCCGCATCAGGGCACCGATCCTCAGGCCGGGGCGCGCGTAGTCCGCGAAGCAGAAGAACGTCGCCGAGAACGGTACGATGCCCCCGTGCATCGCGAGGCCGTTCACGATCGACGTCATGGCGTGCTCCCGGACCCCGAAGTGGAGATTCCGACCGTTGCCGCCGTCGAGGCCGAAGTCACCGGCTCCCGTGAGGTAGGTTTTCGTGGAGGGGTTCAGGTCGGCCGAACCCCCCATCAACGTCGGGATCCGCCCCGCGAGCACGTTGAGGACCTTGCTGGAGGCGTCCCGGGTGGCGACGGGCCCGTCCTTCGCCGCGAACATCGGCAGGTCGGCGTCCCACCCGCTCGGCAGGGATCCCGCGAGCGCGGCGTCGAACTCGGCCGCGAGCTTCGGGTCGGCCGCCCGGAGCGCCGCGCGGCGGGACGCCCAGGCCCGGACCCATTCGTCCCCGCGCGGGATCGCGGCGGCGAACGCCGTGCGCGCCGGCTCCGGGACGAGGAACGTCGGGGCGAGGGGCCATCCGAGCTTGGTCTTGGTCGCCTCGGTCCCGGCGGCCCCCAGCGGTTCGCCGTGGGCCTCCCGCGTATCCTGGACCGGACTACCGTATCCCAGGTGCGTCCGGACACTGATGAGGGAGGGGCGCTCGGATTGTCCGACCGCTGAAGCGAGCGCGGCATCGATCGCCGCGAGGTCGTTGCCGTCCTCGACCCGGAGGACGTTCCAGCCGTAGGCGCGGAAGCGGGCCACGGCATCCTCGGTGAAGGCGAGGTTCGTCCCCCCCTCGAGGGAGACGTGGTTGTCGTCGTACAGGTAGACGAGCTTGCCGAGCGCGATCCGGCCCGCCAGCGACGCTGCCTCGGACGAGATGCCCTCCATGAGGTCGCCGTCGGAGACGATCCCGTACGTCCGGTGGTCAACGACGACCGCATCGGGTCGGTTGAAGCGCGCGGCGAGGAACCGCTCCGCGATCGCGAGGCCCACCCCCATCGCGAATCCCTGGCCGAGGGGGCCGGTCGTGACCTCGACGCCCGGGGTGTGGCCGACCTCCGGGTGCCCCGGCGTCCGGCTCCCCCACTGCCGGAACCGCTGGAGCTCCTCCAAGGGTAGGTCGTACCCGGTCACGTGGAGGAGCGCGTAGAGGAGGGCCGAGCCGTGCCCGGCCGAGAGGACGAACCGGTCCCGGTCCGGCCAGCTGGGCTCGCGGGGGTGATGCCGGAGATAGCGCGTCCACAGCACGTACGCCATCGGCG
The DNA here is from genome assembly GCA_022749895.1 of Thermoplasmata archaeon. GTDB lineage: Archaea > Thermoplasmatota > Thermoplasmata > Lutacidiplasmatales > UBA184 > Lutacidiplasma. The sequence continues at coordinate 32,689 of JAKIWS010000004.1, forward strand.
CCGCCCCGAGGGGAAGTCCGGGGTGGCCGGATTTCGCCCGCTCGACCATGTCGACGGAGAGGAATCGCAACGTGTTGATGCACAGATGATCGAGGTCCGGCGTCGACCCCGGCGTCGGAATCGCTGACAATCCGGTCACTCTCCGCTGTGCGCGACGGGAGACGGCGCGAGCTTGCGGCGGGCGCTTAAGGATGCTCCCACGACGACGGATTCGTTCCCGAGCGCCGCCGGAACGACCCGCACCTCGTGCGCCGCCGGGGGCTGCGCGAGCCGTCGCACGGCCCGGTCCCCGAGGCCCACCCAGTGCGGCGAGTGGTCGAGGATGCCGCCGCCGAGGATCACCCGGTGGGGATTGAAGGCGTTGACGAACCCGATCAGTCCGTCCGCGAGGAACCGCGCGGAGTCCCGGTCGATCGCCAGGGCCAACGGGTCTCGGTGGCGACGGGCCTCGCTCACGGTCGCGGCCGTGATCCGAGAGGCTCGCCCGGCGATCTCGGCCATCGCCTTGCCCGCGGGAGGATCGTTGCGAACGGCTTCCTGCGCGCGCTGCGCGATCGCCCATCCCCCCACGTACGCCTCGACGCATCCGCGGCTCGGGCAGTGGCATTTCCGCCCTCCCGCGACGAGCGTCATGTGCCCGAGCTCTCCCGCCGCGTTGCTCGCGCCCTCGAGGAGCCGACCGCCGCTGACGACGCCGCCACCCACGCCGGTGCCAACGAAGACGCCGACGATATCGTCCGAACCGCGGCCCGCTCCATGGACCCATTCGGCAAGGGTTGCGGCCCGGACGTCGTTCACGACCGTCACCGGGATCCGGAGCGATCGGGCGAGGCGCGGCCCCAGCGGGTATCCCCGCCACCGCAGATTCGGTGCGTAGTGGACGATGCCGGAGCCGCCGTCGACCTGCCCGGCGACGCCGATGCCGGCGGCGACGGGGCGTTCGGTCGTGTCATCGAAGGTCGCCTGCGCGCACGCCACGATGTCCTCCAGAACGGCCGCGGGGCCGAGCTTGGCGCGGACGAGCCGGCGGGAGGGGCCGTGGAGGCGGCCGTCCCCGTCGACGACTGCCGTCGCGACCTTCGTCCCCCCGAGGTCGATCCCGAGGACGGGGGCCCACGCGGGGAGTTTCGCGCGAGCCGAGGAGGCGCCGGTCGTCGCCGGCGTCACTCGTCCGTCGTCTCCCCGCCGCTGAGCGAGCGGTGGTACTTGTGGACGACATCCACGAACGTCGAATGCGACCAGGTGAGGGGCACGGCGCTCTTGGGCTCGCCCGTGACCGCGTCGATCTGCTCCGGGAGCAAGAGGCTCGGGGTGGCGTGTCCGACGACCCACTCCAGCAGCTCGCGGCACCGGTCGGGTTCGCCCAAGTTGAGGCGGGCCTCCGCGAGCCAGAGGGTGCACAGGATCCAGGGATTCTCCCGCCCGTAGTACGCGTCGTCCTCGAACCGCGCGACGCCCCCGACCTTCGGGTTCCACAGGCGCTGTTCGATCCCGTCGACGACATGCCGGGCGCGAGGATCGTCCCAGGCGAGGAGACCGAGCTTGAGCGCGAGCAGTAACGAGGCGTCGAGGCGGTGATCGTCCGGTCGGATCGACCGGAGGAACCGCTGGTGCTCCTCGTCCCAGAGGTGTTTGAGCGCGGCGGAGTGGACGGCGACGCTGGCTTCGCGCCAGCGGGCCGGGTCCTTCCCGAGCTCGAGTGCGATCCGGGCGGCCCGCTCGAGCGCGTGGGCCACGACGGCGACGCTGTACGTCGCGACCGACTTGCGTTCCTCCCAGAGGTCGAAGCTCTCCTTCGGGAGCCCGGTCGACGGGTCGCGGAATTCCGTGAGGAAGTTCGCCGCCTGCTTGACCATCGGCCAGAACGTGAGGAGCGAATCGAGGTCGGTCCGCCGCTTGAAGTGGTGCCAGACGGCGGCGATCACGGTGCCGGTCTGGTCGATCTGCAGGAACGGCGGCGGATGCCAGGTGCTGCCGATCGTTCCATCGGGGAAGTGCCGGTGGACGAACGAACCGTCCGGGCGCTGGCAGCGGCTCGCGAACTCCAAGAACCGCTCGGCCTGGTCGTAGAGTCCGGCCTCGTCCATCGCCTTGCTGACGTAGCCGCCGTCGCGCCACCAGCAGTAGTTGTACGTGTCGCCCCCGACGGCGAGGGACCGGGTATCGGGCGACGCGATGATCGACCCGTTCGAGCCGCAGGAGTGGCGGAGAGTGAGGACACTGGACTTGTACAGCTGACGGCCGCGATCGCTGAGACCCTGGGAGAGCTTCGGCGGATGGCGGGCGACCCACGTCCGCCAGAACGCCTGCGCCTCGCGCTCGAAGCGGGTCGGGTCCCCCTCCCAGACGTACCGGTGCAGTTGATGGATCGCTTCGGGCGAATCGCCCATGCCGATGAAGATGCGGACGATCGCGTCCTCCCCGGGCCGCGCCGTGACGTCGAACTGGAGAACGCTGTCCGCGGCGCCGTGGCTGATGTCCCGGCCATCGAGGACACCGTCCTCGGCGTCGACGTACGTTCCCTTGAGCCCCTTCAGGGTGTGCTCCCCGCAGACGGCGCGCGTGAACGTGGGGATGCCGTAGAACTCGAAGTAGAACGACCGCTTGTAGTGCACGACGCTCTGAAAGTCCGCGTCGCAGTACGCGGTCTCCTGGTAGAGCGATTCCGCGATGTTCAGGGACTGGTACGAGAAGAGGCGCAGTTGCCGCGGGCGGTCCGAGCGGAACTTTACGAGCCGGATGATCAGGTCGTGGTTCGGGTGGACGAAGTCCTCGACGCCGATCGAGAGACCGTCGTGGCTCCAGACCGAGCGGGGGGCGTGGCCCGGGGGTGGGAACTCCGGGCTCAGGTGGAACGCCCCCTGGTCGCGGAGCCAGTGGAACTTGCGCTCGCCGACCTCGAAAAGACCGAGCCGGGTTTCCCGAAGATGCTGGAACTGGCCCGGGTACGGGTAGAACAGCCCGGCCCACTCCCCGGTCTCGTCGATCGTGACGAGGACGCGGCCGTTCCCGGTGAGTTGCGTGATCATTACGTCGCGACCGTGGTCATCCCTGCGTGACCATGTATAACCGCTTCGCTCGAATCGATTCGCCCGCCGCGGGATGACCCCGCACGGCGAACCGGATCCGGCCGGTTTCGTCCGTCCCTCGCCGAGAACCTCGTGCTACAATCGGGCAAGGCGGCCGGCGAAACCTCGAGCTGGCCGTGGTGCCCCGACCTTGGCCTTGCCCCTCGGCAGGCTTTGAACCGCTCCCCGGTGTGCGAAACCATCAAGGCAGGGAGGACCGTCGGGCCGCCCCCGACTGGTGCGTGCGTACGGTGACTCTGGCTCGTTCGTTTGCCGTTCCTGTGTCCCGCATCGTGGGTCCTCCCCCCGCGTCCGGACGGCGGGTGGACGCCCCGTGACCGCCCCGGTCAAGGGGACGGCCGGCCGTCATGGCGGTACGAAGCGCCGACCCCACCCTCGGGTCCGGCGATCGGAGATGGCACCGGCGGGCGAAGTCGCGCGACCCTCCGCCCCCCCCCGGAAATCCCGCGTAAAATCGGTCTCGCGCGCCGAGCTGGAAGCGATCGGCCGAACGCTCGTTTGGGTTCGGCCGGCCTCCGAAGCGCCCCCCGAACCGGTCCACGTCGCGAGCCGCCGCCTTCACATCGTGATGGTCGGCTGGGAGTACCCTCCGCACATCTCGGGAGGGCTCGGGGTTCACTGCTACGAACTGTGCAAGGAGCTCACCCGAATGGGCCACCGCGTGACGTTCGTCACGCCGTTTTCCGGCCCCTTCCTCGAGACCCCCGGCGTTACGTTCCGATTCCCGGGTTCCGCGCCCCGCGAAGGAACTCCCCCCCCGGGTTCGTACAACGTCGTCCTCGGTCCGGAGGGCCAAGTCGCCGACTCGCTCGCGTCGTACAATGACTGGGTCGCCGCCCTCCCGCTGGCCAAGGACGTCGACGCGATCCACGTCCACGACTGGTTCGGTACCGTGGGCGCGGCGTCCGCCGCCCGCCGGCACCATGTCCCGCTCGTGATGACGGTCCACTCGACCGAGTACGACCGCTCGCTCGGCTTCCCCAATCTCGCCATCCTGGAGATGGAGCGGCACGGCGTGGCCGCCGCCCACCGGGTGATCTCGGTGAGCGGTCACCTCAAGAAGCAACTCATCGAGCGGTTCCACGTCCCGCCGGATCGGATCCGCGTCGTCTACAACGCGGTGCGGCCCACGGCCCGGCTGGAGCGTCTGGTCCGGCCGGACCCGATCGTGCTGTACCTGGGTCGGCTCGCCGCCATGAAGGGGGTCGACACGTTCCTGCGCGCGGCCGCGCGCGTCCTGCCGTTCGTCCCGGATGCCACGTTCGTCGTCGCCGGCGACGGCCCCGAGTTTCCGCGCCTCCTCACGCTCGCCGCGCACCTCGGCATCGCCGACCACGTCCTGTTCCTCGGCTGGGTCACGGACGACGAGCGGACGATCCTGCTCGGCCGCGCGTCGGTCTACGTGCTCCCCAGCGTGGTCGAGCCGTTCGGGATCTCGGCGTTGGAGGCGATGGTCGCGGGGGTCCCGACCATCGTTTCCAAAACGAGCGGCGTCGCCGAGATCACCGAGAGCGTCTTCGCCGTCGACTTCTGGGACATCGACGAGTTCGCGAGCCGGATCGCGGAGCTGCTGACCTACCCCAGCCTGCGGAACGTGATGAGCGACGCCGTGCGCGAGGCCGCGCTCAACGCCACCTGGGCCGAGCGGGCCCGCCAGACCGTCAGCGTCTACCTCGAGGTCGTGGCGCCGGTCGCGGCCGAACGATGAAGCTCGTCTTCTACATGCACATGCACCAGCCGTGGCGGCTGGCGCGGTTCCGATACGTCGACCTCGGGAGCGGGCGTCCGTACGTCGACCACGAGCGGAACCTCGCGATCTTTCGCCGCATCGCGGAGCGGTGCTACCGCCCGGCGTTGGGACGGCTGCTCGACGCGCTCGACCGCTTCCCCGAGTTCCGGTTCAGCCTCTCGGTCACCGGCACGTTCCTCGAACAGGCGCGCCTCGCGGCCCCCGACGTGCTCGGACTCCTCAAGCGGGCCGCAGCGACCGGCCGGGTCGCCTTCCTCGCCGAGACGTACTACCATTCGCTCTCGTTCCTCCTCCCGCCGCCGGAGCTCACGGAGGAGATCAATCTCCACGTGAGCGCCCTCCACGACGAGTTCGACGTCAAACCGTCGATGCTGCGGATGACCGAGCTCGCCTACTCCGACGAGCTCGGGTACTTCGCCGAACGCCACGGGTTCAAGGGAATGCTCGCCGAGGGCTGGGAAGCGACCCTCGGCGATCGCTCGCCGAACGAAGTCTACTCCGGGGCGCGGGCGCCGAACCTGAAACTCCTGCTGCGCAACTATCGTCTCAGCGACGACGTGGGGTTCCGGTTCTCCGCGCGCGGGTGGTCGGAGTATCCCCTCACCGCCGAAAAGTACGCGCGATGGCTCGCCGCCACGCCGGGCCGCGTCCTCGGCCTCTTCATGGATTTCGAAACGTTCGGCGAGCACCACGACGTGTCGACCGGCATCCTCGACTTCCTCGCCGCGCTACCGCGATTCGTCGACCGGGAGACGACCCTCAGTTGGGCGACGGTCGACGAGGCCGCGTCCGAGCCGGCCCAGGGACCGCTCGCCGTCCCGACGACGATGACGTGGGCGGACCAGAACCGCGACCTGGGGGCGTGGCTCGGGAACGACCTGCAGCGGTCCGCGTTCGAGGCCGCCAAGAAGATGGGGAGCCTGGCGCGCCGGAGCGGCGACCCCGAGATCCTCACCACCTGGCGACGGCTCATGACCTCGGACCACTTTTACTACATGTACCTCGGCGCCCACGGCGCGGACATGGGCGTCCATCAGTACTTCAGCTCCTACGGAAGCCCGTACGACGCCTACGCGAACTACATGAACGCGCTCACCGACCTCCGCCGCCGCGCGCTCGAGGCCGCTGGGGTCCGGGCGCCGGCGTGAACCGCTCGAAAGGTTTTTCTTTCGGCGGACCGACTCACGCCGTACGGCGACTCCGGCCGCGCCCGCTCATCTCCGCGCCGCGCTGACGCGCCACCGGGCGGAGTACTCGACCGTCGAGGTGGGTCGCCCCCCGAGCCGCTGGCCGTGGGTCCTCGTCGCCGCCGTCCTGCTCGTGGGCACGGGCGTCGTCTACTACACCACCCGATCGCTCCCCCCACCGCCGATCGTCTTTCCGCAGCGCTGGTCGGCGAACGTCAACGGGTCGCTCGCGGAGGAGGTGTTCTCCGGCACCGCGGTCGTGGCCAGCGTCTACCATGCGACCGGCGTTCCCCCCGCGGGTTACTTCTCCAACACCTCGTACGAACTGCTCGGCTACGACCTCCGCTCCGGGCATCCACTCTGGGCGAGCGCCCCCATCGTCGTCCTCGAACGCGGCGGTGGCGCGGACGTCCGGCTCGTCACCCCGGCGCCCGGCATCGTGGTGTTCGTCGCCGTCGCGGACGCTCTCGGCGCGACGTCCCCGGGCGTGGTAGGTCCGATGCTGTTCGCGCTCCGGTTCAACGCGACCACCGGCGAGCGACTGGTCGCCTCGTCGACCGCGCTCCCGGTCGAGGCGGCCGGGGCGCAACTGCTCTCCGATCCCCCGCGTCTCCTCGTCAGCTGGGCGACCGACCCGTACCCGAACCCAGCGTCCGCGACGGTCCGCGCCTACAACCTCGTCGCCAACAGCTCGGCCCTCTCGCCCGCCCCTCCGCCGGGCGGCGCCGGTCCCGAGATCTGGTCGTTCTCGACGAGCTTTCCCCCGAGCCTCGACGGGATCGAGCCCGAGGACCTGGTGGTGCGCACCTCGCCCGCGTACGTCGTGCTCGAGCAAGGTTACGCGAACCAGACCACGTGGGCCCTGAACCGGTCGACGGGGCACCTGCTCTGGCAGCGGGACCTCGCGCCGAACAAGATCTCGATCCGCGCCTCGACGATCGACGCGACCACGCTGTACACACTGGGCTACGGCGGTTCGGGGGTCGAGGCCGACCGCTGGTCGCTGGCGAACGGAAGCCGCGAAGCCCCGATCCCGATCACGGTGCCCGCGGACCGGAACACGAGCCTGCGGATCGCCGACGGCCTCCTGCTCGTGGGCTCGTACGTGGCCCCGGGGTACTACGCCTACTCGTTGGCGGGGGCGTTGCAGTGGAGCTTACCCGTCCGCCTCACCGCGAACGGCTCCGTCTGCCGCTGCTCCCCGGGCGGTCAGGTGAGCGGTCTCATCGACCCCATCCCGCTCGGGGGACCGTACGCCCTGCTCGGCGCGACACCGTTCCAGTACACGTCGCAGGCGTTCCTCGAGACGTTCCGCGTGGTGAACGTGAACACGGGGGCCGTCGTCTGGTCGGTGGACTACCTCTTCGAGATCCGCACGTCGAGCCAGCTCGGCTTTCCCCGCATCTACTTCCCCGTCACGGCGCAAGGGCCGCTCGTCCTCGTGGCGGCCTCGGACGGGACGTTCCTCGTCGCCGACCTCACGCCGTACGTGTCGGCAACGGGCTGAGCGAGGGCGGCGAGCTCACGACGCCCAGCCGACGTCCCAGCGCGTCGCGCTCAGGAACACGGCGTGGCTGATCCGGGGGTCGGAAGCGACCCGAAGCTGGTCGAGGGCGTGGAACATGAGCTCGTAGGCGGCCTCCTCGTCCTCGGGAGCGTCGAGCCGCTCGTCTCCGTTCGTCGTCAGAATCCGGATCGATCCCGACTGCAGCGCGAGCACGAGGTCGCCGGTCCCGTCCCGCCGGGACCACACGAGGCGATGTTCGCCGCCGCGTTGGCTCGCTCCGACCCATCGGAGCGAACCGAACCAGCGACCGTTGAGCCGGTCGACGGCGGTGGTGGGATTGAATCCGGGGGGGAGCTTCAGTTCGGCCAGGACGCGGTCCGACGCCCACGGGTCGCCGGGCTGAGGACCGCCCGCGGTGAGCAACCGGTACCCATCGTCGGTCCGGTCGACGACCCCTTCGCGTTCGAGCCGGCGCAGGGCGCGGGAGAGCGATTCCGGATGCGCCGCGAGGGCGCGCCGCAGGCCCCCGAACGAGATCCGCCCGCGAAGCCGCTCGAGCTCGTCAACGATCCGAGTGTCCAGCGTGCGACCGTTCCCCGACTCGCGCGCGCCGAGAGAGCCCGCCATCGAGCAGCTCAATTGGGCCGAGGTTTTCAGCCTTTGCGGCGCCGACGACGTTCCGCCGTGTGTGACCGGCCCCGGGGCGTTCCGGTCAATATCCCCCTCCGCCCGGTGGGGTCGTTGCCAACACGGCAAGGAAGAACAACATGGGCGAAGATTGCGATAGCGGCCACGGCGGCGACAACTACGGTCCCTGGGTCTGGACGGCGTACCGGGCGTACAACGAGCTCCTGCGCGACAAGATCAAGAAGCGGTTCGAGGCGGAGGAAGGTCCCTGGATGGACAAGCTCGCGGACCTGCTCGCGAAGGTCGTTGCGGCGCGCTGGGAAGGCGGCCGCCAGGGCTCGAAGCAGACGACGGAACTCTACGCGCAGCTCGAGAAGCTGCTCTCCGAGTGAGGTGACGATGTCACCGAACCCGGGAGGCCCGGCCCCGCTGCCCCCGTTGGGGCCGGCCGTGCCGATCCCGCTCGTGCCGTAGGCGCGCGCGGGACGCGAACCCCTTCCTCCCTCCCTTACCCGAGGCTCCGCGGCTCTCGGGTTTCGAAATTCTCATAGCCCTGCGTTGGCCCCGTGGCTTCGTGCCCGCCCCCCGTACCCCGCGCCGACGGCGGGTCGAACCACCGACGCGTCGATCGAAGTCCGGAGCACCCTTCACCCTTCGCCGTGCGGAGTCGAAGGACGAGTCGACGCTCATCGAGCACCGCCTCGCGATGTGGCGCGACATCGGCAGCTATCCGGAGAAGGCGGTCGCCGGACATGCCCGTCCGTACCGCCGCTGGCTCCGTCGGATGATGAAACGCGGTGAGCTCGTGGCCTACGTACTCGAGAGCCGGGACGGAGCGATCGCGGCCTCCGGCGCGGTTCAATTCGTCCTGGACCACCCACGTCCCGGTCACACGGACCGGAACGGGTACCTACTCTCGATGTACACCGACCCCGCGTACCGCCATCGGGGTCTCGCCTCGCAGATCGTCCGGGCCGCGATACGCGAGTGCCGCCGTCGCGGCCTCTCGCGCATCACCCTCCATGCGTCGCCGTTCGGCCGGTCGGTGTACCGCGCCCTGGGCTTCGAGCGGTCGTGGGAGATGCGTCGTCTTCTCCGCGATCCTCGTCGCCGAGCGGCACGGCGGCGGTAGCCGATCCTGCACCGGGCGTTACTCTTCCCCGTCCGGGGGACGCTCCACCCCCGGGGCCGGCCGCGGGGAGCGCGGGGCCGGAGGTCGGCGTCGACGGCGGTCCTGCTGACGGAGAACAAGGAGCGCGACGACCGCGATCGCCTCCACCGCGAGGGCCGCGATCAGCCCGACGAGCCCCCAGAGCGGAACGGCGGAACCCGAGGCGGCGTTCGCGCCGGTCGAGGAAGTCGCCACCGTCACGTTGACCGCGCTGGAGGTCGCGGCGCGTCCGACGCCGTCCACGACCGTGGCCGTGAATGCGAACACTCCGGGGGCCGTCGGGGTGAACACGATGACGCCCCCCGTGCCGACGAGCTTCGCAGAGGCCCCGCCCGACGCCTCGTACCAGTTCACCACGAACGGAGCGGTCCCACCGGAAACGTTGGCCGCGAGCTCGGTGCCGGACCCGACGGTCGTGTCACCCCCGCTCGTCACCACCAGGGTGGGCAGCGGGTTCACCGTCAGATTGTCACCGAAATTCCAAGTGCCGCCCGTCGCGTCGGTGACCGTCAAAAGGACGGCCAGGGGTCCGGTCGCGTTCGCGGAGATGTTCTGCGCGAGGGAGCAGGAGCCGGACGGACCCCGCGGCCCCCCGGCGATCGACCACGCACAGCTGTACGGCCCGACGCCCCCGGCGATCGTGGGGGTCAGCCGGAACGACATTCCCAGGTCGGCCGCGCTGGGCGAGCTCGCAAATGTGGCGGCCGGGTCGGGGAGAACCAGGACCGTGGCGTGGCCGGCCCCGGGGGGATCTCCCGCGGCGTCGCTCACCAGAATCGAGACGCCGAACGACCCCGTCGCCGTCGGGCGACAGCGTAACGCCCAGCCCGAGGACGTGGCCGTACAGGCCGACGCGACCGTGGGGGTCCACGTGGCGGTCACAGCTCCCCGGCCGCCCACGGCCACCGCGGTGAAGGTGACGCTCTCGCCCAGGTCGATCGCGACGACGGACGACACGACGGCCGCGGCCAGCGGGGCATCCCAACGGTCCACGGTGACGGTCTCCACGCTGAAGGGCCCGGGAGGCTGGTACGACGACCCGACGAGAAGGTGGTCGACGAACGCGGTGAGGGTCCCGTTGGTCGACCGGTAGAGAAGCTCCTCCGTTGTTTGAGACTGGATGAAATTGATGCTGAGGATCTGCGCCGCATTCGCGCTGATCCGCTCCTCCCTCCCCGCGTAGACGCCCGACGCTCCGAGTCGCTCGTCCAGGGCGTAGCTCACCCCGTTCGCGGCGAGCCCGGTTTCGTTCCACCCTTGGACGACGTTGAGGGTGTCCGAGGTGAAGTTCCCGTAGATCGGGTAGCCGCCGCCGGTGTTCGACGTCTCGACGAACGACCCACCCAGGTCGACGCCGAAGGAGAAGCTGTACGACCTTGACGTGGACCGAACGCTCGAGGGCGTCGTCAGATTCGTCCAGAATTGCATGGTGGAAGACCCGGTGAGGTTGTCCCAGCTCGAGGACATCGTCGGGACGGTCTCGTTGTTCACGAACCGCTCAAGGACCTGCGTCGAAACGTTGGTCGTTCCCCCCGCTCCGGTGAACGTCGACGAGTACGCGTAGCCGATACTTCCGGCGTTGTCGTACACGTTCGAGGCCGGCGTCGTCGTGTGGTCGGCGATCGTGGGCAGGACGTCGCTCGTAGCCAGGGCGGGCGCTCCGGTCTTCGAGGTCGTCACGAACAGCCCTCCCATGACCAACCACGGGCTGCTCGGGTCCCGGCCCTGGACCGTGATGGTGATCGAATGCGTCCCCTCGAGCAAGCCCAGCGCCGCGGTCAGGTCGACGCGGTACGGACGGTCGTTCAGCGTGAACGTCGCGGGAATCGGGCGCCAGAGGAACAGGTCGAGGCCCCCCGTGTTGAGGTACGGGAACGGTAGGACCGTCGCGATCGGCGTTCCGTCGCTGCTCACTTCGACGAGGCGGAACGCGGACTCCGTCGGTTCGCTCGCGTACCAGAACTCGTCGGCGCTGAACCCGTAGGCGTACAGTTCCAACGTCGCGTTGGTCGCGTTGGACGGTACCGTGACGTTGGCCGAAAGGGTCGCAACGCCCGGCTTGACGTAGGCCGAGGTCCAGATCGGAAGCACGACGTTCGCAACACTCGGGGGAGACTGCCCGGTGGGAACCGGGAACAGCGATACAGTCACGGTGGAGGTGAACGAGCCGCTGATGATCGCCGCCGACAAGAGGAACGTCACGTTGACCGTTCCCTGGAACAGCGCCGAGTACTCCGTGAGGTCCTTCAGGACCACCCAGCGTCCGTACTCCGGCGTCGTTCCGAACAGGATCGGCACTCCGTCAACGTACGCCCGGTACGACGAGTCGTAGACCGAGCCGTACACGGTTCCCGTGTAGTTCAATTCGATCAGCGCGAACGGACCGGCGGGCGCCGCGAAGTCGAGATAGGAGCAGCACCCCGTCGTGTTGGCCGCCACGGTCTCGACCACGGGCGTGGTCGGCGGTAGGATCGGCGCAGGGCTGGCGAAAATCGCGGAGTTCGGAGGTCCCCCCGACGAGGGGGCGGTGTGGTTGGCGAGGCGCATGGCCGAGTCCATGGGACGCGAGAATTCGGCTGGGGCGAGGGCCGGCAGGAGAGCTGGCCGCTTGATGGTCGCTCCGCCCAGGGCGTGATTCGCAGGCAGCGGTGGCACGGCGGCCCCGGCCGTCGCTCCGAAGGTGGGCCACGCGGGCAATGCCACGAGGAGCGCGATGAACAAGGTCGCCCCGAGCAGGGCGCGCATTCTCCGAGCGAACCCGCGGGCGTTAATTACGTGTTACCGAGCCGCACCGAGCGCGGCCCCTGTCGGTTCGTGGCGCCGCCGGATTGAGGGGGTCATGTCGGCGGGAGCCGAATCCGCCGCTCATCAAAGACGTGCACGGAGCACGTCCCGGGTCGGAATCGAAAACTGTGCGGCACCTGTGCCGGGATGAGGTGCGTCGACCCGGCGGTGTGAAGCTCGCTCCGCCCGTCGATCATCATCTCGATCGCCCCCTCCGCGACGAAGCCCCATTCGAGCCCGTGGGTGTGGGTCGGCACCTCCACGAGGGGCATCGCGGGCTCGACCTCGATGAACAGCACCTGCGTCCGGCCATCATCGTGAACGTACACGTGGGCGCCGAACAGCTCCGACCTCGGTAGGGCGCGAATGGTCGCCGGGAACGGCATACGGCCCGGGAAAGTCCGCGAGCGGAAAAACACCTCGGCGGGAGGGGGGAGGGCGCTAGCGGCTGGAACTCGAGGCCGCCGAGCGGGGGACGGTGAGCCGGAACCGACTGCGGGGTCCGTCGTACTCGAACTTTGCCTGCGCGAGCAGGTCGCGGCCGAGGAGCGCGCCGAGGCGATCACCCGGTAGTGGAGCCTCCAAGGCCGTGACCTCCAGACCCAAGTTGTGGTTGAGCCAGAAGCGCACGCGGTACTCCGGGGCCTCGAGGTCGGTCGACGACGGGGTGTCGATCTCGACGAGCCCGACCGGCGTGAGGCGGAGGCGGGCCGCGAGGCCCCGTTGGATCAAGCTGCGGCCGGCGCCGATATCGATGAGCGCCCGGACCTCTTGGGGAGGTGGCACCGGCTGGCCGGTCCGTCGCAGGGCGGCTTCCGCGTCGGCGCTCACGCCAATCCGCACGGGCAGGATCGCCCCCTCGTCCCGTAGATCGCGAACGGCGACGGTGAAGGACGGCATCCTACGGCGAACGCCCGAAGAGGTCGAGGCGAAGTCGGTTCGCATCCGGGCGGATCTGCCGGACGAAGAAAGGGACCGGACCGAAGGCATCGTACCCGGCCCGGATCGCCTCGGCCTCGGTCGAGAAGATGCCGACGACCTGCGCCCCCCGGATCAACACGTACTTTCCCTGGTCGCTCGCGAGGAGGCGCTCGCTCTCGCGCCCGAAGCACGCGTACTCTTCGCGCAGGACGCGATGCACGCTGGTCATGCGCGACCGGGCAACCCCGACCGAATTCGGCCCCGGGCGGTCGATGGAAGGCGGCGTCGACGAATCCGAGGAAACCCTCTCATAGTACCAAACCAACTACGATGGCGGGGAGCAGGCGCTTGGAGCTCGAAACGGTTCCGGGGCTCGTCCCCTCGATCCTCGTGACCCTCCAACCGAAGGAGTCCGTGTACTGCGAACACGGGATCATGCTGTTCAAGGACCCGACGGTGGGGGTCGGGCGAAAGACGATCAAATCCGGGGGTTTCCTCAAGACGATGGAACGGAGCACGGTCGGCGGCATCCCGTACTTCCTGACCGAGTTCATCGGGCCGGGCGTCGTGGGATTCTCGCGCGACGGCGTCGGCGAGGTCCGCGTGGTGGAGCTCGCGGCGAACGAGGAGCTCGACGTCGCCGAAGGGTCGCTCATCTGCGCGGAGAGCCACATCCCCTACGACATGCAGTACGTAAAAGGGACCCACCGACCGGGACGGATGATCGGCTTCTGGATGGACCGGCTCACCGGACCGGGGAAGGTCGCGCTCCACGCCTACGGGAACGTGATCAGCATGTCGCTCGCCGCCCACGAGACCGTCACGGCCGACATGGGGGCGCTCCTCTACAAGAGCGGCAGCGTCACGGCGGCGACCCAGAATTTGCCGTTCGGGGGTGGTCTCCTGGGCCGCCTCGAGGCGTACGAGGTCCTCCAGCTGACCGGGCCGGGCAAGATCGCGTTGCAGAGCATCGACCCGAAGCAGCCGCACTACTAGGAGCGACGGAAACCATGCCGATCCCGGAGGAGTTCGTCAAGAAGCGGACCGAAGTGACGATCAGCCGCGCCACGCTCCAGGAGATCAACTGCAAGAGCTGCGGCGCGAAGATCAAGCCCACCAACATCCAGGGCGGCTACGCGAAGTGCGAGTACTGTGGCGGGGCGTACGCCCTCGCCGTCGACGGGCAATCGGTGGTCTGAGGTGGCGCGATGAAGGCGGACACCGTGGGCGGCATCACGCCGGCCGTCCTCGTGCAGCTTCGGCCCGGCGAGAAGATCCTCGCCGCCCACGAGATCATGCTCTACAAGGAGGGGACGGTCAAGCTCGCCCGCCGGACCCTGAAATCCCTCGGCGTGAGCACGACCCACATGCTCGCGCTCCGCGCCCAGGGGGACAGCGAGGAGAGCTACTTCCTCGCCGAGTTCGAAGGACCGGGCAGCGTGACGTTCTCGCGCGACAAGGCCGGCGAAGTCCGTATCGTCGAGCTCGCGGCGGGACAGACGATGCGCCTTCGGCAGGGCCACATCATCTGTTTCGACCCGACGGTGAAGTACAATCCCATCGTGCTCCTGCAGTACCCGTCGCCGACGCCGAACGAGAACGGGCAGCGCCCGACCGTCTACGTGTTCGCCGACGAGCTCACGGGACCCGGGACGATCGTCTTCCAGTCGATCGGCAACATCCTGAGCTTCACCTTGGGCCCGCAGGAGAGTCTGCGCACCTCGGTGAATGCCCTCCTGGCGGTGGGCGGGACCAACCGCTTCGCGCTCAATTGGCTCGCGCCGGGGCAGATGGCGGGGAACGTGAGCACGGCCGTGCCGGTCATCGACGTCACCGGACCCGGCGTCGTGATGGTGCACAGCGGATGGTGAGCGACGCATGAAGGTCGACGTCAAGGGCGAGATGATCCCGGCCGCGCTCGTGGAGCTGGCGGCCGGCGAAGAGGTCTACTGCGAGGGCGGGCTCCTCCTCTACAGCGACCCGAGCGTGGGATTCCAGATCCGCTGGATGACCCAGGGAGGGGTCGCGGGCGCGATCAAGCGCACCTTGCTCGGCGGGGTCCCCTTCCACATGCACGTCTTCACCGGACCGGGCTACGCCGCGTTCAGTCGCTCGCGTCCGGGCGAAGTCCGGCAGATCGAGCTCGCCGCCGGCCAGACGATCGATGTGGCGGAGCATTCCCTCCTCCTCGCTTCCAACACCGTTCAGTACAACTCCTACTACGTCCCGGGGACCGGCCGCGTCGGCCGGATGATCGGTTTCTGGATGGAACAGTTGACCGGCCCCGGCACCATCGTCTACCAGGGCCACGGCAACATCCTGAGCTTCAACCTCAAAGCCGGCGAGGGGATGGAGATCGACCACGGCGCCCTCCTGCTCAAGGACCCGTCCGTCACGCTCCGAGCGTACAATCAGCCACTCGGGAGCGGGCTGCTCGGCCACGCCATGAGCTTTGAAGCGCTCCACGTCGAGGGTCCCGGCCAGTTGCTGATCCAGACGCTCGACCCGACGCGCGCCGGACCCGCGGCCTGACGTTCCGTCCGGGGACAAAGTACATCCTTTCGGCGGCCCCTTCGCCGGAGGGATTGGGAGTCGTCCGATCGGTGGCGCAGATCGACCTCGTCACGCTCACGGCGATCGGGACGTGGGTCCTGGTGATCGGGACGCTGATCCTGATGTACTGGCAGACCCGCCAGGCGCAGCGGCTCAACTCCGCGAACGCCGTGATGGCCCTGCGGGAGCGGTACGACACCCCGCAGCTGCGTCGGACCCGCCGGGCCCTCGCGAATTCGCTGCTCAGCGAGCCGGGGGAGACGTTTCCCCGCGCCGAGCTGCTGACGTTCTTCGAGCTCCTGGGCGTCATGACGCACCGGAAGCTCCTCGACCGGGAACTCGTCTGGAACTCGTTCGGCGGCTGGGTCTCCAGCTACTACTTCATGCTCACGCATCCGCACGACCGGATCGCGGCGGTCCGGGAGCGGATGGGCGACCCCCTTGCCTTCGCCGAGTTCGAGTGGCTCTACCACACCGTCCAGGCGATCGACCGAAAGCGACTCGGGCCGACGGAGGCGAACCTGATCGAGTCGCGGGAGGAAGCGCGGTCGATCCTGCACCACGAGAGCGAACTCCCGCTCGAGTAACGCGACCAGCCGGACGAGAGGGGCCCGCGCCTCCCCGTCTAACTCAGTAGCTGAAAGTGAACGACAGCGCCTGCTGTTCGACCGCGCGAACCACGCCGCCGTCGTCGAGATATACGTAGAGCACCACGGTCAGCGTGAAGCTACTGAGGACCGCGGGGTGGTTCAGGACCATCCGGATGCCCGGCCCGTAGATCGCGCCGGTCGCGAGCGTCACCGGCGACGTGGCCGCGGTCACGGTCACCCCGTTCCGGACGAGGATGTGGACCGCGCTGACGATCGGATTCCCGGCGCCCACCCGTTGCAGGTAGAGCTGGACGTTGCGCGCCAGGGCCAGCGTGCCGCTCGACGCGACGAGGTCGAGCCGGGCCCGGAACGTGTGGCCGACCCCTACGGGCACGACCGTGGAGAAATGGAGCGCCGGAAGGAACGCGAGCCGCGTACGCGTCCCACATCCGCCCGGCTCGGTGACGGCGACCGCACCTCGCGCGGCTCCCGCGACGACCGGCACCGTGCCGACGGCCGTCGACGCGCAAACTCCGAGGCCCGCGCGCGTGGTGAGTCCCGTGAGCAGGGTCCATGGTGTGACGGCGGTGGCGTTCACGTGGCTCGCGTACTGAACGAGCACCGTTCCAAGGGACGACGGCAGGAACAGCCCGGCGAGAACGACGACGGCCCCGACGAGGCTCAGATACCGCGCCGCGCGACGCGCCGCGCGCGGACGGAACGGCCTCCGAGGGGGCGCATCTCCCTTCTCGCGCGCCCGAAGCACCGACCCTCGAAACCGGTCGTTCCATCGAACCAAGCCTTCAAGAACCCATCGATAGAATCGCTACGGCGCTCGCGCGTGAAAACGCGGGAGCGGGAACCGAAACCGCATGGCAAACGAACTCCGGGCAAGCCCAGCTTTGGCCAAGACGAGATCGCGCGTACGATGGCTGTCGGTGCTGACGGGATTGGCCGTCGTACTCGTGGCGGGCGTCGTCGTGGCCGACGTCGTGTTGAACTTTACGACGAGCACCGGCGTGGGCGCGAACACGAGCGCTCCGTTCGAGTTCCAGAACGGCGCGAACTACGCGACGGCCCACGGGTTCGGGTTCGTGACCAGCGCCTACCCCGGCGGGAGCTCCCCGGGGGTCAGCGTCACGACGACGATCAGCGGCATCGCGACCGTCCCGGTATCGATGTTCGACGTCAACGAGCTCATCACCGCGGTCCTGACGACGAGCACCGCCCACGTCGGGAACGTCTTTGTCCCGTCGGCCGCCGCGGTCGCCGTGGCCGGGCTCATCTGCGCCTACGCGTTCGTCTCGACGGCCCTCCCGTCGGCCGGCGCGGTGGCGGTCGCCGGGGCCCCGGCGGGCTGCGCTGCGACGCTCCCGACGCTCGGGGCGCTCTCCTCCGGCTGCTCCGGCGGAGTGGCGAACGTCGCCGCGGTCAACCTCGTGGCGGGAACCGTCACGGGCTCGATCGCCGCGTCGTGCACCGTCCCGAGCGCGACGGCCGCCAGCACCATCGTCCTGTACGTGAGCTACTACATCGCGACGAGCGGCCCGGTCGCCGCGACGACGCTCAATTCGTTCGCGATCCCGATCACGCTGCCCTAGACGGGGCGGGTCGGGCCGCGGCGACAACCCTTTCCCACCCTATTCCAACCCGCTTCTCATCGCTCCGCCGGCGTGCCGGTGGAGGCATGGATTCTTAGACGGACCGGGACTGGCTCGTCGGATCGCGATGGTCGATTCTGGCCTCGGACCCTCGGCGCGCCGGCGCCAGGTCCGCTGGCTCGCGGTCGCGATCACCCTCGTGGCGGTCGGCACCGTGGGGGCAGCTTGGGCCGATGTGGTCCTGATGTTCCAGACCGGCGAAAGGGCCGGCTCGGTCGGCTCCCCTTTCGTCTTCGCCAACGGGGGCAACTACGCCTCGGCGAACGCCGAGGGGCTCACGACGAACACGTATCCCAACGCCCAAAGCGTCTCCGTCACCGCCGCGATCAACGGAGCCGCGGGAGCGTACGGGACGTACCTGCTGGACACCCTCGAGATCGTGGGGAACATCACGACCGGGGCGACCTGGCATCTCCATCTCGATGTGACGACGGCGCTCGTCGGCACCGGCATCAACGCGGCGTTCGTTAGCTACTGCACGTCGGCCCCGACGGGGGTCCCGGATACTGGCGTGACGCTCGCGAGCGGTACGGATGCGAACGGAAACCCTTGGGCGATCTTCGGTCCGACCTGCGCCGGCACCCATTTCGCGCACTCCCTCCTCGCCGTGGGCCCGGGGGGAGCCGTGACCATCGTCGGACTGACCTCGGGGACGACGGTCGTGTACGTATCGTTCCTGCTGGCGGTCACGAACACCGGAGCGACGACGACCACGGCGGCGGCACTGACGCTCGTAGCGAGCTCGCCGTGACGGCGACCCCGCCGCGGGTGCCCCCCGCAACCGCGAGTATAAGCCGCCAGACCGCCTAGTTTCCGACCAGCGGGGGAGGTGACCGACCTGGTCGAACGCTCGCGCGACCTCCGGGACCGCGCGTTCCTCGTGGTCCTCCTCCTCGTCGGCTCGGCGGCGCTCGCCAGCGGCCTCTTCAGCCTCCTCGTCCTCGGGAGCGCGTCGGCCCCGACGATCTTTACCTCCGTCTTCGGCGCCTCCGTGCTCCTCGTCAGCTGGCTCTTTCTCGCCCCGGAAATCATGCCGCGGGTCTTCGAGTCTCCTCGCTCCGAGCTCGTCACCCTCTCCACCCCGATCCCCGCCACGCGACCGACAGGAACCCCGGTTCCCGCAGCTTCCCGACCACGTCCCGGCGCGCCCGCTCGGCCCCGCGTGGCGGCGGCATCGGCCGCCGCGGTGACCCCGGCGGTGGTGGGGCGCTCGCCCGCGGTGGCCGAACCCCTCCTTCCTTCGCGGCCGCGTCCCTCGACCCCGCCCGCCCCGTCGAGCGCCGCGTCCGAGGTGCTCAAAGAGCTCGACGACATCTACGAACAGCTCCAACCGCCGGACGACGACCGCCGACCGCCCGTGCTGCTCGACGCCCGGCCCCGAGGGCTCGGCGGCCCGTCCGCCAGTTGACCGGACCGTCGGCGAGGAACCGACGTGCGGGTTAGATCGGCCGAGCGTTGATCAGGAGCTCGACGAGCCGCGCCGACGCGGTGAGCAGGATCAGGAACAGCGGGAGCGTCGCCGCGCCCACCGTCCGCATTCCCACGGCGGGCCGTCCGGATCGTGCGCGATACTCCAGGCCGAGGCCCACCAGCAACGACCCCAAAGCGACCGGGGTCAGCACCACCGCCGCCATCCGGAGCGGCGGCGGTCCGGCGACGCCGAGCACGATGCCGATGAGGGCTCCCCCGGCGCTCACCCGGTTGAACAGCTCCCGGGAGGCCGCACGGTCCTGCAGCAAGTACGCCGCCAAGACGATGGAACCACCGAGATTCGCCGCCGCGAGGAGCCCCAGGAGGATTCCCCCGAGATCCGGCGGCGAGACCTGGAACGGGAGGACGTACTCGTAGGTGATCGTCGGAAAGAACAGGAGGAGGAGCGAGAACGTCCCGGTGGCGACGAACAGGACCGCGGGCAATTGGGGGAAGTGGTTGACCGCGCACACCTCGTGGCAGGTTCCGCTCCGGCGGAGCGATTCCACGAACCGGCAGCGCACGCACCGCTCGCGGCGGTGCGGCACCCCGCTCGCGGCCGCTACGCGATAGAGCCCGATCCCGAGCAGACCGCTCACGCTGAGGCAGGTCAGGAACGGGAGAGCGACGACGCCCAGATTCCCCCAATCGACGACGAGACCCACGCACGACGATGGCGGCCGGGGGGCCATATACCGTTCGCCGAACGCGCGGCCCCGGCCGCCGGCGCGCCCGGTTCCCGGGGGGGGAGGCGGACCGCAGGGTCGCCCGTGGGCGAATCGGGAATCGATATCCCCGAAGGGCCTTCCGTCGCGGCGAGGGCCGATGAGGGAGTACGACGTGATCGGGATCGGGACGGGCTCGGCCGTCGCGGTCGTGGAGGGCCTGATACGCGCGCGGCCAGGCCTCAAGGCCGCCGTCATCGACAAGGACGAACCCGGCGGCATCTGCTTGACGCGCGGTTGCATCCCCTCCAAGATCCTCCTCTTCCCCGCCGAGGTCGTCCGAACCATCGAACGGGCCCCGGAGTTCGGCATCACCGCACCCGTTCGTAGCATCGACTTCGCCCGGGTCCTGGGACGGATGCGCTCCTTGATCGGCGCCGACATCGAGGCGATCCGTCAAGGGCTTTCTCACGCGGCCGACCTCGACTACTACCCCACGACGGCGGAGTTCGTCGCCCCGTACACCTTGCGGGTGGGTGGGGAGACGGTCCACGCCACGACGATCGTCCTCGGCCTCGGTTCCGAGGTGACGGTTCCCCCGACCCCGGGGCTCGCCGACGCCGGCTTTCTCACCAGCGACACGGTGATCCACGTGGAGAAGCTGCCCGGGAGCCTCGCCGTCATCGGGGGCGGATTCATCGCGGCCGAGTACGGGCACTTCTTCGCCGCGATGGGGAGCAAGGTGACGATCCTCGGGCGCAACCCCCAGTTCCTCCCGGGGGAGGATCCCGAGGTGGCCCACGTCGCCCAGCAGGCGCTCGCGCGTCACCTTACGATCCTCGTGAACCACGAGGTCGTCGAGGTCCGCCGAACCCTGCGGGGCAAGAAGGAGGTGACCGCGGTGAATCGGGCCACGCAGGCGCGGACCGCGATCACGGTCGACGAGATCCTCGTCGCCACGGGTCGGGGACCGACGACGGGGCGCCTGCATCCCGAGAAAGCGGGTATCGCCACCGACCCCCACGGCTGGGTCGTGGTGAACGAGTACCTCGAGACGTCACAACCCGGGATCTTCGCCCTGGGCGACGCGACCGGGCGGTTCCTCTTCAAGCACAAGGCGAACTACGACGCCAAGGTCGTCCACCGCAACTTGGTCGAGGGTCGCCGGGAAAAGACCGACTACCACGCGGTCCCCCACGCGGTCTTCACCGACCCCGAGGTCGCGGGCGTGGGCCTGACGGAGCCGGAGGCGCGGAACTCCGTCGCAGCCGAGAGGTTGCTGATCGGCCGCTACCGGTACGCGGACACGGCGAAGGGGGAGGCGATGGGCCTTACGTCGTCGCCCTACTTCGTGAAGGCCCTCGTCGACCGGGACGGGTACCGGATCCTGGGCGCCCACATCGTCGGACCCCACGCGTCGATCCTCATCCAGGAGGTCGTGAACCTGATGTATACTGAGGGTCAGAGCGCGCACGCGATCCGCGAGGGGATGCACATCCATCCGGCCCTCAGTGAGGTCGTCGAGCGCGCGTTCCTGGCCCTAGTACCGGCGTCCGGGCACACCCACACGATGACGCATTGATGCGTACGAACGCGGAATCCCCCCGCCGCTGAGAACGAGCGGCGGGTTCATACCCCGCGCCCGAATCTCCCTCGAGATGAGCGCAACCCCCCCGGGAGCCACCGAGGCTCCCACGACCCCACCGACCCCGCCAACGCCGAAGCCGAAAAGCATGGGCGTGATCGCGGCGGTCGTCGTGGTCATCATCGTCCTCGTCGCCGCGGTGGGGGTGTACTACTACCTCAAGCCCAAACCCGCGAGCGCTCCGCTGCTCCAGGAGGCGGGGTTCACCGCGGGCGCGGTCGTCACGTTCACCTACAACGGCACGAACACTTTCGTCTGCAGCCACGCCCTCCTGAGCTACTTCCCGCAGGCCACGGCCGCCGCGGGCGCCACCCAATGCGAAGTGGGCGCGGCGACGCAGAACGCCATTCCGGATCAGGTCCCGGAATGGGTCCTGGTTCCGGCGTTTGCGGGGCTCTCGATCTTCGGCGTCGCGGCGCTCAACGCCTCCGCGCACGGGTTCCCGACCTTCCACGGTGCGACGTTGCTGACCGACTGTGGGGCGGGCGGAACCGTGGCGGCGTGTGTCGATCACCCGACCTTGATCTACTCTCCCCTCTTCACCCTGGTCGAACAACATATCGGAATCACCTCGGGCTACGGCGGGTACCCCGAGGGGGTGCTCCCGACCCCCTCCCACGATCACCTGCTGAACACCACGAGCGTGGTCCCGAACGTCGAGTGGGGCACGATCGTCGTGCTGGTCTTCGACCCGAACATCTTCCCGGACCGCACGACCGGCGTCTGCACCGCCGTCATCGCCGGCAGCTCGACGGCCCACTGCCTGACCAGCCTCACGGCGCTGGCGGCGGCCCTCTCGACGAGTTCGGCAAGCGTGGCGACCGCCAACGCGGGCAATCCGATCTGGCAGACCGAAAACAACACGTCGCTCCAGGTGCTGGTCCCCGGCGATCTCTCAATCGCCCAGCTCAACAACCTCGACTCGAACCTGTACATCCCGTTCGCCGTGAGCCCCGGCGCTCCGTCGTCCTTCCCGACCTAGCGCGACAGGTCCCCCCGGGGGAGCCACCGACGTCGGCGCTCCGCGCCGCCGCCACCAAACGCGCTGGTTCACCCGGGGGTTGACCGCCGGGCGTCGATCCGGACCCACACCACGCCCTCCGTCGTCGGGTCGGGTTCGAACCCGAGCTTGGCGTACAGCCGGAAGGCGCTCTCGTTCTCGCGCGTTACGACGAGTCGGACCGATTCGCCGGGGGCCTCACGAGCGAGCGCCCGAACGCTCGCTCGGATCACGGCCGTCGCGAGCCCCCGACGGCGACGTGCGGGAGCGACCATCACCTCGCTGATCAGGAATCCGTTGAGCTCCTGGACCATCGTCGCGGCCGCCAGCTCGCCGCCGTCGTCGATACCGAACGAGGCGTCGGGGCGCCAGAGCCCGACGTGCCCCCCGACCAGGTCGTTCGTGCCGAGCTGGGCCTCCGAGGACGGCTCCCGCATCTGCGCGAACAACGCCCACTCGGCCGGACTGTCCGCGTAGGCGGCCGCCATGAGGCGGGCGATCCGATCGACGTCCGCGGCGGTGAGCGGTCGGGGGGTGGGGACTCCGGGGACCGACGGGAGCTCACCCGCCCGCGCGAGCTCGAACCGGCAATCAACTCGCGTGCGGGGGTGGAAGCCGAACGCCCGCAGCGTCGGCGCGAGCGAGCGGGGGGATGGGGCGAGGGGAGGCCAGACCGTGAAGCGAAGGATCGTCTCCAACGCGGGCCCGACCGGGGGGAGCGACTGCAGGAGTCCGCCGAGCCCTTCGCCGTCGAACGCGGTGTCGAGCACGCTCACGTAGGCGCTCCAGCCGAGGTTCGGGTCCTTCAGGGCGGTCCAGGTCACGACACCGCACGGGCCACCGTCGGGGGCGAGGACGATGCGGCCGCGTGCGGGGACCGCGTCGAGGTCGGTGCGGAGCTCCCGAACGATGCCGGCCTGCCATTCCCGCAGCGAGGGGGGAGCATGGTCGAGGATTGCTCGAAGGAGCGGCTCGATCAACGCCGGTCGGGGCGCCGGGTCGACCGAGGTGAACGCGGGCGACGCCGTCCCTCCGCCTACGTCAGCGCACGACGCCAGAGCGGCGTGTGCCACGCCCGGTGGACCTCGGGCGCGCCGGTGGGCGGGAACACGACCCGGACGGCGGCCGCCCGACCGAACGCCATGTACTCCAACGAGTACCACGTCGCGGTCCACCCCCGGGCCGGGTCCTGCGCCGCCTCGCCGAAGTGGTACGTCTCCTCGAAGAAGCCGCTCGCCTTCCGGGCGATCGGGTACGACCGCTCCAGCGCTTCGGTCGCGTTCGTGGGGGCCGGAGCGCCGGGGGCGGCGTCGACCGGCACGTCGACCTCGAGGGGACCGACGAGGAGGCCGCGTCCGACCGCGTACTTGGCGAACGTCGTGCGGAACCGTCCCAGCTCCTTGCGCTCGGCGAGAAGGATCCAGGTGAGCGGGTTCGACGTCGGCACCGGAACCGTGAACCGGCCGTCGCGTCGAATCCATCGGCCGATGTAGAGCCGGGCCCCGAGGCGCACGGTGAAATAAAGCCCGAAGAACGCCATCAGGCCGTAGACGGTCCACAGGTAGACCGGGAACGGCACGTGGTTCCGCTCGACGCCGAGCAGGAGCCAGAACGAGAACACCGACACGACGAGCGTGAGCAGGTTGATCGCCCGGTCCGCATCGAGCTCCAGCTTCCGCTCCGAGAACGGAAGGAACGGCGGGACGGAGAAATGGGTGAAACCGTCCTGGAGCATGTGCGCGAGCCCGGCCGCCTCCATCACGGCGAAGAAGATCAGCGGGTTCCCGGGCGCGAGCCGCGGCGCGATCAGGAGCCCGCCCACCGACGCGACGATCGTGACGCCGAGGATCGAGTGGGTGATCCCGTGGTGGCGGAGGATCGGGAACCGCTTCGCGAGCGGCCAGAAGATGATGTCGCCGTCCGGGAGGCCGCCCGCGAGCGCGCCCGCCGCCAGATACGACGGCTGGAACCCGACGAGGCCGAAGCTGACGAGGTACGCCACGAGGACGTGGGTGAAGAGGTCCATCGACGGGGGCGCGACGAGGGGGGCCTAGATCAGGCCCTCCTCCATCACCTCAACGGATTCGACATGGGGCACTTTCGCGAGCGCGTGCTCGGTCGCGTCGAGGACGCCGCTGACGTCCGCCATCACCACGCTCAGCAACAGCGACTTGAGCCCGTAGGCGATATCCTTGACCTGCATCCCCCGGAGCGTCACGCCGGCGGGAAGGCTCGCCCGGGCGGCTTCCCCCAGCGCCTTCATGTCGGTCTCGACACCCTGCGGCATCAGCCGGAACAGCACGGCGACCTGCCCCATCGTAGGCTCCCTACGGGCCTTCGAAGCCGCACTTCGGGCAGAGATAGGCGACGCTCTGGTCGCGGCACCGGCGGCACCGGCCGATCGTCGTGCCGGCGCAGTCCGGGCAGAGGAAATGGGTCGAGCCGTGGCCCGCGAGCGCGAGTCCGCACGACGAACAACTGGTCTCGGTGAATGCCATGGGGGCGTGCCTCTCCGACCGGAACCTCGTTAGGTGCGGGGCCGGCCGCGGCGGCGCGCGCCCACCCGGGAGGTCCATATAACAATCGCCCCGATGAAGGCGGCGAATCCGGCGACATAGTACGCGGTGTAGTTCGGTGCGGGCCCGGCGATGTAGAACGCGTGGCTGATCGACTCCGCGCCCCCGGCGAAACTGACGAGCCCGTGCTCGAGGCCCAGCGCGACGGCGAGCGTGTGCCACCCCGGAGCGAGGGCGGGGGGCACGAACGAGAAGCTGATCGGGTACGAGGCCCCGGCGGCGAGCCCCGGGACGGCGACCGTGCCGACGGGACTCCCGTCGAGCGTGACCGTGAGACCGAACGGCGAGACGCCCCCCGCCCCCGAGACGACGAGCGTCCCCGAGAGCCGGAGCGGCGCCACGATCGTCAGCGCGAGCGTGAGGTTCGTCGACTCGTTCTTCGTGCCCAGCGTCGAAGTGACGACCACAGAGATCGTCGCGGATTCGGTGATGTTCGGCGCGGTGAACCCGAGCGTGATCGTGCCGTTCACGAGCACGCCCGACGGCGGCGCCAAAACCGAGCTCGTCGTGTTGGTCGCGATGAAGTACGCGTGGTACGACAACACCCCGCTCTGCGTGCCGTTCGCGGCGAAGGCCGGTCCGCCGGTCGCCGTCACGACGTACTTCGCCTTGAGCCCTTGGCCGAGGGTCGTTGGGCCGGTGATCGCTCCGGTGAGGGGCGTCGTCGAGCTGGCCGCGGCGGCGGGATGCGCGGCGACAAGGGCCAGCACCGGAAGGAGCAGCAGGGCGAGAACGGCGAGCGCCGCCCCCCGCCACTTCCGGGCTCGATCGACGCCCAACGTCACGCCTACGCCCTCCGCCAGCGGCGGGTGCGGAGCCACCGGTACGTCCCCGCGGCGACCAGGAACCCGGTCGCCGGCACGAAGGCGAGGACGGGGACGAGCCAATCCGGGTAGGCCGGGGGCGAGCCCAACGACGGGCCCGTCACGACGAGCGACGTCGAGTTGAGGTTCACGGTGAGCGCCGGGACGTTGAGGGTGACGGAGCCGCCGACCGAGGAGCTGGTGTTGAGGATCAGCGCGAGCACGGTCACGGAGCCCGGCGGCAGGGCGTGTCCGCTCGGCGCGGCGAGGTGCACGGAGAACGACGAGTTCGTCCCCGTGGGAAGCGACGAGGCCACGAGGAGGGGCGCGTTCCCGACGTACACCCGGGCCGACCAGCCGAGGCCGGTCAGCCGCGCGGCGTCGAGCACCGTCAAGGACACGGAGATCGGAACGTTCCCTTTGTTCGCGAGGTAGAACGGCACGATGGCGCTCGTCGGCGCGATCGTGGGCGGGGTCGCCGGGGGCGCGCCGATCGCGAAGGCGTACCGGGGGGTGACGGAGATCGACGGGGCGGGCGTGATCGTTCCGGCGAGGCTACCGTCCGGGAGGAGCGCCTCGATCGCCGCCGTCGGGTGCGCGACGTCCGTGTTCGGCGGGACGACGATCGTCACGACGAGCCCCGCGGTCGCATTCGCCGTCGCGACCCCCAACGTCACGTTGGAGGGGGAGAACGAGAAGTTCCAGAAGCTGGGGCTCCCGAGGAAGTGGAGGGTGAGGGGGATGTTGCCGGTGTTCCGCAACGTGGCGGCGAAGCTGGCGACCCCGCCGTTCCCGAGGACCACGCTCGTGGGCGAGCCCAAGGTGAACGCGACGCTCCGATGCCAGACGACCGCGAGGTCGAGCTCGGTCGCGGCGTTCCCGGCGAGCAGCGGCACCGCCGCCGTGGCGTTCGCCGTCGTCGCGACGCCGTACGGGCTCACGATCGTCGCCGCCGTGACCTTCCAGACGCCGAGCGGGAGGACGACCGGTATCCGCGTTCCGATGGGGGAATCCGGGAACTGGAGCGTCACACCGCCGGGTCCGCTGAACGTCAGGTTGGCGGAGGGGGGCGAGGTGCCCGCCGGCGGGAGGATCGTGACGGTGTCGGTCCAGGTCGCGCCGAGACGGAGCAGCAGCGCCGGGCCCGGCGTAGCGGGTACGGCGTACGACGAGGCGTTCGCGAGCTCGAGCCCCCCGCCGTTCGTCCAAGCGTAGATCGAGTACACTCCCGGGGTGAGGAGCGCGGAGAACGAGCCGTTCGCGGCCGCGACGGTCGTGACGGGACCATGGGCTCCGGGGCCCTGGAACCGCACCGTTCCCGGCACCTGCGCCGGGAAGCCGGCCACCGCGAGCGACCCGTCGACCGGGGTGAGCACGGTCGTTCCGACGAGGGTCACGACGCAGAACGAGGTGGCGCCGGTGACGTGGCACGTCGTTCCGGGCCTCACGGAGAGTGCTTCGTACGCCCCCGAAGATCCGTTCGGAACGAACTGCACGGTCTGCGCGGTCGGGACGAACGTCGTGTTCACGGGGAGCACGATGAGCCCGCGTCCCGCGTTCGCGGTCGCGCTGACGACGAGACCCCCCGGACCGGTGAGGTTGAGCGGGACCGTGGCGTTGACCGCGACCCCGGTGGGCAACGTCAGATTCACTTCGAGCAACGCGCCACGACCGGTCGCGACGAGCGGGTGCGCGAGCACGCCGGTCGCGTTGAACGTGACGGTGGCGACGGTTGCGAAGGTCGCGTTGGCGACCGACGCGGTCGCATACGCGGTGTAGGTGCCCGGTGCGGCGAAGAACTTCCCCTGGAACGTCGTCCCCGAGACGACCGTGGTGAAGGCGGGCGAGGTGAGTCGGATCGTCACCGCTCCGGTCGTGACGCCGTTCGGGAGCACGAGGCTCCCGTGGCTCGTCACCTGGCGCACGACCGTGAGGGTGATGTTCGTCTGCTGGGAGCCGACGGGGATCGTGACGTTCGTGACGACGCGCGGCAGGTAGAGGCCGCCGCCGGTCGTCGCGGGGGCGTAGGCGGTCAAGCGGTAGGTCCCCGGAGCGAGGGTGAGGTTGTACGCGTCACCCCCCGTCGCGTTCGTGGAGTGCCCGGTCGACGAGAGCGCGGTCAGGTTGAGGTGAAGCCGGGCGCCGGCCGGGAGCCCCACGACCCGCACGTTCACCGGGACCGACTGCAGCGAGAGGGGGACGGTTCCGATCGAGCCGATGGAGTTCGCGGCGATGCCGCAGAGATGGTACGGGGCGTATCCGAACGCGGTCGCGTTGAGGCAGTACGAGGCCCCCGCGGGAACGGTACCGGGGACGACCAGCGTGACGTTCCCGCTCGCGTTGCTGAGCGCGGTCACGGTCGCGCCCATCGGCTCGAGTGCGATCGAGACCGACGCCGAGAGCGCGGGGGCGAGCGGACCGACGCCGCCGAACGTGGGGGAGCCCACGAGGAGGTGGACCCCAGCGCCGGGCACGAGCGTCAACGCGAGGGACGTGGTGTACCTCAGGTCGATGCGCTGGAGCGCGGCGGAGATGCCGGCCGACCCGCCGATCGCCCCTTGGGTCGCGAGCAGCGAGTACCGTCCGGCGGGCAGCGGAAGCGACCAGTGGCCGCTCGCGTTCGAGAACGTCGAGACCTGGTCTCCCCGCGCGTCGTAGGCGGTGATGACGGCGGACGACGTGAGCGAGGTGATCGGTCCGCTGGGAAGGGCGACGGAGCCGCCGAGCGGGACGGCGGGCGCGACCGCCAGCGGAGCGAGCGCGACGACCGGCCCGGCGCTCCCGACGTACGCGCTCGCGAAGCCGGCGTACCACGTCGAGCCCAGGAGCCCGTAGCCGTACAGCGAGTAGTTGCCCGCCGGCAGGACCGCGGTGATGAAGCCGCTCCCGTCGGAGAGGAAGACGGACGAGTTCGCCGTGGCGAGCGTCGGCGTGTTGCGGGTCGTGGGGCTGCTCCCGCCCGTCCCTCCGGGACCTCCGGGCCCGGGGCTCGGGGCCGTCGTCGTCACCTGCGGGGGAGGCAGGATCGGCTGGAACCGGACCGGGAACGCGGGCACGGGGTTCCCGTTCGCCAGGACGGTCAACGTCAGCGTCTCGGTCGGCACGAGCGTCAAGTTGAGCTTCGTGTGCGTTCCGGTCGTGCCGATCGCGAGAGCGACCGCGCCGGAACCGAGCCCCTGGACCGCGTACGTGGCGCTGATCGAGTAGTTGCCGGCCGCGAGGTTCTTGATCGTGTAGTTGCCGGTCGTCCCGGTGACCGTCGTCGCGACGACCCCGGTCGAACCCCGCACGGTGACGACCGCCCCGGGGATCCCGAACCCGGTCGTCATTCGCACGGTTCCGAGGACCGTCCCCGGCGCGAGCGCGACCTTGGTGTTGTTCGCGATGTCCGAGGGGACGGTCTCCTGCGGCTGGGTGAAGTTGCGTCCGCCGTAGACGATCGAGAGGTTGTACACGCCCGGCGGCACGTTCGTGAAGTGGAACGAGCCGCTCGCGTCCGTCGTCCGGGTCTGCGTGGGGAAGCCTTGCGCCCACAGGACGGCCGACGCTCCGGCGACGAGCGCATCGGCCCCGGGCTGGTACGATGAGTTGTTCGCGGTGTTCCAGTAGACGAATCCCTGCACTTTGTTCGCGCCGAGGACGATCGGGCGGACCATCGCGGGGGTGTCGAGCGAGAACCCCGAGGCGCCGCTCACAGCGAAGTGGAGCGACGCGAGGTGGTCAGTGCCGGCCTGGCTCGGGCCATCGAGGCGCCCGGCGGTGACGTTGACGGTGTCGTTGCCGGGAGGGAGGAGGAGATTGTACGCGCCGTTGGCGCTCGTGACGACGGTCATGTGGGGGATGTGGAACGAATCGTAGACGGTGAGCCGCACGTTGCCGACCGGGGTGCCGTCCGGTAGCGTCACCTGCCCGGTCATTGGTTGCCCGGCGTAGTAGGCGAGCATCGTCTCGCCGCCCGAGAAGTAGTGGTTCGCGTCGGTGAACGCGGTCCCGTTGGTCGCCTTCGCGCGGGCGACCGCCTCCGGGACGTTCGCGGGATACGGGCAGTTCGGGTTGGTCGTCGTGCTCGGCGTGGGGCAGTAGTACGCCGTCTTGTAGACGACCTCGAAATGCTGCAGCATCCAGCCGGGCTGGACCGGGTACTGGGCGGCGGCCCCCTCGAGACCGGGGATCCCGCCGCCGACCCCGATCTGGGTGCCGTTGTAGCCGACGAAGATCTTGAAGATCATCGTGTTGTAGAACGCCGGGAGGCGGTTGATGTTGTACTGGACCGCGGCGACGCCCGCGGGGACGCTCCCGAGCGGGTACGTGTTGCCGTTGCTCCCGAGCACGCTGACCGTGTAGTACGAGGTCGGGGCGCCGCCGGCGCCGATGACCCGGTCGGTCAGGTCGGCGGGCGCGTAGAAGATCCCGGTGTTGGAGCCGCTGAACGGGAAGAGCCGGCTATCGACCATCGCGTAGCGGATCGACCAGTGCGTGAACGCCTGGACGTCGTTGTAGACCTGCGCGACGCCGCCCGCGGGGAGCGTCGTCGCGAGGAACCACGCCATCGTGTCGTAGAGCGCGTTCGCCCCGTCGAGGTGCGCCGGGTCGACCGGGAGGTACCGCTCGGGATGCGCCAGGACGAGCTGCATGTCCTGGGAGGTGTTCGTCATCAGCGAGTGCAGCGTGGCCAGATTGACGCCGTCGGCCGCGAGCAGCGCGTTGAGCGCCGGCGGCAGGTACGGTTGGCCGGTCGTCGTCGCTTCGGCGGTCAACAGCGTCGTCGCGAGGATCGCGATCGCCTGCGACTCGTTCTGGGAGAGCAGGAAGTTCCCCGCCGGCACGATGCCGTTCTGGAAGTTGTCGGCAACCGTCGGATGCTTCCCTTCCGCGACGGCCTGGAAACCGTAGTCCCACCAGCTCACGAACGCCGGGCGTTGCGGCTGGGGAAGGTTCGTATCCTGCGTCGCTAACCAATCGTAGCCGTTCTCGTCGTACTGCGTGGGGGTGTCGAGCTGCGTCCCCGCCGCCCCGAGGTAGAAGCTGGAGGCGTTGGACGGGGACGTCCGGAGCGGCGGCGGCAGGGTGTCGAAGATCTGCCGGTTGTACTGGCTCTTGACGTTGTACGGGACCCCGGCATCGATCGCGTACCAGATGTTCGGCAGCAGGATCCCGACGAGGACGACCATCACGAGGAGGTGCCGGAGCTTGAAGGCCCGGCGGAACGCGCCGAACTGGCTGCGGCGGTCGGCGAGCGAGGCGACGGTCCGGCGGAGCTGCGGATAGTTCGCGACCTGCAGCGCCTGCACGATCGCTTCCGCAGAGAGGAGCGAGAACGCCGCGCTCCCGAGGAAGAAGAACTTCGCGGCCGAGACCGGGAGGTAGATGCTGATCACCGCGAAGACGCTGAACAGCATCAGCACGCGGGCGAACTTACCCCGGATGAGCCGGACCAGGACGAGGATCAGGCCGACGAACGCGAGGAAGAACGTGATCACGCCGTAGCCGAGGATGAGGGCGTCGATCGAGGGGGCCTGCGCTTCGGCGACGGTCGAGTAGACGAGCGTCTTGACGAAGTAGCCTTGCCCCGTGACGATGTCGACGAAGAACGCGTGGTTCACGACGTCGAGGAGGCCGATCCCCGCGGCCGCGATCACGCCGAGGATCGGGAGCGAGAAGACGTACGGAAGGTCCCGCAGGAGGAGGAACGGAAGGAGGATGGCGAGGGCGCCGAAGAACACCAGGAGCGGGAGGTTGAACCAGCCCGCGAACAGCCCCTGCGGGAGGTAGTACGGCACGGCCATCGGGAAGCCGACGAGCCCGACGATCCACGTGACGACGTAGAGCCCGAACGAGTCGACCCGGCGGATCCGCTCGACGATCATCGCGAAGGCGAGGAAGACGACGATGGCGGCGACGGCGAACGAGTACCCTTGCCAGGCCAGGGCCAGGGCGCCGAGGCTCACGCCGGTCAGGACGGCCCACTTGACGGCGTTCCGCTCCACCCGGGCGAACGACCTGAGGCCGGCCAGGATCTGGCGCGGGTGGCGGTAGCTCTCGACCCAGCGACGGGTCCCCGCGGCCCGTACCGTCCGCAGATAGCAGTAGACCGTGAGGAGAATGAAGAACACGTAGAACGAGAGGTAGTTCGCGTAGCCGAAGACCGACGAATCGATGTTGGCGACCATCAGCGGGTAGAGGAACGCCGCGACGATGCCCATCCGGCGCGAGCTCACTTCTTTCCCGATGAGGTAGACCGGGACCACGCCGAGCGCCGACCAGAGGGGCGCCTGGAAGTCGAGGAAGAACGACCCCGCCTTGACGGCGTTCCCGCCGAAGAACGGGGCGAACAGAATCCCCAGGACCGCGTTCATCCAGTCGAACAGCGGCTCCCGCGGGTTGACCGCGCCCGTGGGGTATCGGAGCAGCGGGTCGCGGACGAGGTTCGTGTGGTTGTTGACGATGTACTCCATCACGTGGCTGTGGTAGAACGAATCCGAGCCGCCGCCGTAGAGGTAGAGCGGTCCGAACTGGTGGAGCAGCGCCCAGCTGAACACCGTGCGGATGAACAGCCCGAGGCCGAACGCCGTCGTGAGCAGGACGATCGTCCAGCCGTGACGATGCCAGAACCCCCCGTCGGTCGACGCCATGCTTCAAGGCCCGGTCAAGGCCGACCGGCGGGCCGCGCGAGACGGGGAGCCCTATTTATAGACTGGGCAATCGAACAATAGGGCCTACCGCGCGTTACGGCTCGACACGGAATCGGTAGAAGAATCGACCGTCGTCGTGCTCGAACGGTTCGAACCGAACGGGGTCCCCGATCTTGCACGCATCCCAGCTGCGTCCGACGATACGGCCGAAGAGGCGGAGCGGGGCCCCGTCGAGGTCCACGAGCCCGACGACGAACGGGACGTCGGCCTCCATCCCGAGAGGAGCCCCCGCGAGCACGGCGCTGAAAGCGTAGATCCGTCCCTTTGTCGGCAGCTCGACCCACTCGAGCGTCTCCGTGTGGCACTTGGGGCAGGCGACCCGCGGGGGCCAGTGGAGCTGGTGGTCGTTCGGGCACCGGGTCGTCCGGAACTTCCCCCGACGCAAGGCGTCGTAGAAGGCCGAGAGCCGGGTCTGGTCGGGTGTCTCGAGGGGAAAGAAATCGAGCAGGAACGGAAGCTTCGGAGCACGCACGGGCTTGGCCGGCGCCGGCTCGACGTTCGCCACGGCTGTGGGCGGCGCTTCCGGGACCACGCTGGGCGTCAGCAGCTGGGGTATCGTCCGTCGTCGGGCGCGGGTGGCGGCCACCGATCAGCCCCCCCGCTGGTAGACCATCACCGAGTGGACGTTCGCGCTGCCGCTGAGATTGTGGACGAGGGCCCACGACGGGTCCGGCACCTGGCGCGCGGGAGCGACCGCCTGCGCGAACTGTTGGTAGACCTCGACCGCTTGCGCGACGCCGGTCGCGCCGAGCGGGTGCCCGCATCCGAGCAGCCCGCCGCGGGGGTTCACGACGATCTCGCCGCCGAGGTCCGAACGTCCCTCTTCGGCGAACTTCCCGCCCTCCCCCTTGCCGCAGAACCCGAGCGCCTCGTACTCGACGATCTCGGAGATCGAAAAGCAGTCGTGGATCTCGGCGAAGTCGAGGTCGGACGGCTTGACCCCGGCCCGCCGCATCGCTTCCCGGCTCGCCAGGCGCAGGCCCCCCCAGTCGGTGAGCGACCCCGCGTTCGCGAGGTTGTGGAAATCGGAGTACTGCCCTGTCCCGCGGATCCATGCCGGGGTGTCGGTGAATTTCCGGGTCTTCTCCTCGGCGGCGAGGACCACCGCCGACGCGCCGTCGGTCATCGACGAGCAGTCGCCGAGCCGTAGCGGGGGTGCGACCAGGGGGAGCCGCGCCAGCTTCGCCCGGTCGAACGTCTTCTCGTGGAACTGCGCGGTGGGGTTCGAGTTCGCGAACCGGTGGTTCTTTTCGGAGACGGCGGCGAGCTGGGACTCGGTCGTCCCGTACTCCAGCATGTGCCGCTGGGCGACCATCGCGAAGAACGGCGGCGCGGTCCCGCCGTGCACGCCATCCCAGGCGCGGTCGAGGACGCACCCCATCGCCGCGTTCGCTTCCGCCATCGACGGGAGGTTCATCTTCTCGACGCCGACGGCGATCGCGACATCGCTCAATCCCGCGGCGATCGCGGCGTAGGCGCTCCGTATCGCGGATTGGCCCGAGGCGCACGCGAGCTCCGTGCGCTGGATGATCCGCGTCGGCCGGATGCCGAGGAGCTCGGCGGCCATCGGGGCCACGTGCGACTGGAAGGCGAACCGTTCCGGCTCCGCGGCGCCCACGAAGAGGGAGTCGACCGCGCCGGCGTCCAAGTTCGGGACGGCCCGGAACAGCGCGGCCCCCGCCTCTTGGCAGAGCTCGGACCACGTCGCGGCGCGAAGCCCGAACTTGGTGGTCGCGCCGCCGACGATCGCGACCTTGCGGAGCGCGGTCATGTGGGCCTCGCGCGGATCGATTCCGCCACCGCATCCCCGACGGCGGTCGTCGTGGCGGTGCCGCCTTGGTCGTAGGACCGGACCGCGCCCTTCCGGAGCACCTCCGCGATCGCCGTGTCCAGCCGAACGGCTTGACGTTCCATCGCCCCATCGCCGCGCCGCTCGGCGAGCCAGTGGAGCATCATCCCGGTGGCGCTCAGCGCGGCGATCGGGTTCACCTGGTTCTTCCCGGCGTACTTGGGCGCGCTCCCGTGCACGGGTTCGAACATGGCGTGCTCCGTTCCGATGTTGCCCCCCGCGGCGAACCCCATCCCCCCTTGCAAGACGGAGGCGAGGTCGGTGATGATGTCGCCCATCATGTTCGTCGAGACGACGACGTTGAAATGCTCGGGGTTACGGACGAGCCACTGGGTGAAGGCGTCGACGTAGGCGTAGTCGCGCACGATCTCGGGGTACTCCGCGCCGACCTCGTCGAAGACCTCCCGGAAGAACCGGCACCCCTCGAGGACGTTCGACTTGTCGACGCACGTGATCCGCCGCACCCCGTCGCCCGGTGCGCCCCGCGCGCGCTTGCGGGCGAGCTCGTAGGCGTAGCGGATCACGCGCTCGGAACCTTTGCGCGTGATCACGCGGGTGTCGATCGCCACCTCGGTCGCGCCCCCGCGGCTCAGACGCCCGTGCGTCGGCGTGTAGAGGTCCTCGGTGTTCTCCCGAACGATCATCATGTCGACCGTCTCGGGCGCCCAGACCGAGCGGTAGCCGTCGCTGATCCGGTGCACCACGCCCGGATACAGGCGGCACGGCCGCACGTTCGCGAACAGGTCCAAGTTCTGGCGGAGTCCGAGCACCAGCGCGGCGCCGGCGATGTCGCCGTTCGGCAGCGAGACACCGGGCCATCCGACCGCGCCGAGCAGGATCGCATCCGCCGTGCGCGTGGCGGCTTCCGCCTCGGGCTCCCACTGTCGGCCGGTCCGCTGGTAGTACTGCGCGCCGCCCGGGTACTCTTCGAGGCGCCACGGGGCGCCGTCGTTCTCGGCGAGCGCCCCGAGGATCTTCGTCGCTTCCCGGAGCACCTCGGGTCCGGTGCCGTCCCCGGGAAGGACGACGATCCGGCAGGCGCCTCCGGTCATGCCGGGGCGCCCGCGGTCCGAGCCGCGAGCTCGGCGCGGACCTTCTCCACGAGCCCACCGGCCTCGAGCAGGTCGAGGAGATGGTGGGGGAGCGGCGGGAACTCGATCGAGCGACCGGTGCGCCGGTTCGTCACGCGCCCGGCCGTCATCTCGAGGCGGGCGGTGTCGCCGGTCTCGAACAGGGCGCGGACGCCGCGGGCCTCGATCGCCGGAAGTCCGAGGTTGATCGAATTGCGGAAGAAGATCCGGGCGAACGAGTCCGCGATGATCGCCGCGACGCCGATCGCCTTCAACGCCTGCGGCGCGTGCTCGCGGCTCGATCCGGAGCCAAAGTTCTCGTCGGCGACGAGGATGTCCCCCGGTCGGGCGGCGGCGGCGAACTCCGGCAGCGCGATCTCGAGAACGTGCTTCTTGAGCTCGTTCGGGTCGATCACGGTGAGGTATTTGCCGCTGATGATCCCGTCGGTGTCGACGTCGCGACCGAGCGTCCAGACCCGGCCCTCGATCACATCCTGCATGACGATCCCTACAGCATCTCGCGCGGGTCGGAGATCTCGCCGCGGATCGCGGTCGCGACGGTCGCGATCGGCGACATCAGGTAGATCCGAGCGTTCTTCGCCCCCATCCGTCCCGGGAAGTTCCGGTTCGACGACGACGCGCAGACCTCGTCCGGGGCGAGGATGCCCATGTTCCCCCCGAAACAGGCGGAACAGCTCGAGTTCGTGAACACCGCGCCGGCCTCCGTGAAGATGTCGATCAGCCCCTCGTGGAGGCACTGCTGGTAGATCGAGGTCGACGCCGGCGAGACGATGAAGCGCACCCCCGGCGCGACTTTCTGCCCCTTCATCAGCGCGGCCGCATCGCGGATGTCCTCGATCCGCGCGTTGGTGCAGGAGCCCAGGAACACCTGGTCGACGCGGACGTGCTCCGCGACGACGTCCGGGAGCGGACGAACGTTGTCCGGGGAGTAGGGGCAGGCGACCATCGGCGGCATGTCGTCGACGTCGATCTCGATCGTCCGCTCGTACCGCGCGTCGGCGTCGGGCTGGAGCGGGTGCATCGGGTGTTTCGCGATGCCGCGGAGGTACTCTTCCGTCGTGGCGTCGGGGGCGACCATCCCGCACTTGGCCCCCATCTCCGTCGTCATGTTGCAGAGCGTGAACCGCTCGGGCATCGAGAAGCTCTCGATCGTGGGCCCCGCGAACTCGACGGCCTTGTAGGCGGCGCCGGTCGTGGTCGTCTCCTTGAGGACCCTCAGGATGAGATCCTTGGCGCGGACACCGCGACCGAGCCGGCCCTTGACGTGAACCCGGATCGTGGGCGGTACCTTGAGCCAGAGCCGTCCGAGCGCGAGCACCGCGGCCATCTCCGTCGGGCCGATCCCGGTCGCCACGGCGCCCATCGCACCGAGCATGTTGGTGTGGGAATCGGTCCCGACGGCGAGGTCGCCCGGCACCACCCAGCCGTGCTCGGCGAGGATCTGGTGGCAGATGCCGTGGTTGCCGACGTCGTAGAAGTGGGAGAGATTCTGCTCCTTCGCGAACTGCCGGAGGATGCGGTGGAGGATGGCGGCGCCCTCGGTCGACGCGGGCACCCAGTGGTCGATCGCGATCACCACGCGCTCGGGGTCCCAGACGGCCTTCGCCCCCATGTCGTGGAACGGCCCGACCGTCTGGGCGCCTTGCTCGTGCATCATCGCGAGGTCGACGTTTCCGTCGACGATCTGACCGGGCACGACGGTCGGCAGCCCCGACGCGCGGGACAGCACCTTCTCCGCGAGCGTCAGCCCGTGTCCGTTGCTTGCCGGCATCACGACCCCGTTCCGATCCCAAGCGCGTAGACCATCGCCCAGAACTCCGCATCGGATAGCCCCGGGTGCTCGTAGAGTCTTCGATACTCCCCCAGGAACTTTTCGAGGTCGTCTTTCGTCCGCGCCTCGCCCCGGAGCTTGATCTGGCGGACGAGCTCGGTGAGCTGAGCATCCGTCGGTCGAGAGGCCCGCTCCTTGAGCTTCTCGACGACCGCCGCGCGGCCGGTATGCTTCCCCAGGATCATCTGTCGGCTCCGACCCACCACCTCGGGCTGAAGCGGTTCGTACGTGAGCGTGTGCGCGAGGACCCCGTGGGTGTGGATGCCCGCCTCGTGCGAGAAGGAATTGTAGCCGACCAGCGCTTTGTTGGGAGCGAGGGGAACCCCGGCGACTTCTTCGACGAGCCGCGAGAGCTCGTACAGCTTCTCCGTTTTGAGGCCGGACGTGACCCCGTACAACGACTCGAGCCCGACGGCAACCTCCTCGAGCGAAGCGTTCCCCGAGCGCTCGCCCAGCCCGTTCACGCAGACATGCGGGGACGTCGCCCCCACCTCCAGGGCGGTGAGGGTGTTCGCCACCGCGAGCCCGAAGTCGTTGTGGCAGTGGACCGACCAATCCGGCGGCTGGAGCCGGCGGACGAACTCGTGGAGGTACCACCGGAACGTGAGCGGCGTCATGATGCCCACCGTGTCCGAGACGACCAGGCGGTCGGCGCCGGACGCCATCGCCTCCCGGTACAGTCGCTCGACGAAATCGAACGGGGCGCGCACCGTGTCCTCGGTGACGAACGCCACGTGGAGACCGGCCTCCTTGGCCTGACGGATCGTCGCGCGGGAAGCGGCCACGACCTCATCCTGCGTCATCTTGAGCTTGTAACGGAGGTGGACCTCGCTCGCGGCGACGAAGATCGCGATGTGCGTCGCGCCGCTCCGGATCACGGCGTCGACGTCGCCCGCGACGGTGCGGCCGGCTGCGAGGATCTTGGACGGTAGGCCGGCCTCCGCGAGCAGCTTGACCGCGCGGGCCTCCTCGTCGGAGACGACCGGAATCCCCGCATTGAGCAGCGGGATCCCCACCTCGCCCAGCTTCTCGGCGATCCGGAGCTTTTCCTCGGGGGTGAAATGGACCCCCGGCATTTGCTCGCCGTCGCGGAGCGTCTCGTCCCAGAAGATGATCCGATCGACGAAGTGCCGGTCGCTCCGCGTGGCGTGATGGTAGTCTTCGACGAGCGGCGGAGCGGCCATCCTCTCGAGGACCGAAAACGGGGCATTAACATTTGGCGGAACCCATGAACGTACGCTAACGTACAACCCCGGAGGACCTTCGGGAGCGGGCACCGGGCCAACTTCCCCGTCACGAAATCCTTCCCGCGGGCCCACCGTTAAATACCGACGGCCCATCAAAATCACCGGACGGCGGTTGCGTCGTCCGGACCCCACCATGACCACACCGGCTGCCCGCACCACGCCGTTCGTCGCGGAGGCGTCGCCGGCGAAGGAGGTCCCGTCGAAGGAACTCACCGACGTCGCGGTCATGATCGGGGGCCAGGGCGGCGACGGCACGCTGACGGTCTCCGACCAGCTCGGCCGGTACTTCCGCAAGCGGGGCCTCCATGTCTACTCGTGCCGGAACGTCCTCTCCCGCATCCGCGGCGGCCACGCGGACGCGTCCGTGCGGGCGTGCCGCGCCCCGACCGCGGCGATGAAACCGGAGGTCGACCTCCTTCTCGCCTTCGACGAGGAGGCGATCGAGATCGGCCTCGCCGAGCTCGCCTCCGACGGGCTCGTGATGTACGACTCGACCTCCTTCCAGAGCAAGGTCCCGAACTCGTTCGGATTCCCGTTCGCGATGACGGCGGGGAGCCAGCTCGGCCGTCCGATCTACAAGAACACGATCGCGTACGGAGCGATCTCGGTCCTGATGGGTTTCGACCCGGTGGTGGCGCGGTCCGTCCTCGAAGAGAAGTTCGGGAAGCGTGGGGGCGAGGCGCTCGAGAAGAATCTGAAAGCCTTCGAGCTCGGTCGCGCGGCGGCGCTCGAGCGACCGGAACTCGCGCGCCGGTGGACGGTGCTCGACGGCGACGCCCACGGCTGGGTCCTCACGACCGGCAACCAGGCCGCCGCGCTCGGCTTCGTGGTCGGGGGCGGTCGGTTCTTCGCCGGATACCCGATCACGCCGGCCACGGAGATCATGGAGTACCTCGCGCGGTACCTGCCGGCCTTCCACGGCGTCGTCCGGCAAGCCGAGGACGAGCTCGCCGCCGTGAACATGATCATCGGCGCCGCGTACGCGGGTGCTCGTGTCATGACCTCGACCAGCGGCCCGGGCCTCTCGCTCATGACCGAGGGGATCGGGCACGCGGCCACCGCCGAGATCCCGATCGTCGTGGCCGATTGCCAGCGGGTCGGGCCGTCGACCGGTGAACCAACCCGCCACGAACAGTCCGACCTATCGCACCTCGCTAACCTCGGGCACGGCGAGTACCCGAGGTTCATCCTCGCGCCCGGCACCGTGGACGACTGCTTTCACATGACGGCCGACGCGCTCAACCTGGCGGAGCGCTGGCGGCTCCCGGTCATCCTCCTTCTCGATCAAGCCCTCTGCCAGAACACCGTGACGACGAAACCGTTCGAGATGACCGGCGTCGCCGTCGACCGGAGCAACTTCCTGACCAGCGGCGACGTCGCGAATCTCCCCAAATACGCCGCCTACCAGCTCAGCGAGAACGGGCGCTCCCCGTATGCGCCTCCCGGCACCCCGGGCGTCCTCGCCCAGATCACCGGCAACGAGCACAACGAGATGGGCCACGTCTCGGTGAACCCGGTCAACCGCGTCAAGATGATGCGGAAGCGGATGGAGAAGATGGTCCACGCCCGCAACGAGCTGCCCGGCCCGCACCTGTTCGGGGACGCCTCGGCCCGCGTCGGGCTCATCGGCTACGGCAGCACCTTCGGCCCGATTCGGGAGGCCCAAGCCGAGCTCGCCGAGGGCGGAGTTCCGACCCGATTCTACCAGGCCCGCACGCTGTTCCCCGTGCCGGTCGATACCCTGGGAAAGTTCCTGGACGAGGTGGACGTCGCGTACGTCGTCGAGCACAACTACACCGGTCAATTCGCCCGTCTCATCCGCGAGGCGCTGCCGCACCACCACGCGAAGCTGCGATCGATCCTCAAGTACGACGGCTTCTCGTTCCGATCCCCCGAGATCGTCCGCGTGCTGCGCGGAGGCCCGGCATGACGGAATCGGTCAAGCCCGTCGCCTCGACGTGGTGCGCCGGCTGCGGCGATTTCGGCGTCCTCGCCGCGGTGAAGAAGGCGGCCGCCGAGCTCAAGATCGCTCCGCACGACGAAGTCCTGGTCGGCGGCATCGGCTGCTCCGGCGGAATCCACAACTTCCTCGAGACGAACGGGATCCACGCGCTCCACGGACGCCTCCTGGCGCAGGCGATCGGCGTCAAACTCGCGAACCCGCAACTCACGGTCATCGCCGCGGGCGGCGACGGGGACGGCTACGCGATCGGGATGGGGCATTTCATCCACGCGTTCAAGAAGAACGCCTCGATCCTTTACATCGTGATGAACAACGAGACCTACGGTCTCACGAAGGGCCAGCCGTCTCCGACGGCGCGCTTGGGCTACGAGGGGAACATCGAGAACCCGTTCGATTCGATCTTGACGGCCCTCTCGATCCCGAGCCACAACTTCATCGCACGGACGTTCTCGGGGGACCCGAAGACGATGACCGCGGTCCTTGTCGAGGCGCTCAAGTTCAACCGCGACGGGAAAGGCTTCGCGTTCGTCGAGGACCTTTCCCCGTGCGTCACCTACAACGACACGTTCAAGGAATGGCGGGAGAAGGTCACGGACGTCGCGAAGCTTCCGGGCTACGACCCGACGGACCGGAAGGCGATGTTCCGCCTCTGCCTCGAGACCATGGAGTCCGGGAAGATCCCGATCGGGATCATGCACCGGCCCGCGAACGGCGAGGGTGCGGCGGATTCGCTGGAGCTCAAGCTCCTGCCGGACCGCACGGGGCCGGCGCGGGCGGACATCACGCTCGAAGGAAATCGTGCCGCGTACGACAAGCTTCTCCAGCGGCTCACCTAGGCGTCGCGTCCGCGCACGCCGATCCCTCAGCCTGGCCGTCCTGGCCGTGCTTCTGGCGGAAGGGATCCCCTGGAGCGCCGGCACGGCGGTCGCGACGGCCGGTAGCGCCTCCGCCTCCGTGACCATCCAGTACCTCGGTCCGTACCAGCTCAATGTCGCGCTGGGCCTCACGGATGCGAACGGCTCCGCCCTGCGCTCCGCGATCGACGGCAACTTCACTCCGTTCGTCGACACTCTCCCGATCAACAGCTCGACCCGGAGCTCGATCCTCGCGATGATCAACACCTCCGAGCAGAACCCGTTCCTGGCCGGATTTTTCGGGAATCGCGACGGCCGCGTCGAGGCGGGGGAAGTGACCCAATTCGAGAGCCTTCTGGCGAACGGTCTCAAGCTCGTTCCGTCGTCGTCGTTCCTCAACCCCACGTTCGTCCGGGTGAGCCTCGACGGGGCGAACCCGACGTCTTCCCTCGTCGGTGCGTTCGGATTCCCCGGCGCGGTCGGCGCCGATAGCTCGGCCGCACCGCTCGAGATCGAAGTGAACGTGACCGACGGTTTCGCGTCGGCCACGAGCGGTTCAGCCCATACGATCGGACTCGGCTGGAGCGCCCCCGCGGGGCTGGGATTGATCGTCAACCCGACGATCCAGTTCACGGCCCAGACCCCGGCCGCGACGGCGATCAAGGGAACCACGGGCTTGACGGGAGTCTCCGTCCGGAACGACATCTGGGGGTGGGGAACGTCGTCGGCGAGCGGGACGTTCGACCCCGCCACGTCGGGGAACGTGACCGTGTCGTTCGAGAATGCGTTTCCGGTGGGCGACCTGCTGATCGCGACCGCCGTCGTGGCTCCGATCTTGGCCGTCGGGGTCGTGTGGGTCATTCGGCGATACCGTCGGGCGCGCGCCGCGGGTCACCCCCCCTCGAGCTGACCCCATGCTCCTAGGCATCGACGACACCGACAGCCCGACCGGAGGCTGCACGACTCACGCCCTGACCGAGGTGCTGCGGGCGGTTCAGAGGGCCGGGGCGGACATCGTCGGGTGGCCGCGGCTCGTTCGTTTGAATCCGAACGTCCCGTGGAAGACCCGGGGGAACGCAGCCCTGGCCGCCCGCGTCGGCCGGGGCGTCGGCCGTCGTCGGACGGCCGGTCACTTGCCCGAGGGGCCGCTCAAGGTCTTCGAGCGCGGGACTCCGTTGCCGGCGTCGCTCCGGGGCCGCGTCATCGACGCGGCCTGGGACGCGGTGCAACGTCATTCCGAACGGGCGCGCAACACGGACCCGGCCCTCGTCGCCGTCGATGGCCCGCTACCGGCGGCCCTCTACCAAGCGGCCGTACACCGGGTGGTCACGATCGACGAGGTCCAAGCTTGGTTGAAAGCCGGGCGAGCGACCGTCCGCGTCCGGGGCTCGGAACGGGGTCTCGTCGG
The DNA here is from genome assembly GCA_022749895.1 of Thermoplasmata archaeon. Classification (GTDB taxonomy): domain Archaea; phylum Thermoplasmatota; class Thermoplasmata; order Lutacidiplasmatales; family UBA184; genus Lutacidiplasma. Next base: position 75,623 of record JAKIWS010000004.1, read on the forward strand.
GGCGGCCGCGGCGGTGGCCTGGCCCGCCCGGCGTTCCACGTTCGAGCTCATCGCCTACCGACCGCCGCATCGATCCGATGCGCCGCGCGAGGTGGACGGGGCCAGCGTTCGCGCGACCGCGCGACGCCACCCCGAACTGTTCCTGTGCGACGACCCCGCCACTCGGCGCCTGATGGTCGTTCCCCATACTCGATGCCCGGTGCTCTTCGGGCTGCGCGCCACGGGCTCCGCGGTGCTTCGGACTGCTCTTGCCGAAGTGCGGAGCGAACCGGTGGAACGGTGGGTCGTGTTCCGAACGAACCAGGCGACGGGCGACCACCGGCATCGGACCTTCGCCGGAGCGTTGACGCCGTATGCAGCCGGGTCGATCGCGGGTACGGTCCGGGCGGCGCCCCGCGTTCGTCGCGGGGGCCATGTCGAGTTCTCCATTGCCGACCGACGGGGCACCGACTTGGACTGCATCGTCTTCGAGCCCACGAAGACGCTCCCGAAGGTCGTTCAGTCCCTTGTCGCCGGTGACGCGGTCCGGGTCTGGGGTGGTCGCGCCGACGACCCTGTGTTCCGGGTTGAGGGCATCGAGCTCCTCCGCCTACGCGACCGGAACCAGCGGCTTCCCCTTCCCCGATGTCCGAGCTGCGGCGGCCGGATTGGTTCCCTGGGACGAGACGGGGGGTTCCGCTGTCGGAGCTGCCGATGGAAGAACCGGGTCCTCCAGCGGCCGGTCGGCCGGATCTCACCGACCTACCGCGAGGGGGTCTACCATCCGACGCCGTCGGCTCGACGCCACCTCGCTCCCCTGCCCGCCGCGGGCGACGATCCCCCGCCTCGACTCCGGTAGGACGCCGGCCCCAGGAAGTGCAACCGGGGCCGACGCGCCAGAGGTAAGGCGGTTTCGCATCGCCGGCGGCGACGGGGCCGATTTATAGGGACCCCCACCTCACGCGCATCGGGAGGACCGGAAGAGAACGATGGCCGGGGCCGGCGTTCGGACCGCCGCGCTGTTCGGCGCGATCATCGCACTGTTCGTCGTCGTAGGCGGGCTGCTCGGGGAGTACGTTTTCGGTTCGTTCCTGGGCGGGCTGATCACCGCGCTGGGGCTCTCGCTCTCCTTCAATCTCATCTCGTACCTGTTCGCGGACCGGTTCGTCCTCTGGGCGAACAACGCGCAGATCGTCACGGAAGCCGAGTACCCCCGGCTCGCCCGGATCGTGAACGACCTGGCGCCGAAGTTCGGGCTCGTTGCCCCCCGCATCGCGATCGTCCCGACCGCGACGCCGAACGCCTTCGCCAC
>JAKIWS010000040.1 GCA_022749895.1 Thermoplasmata archaeon
GAGTTCCGGTCGGCCGACGGGCGTATATGGGACTCGTGCCCCTGCGCGCGTGTAGGCATGGCGTCGTCCGGACCACAGAACGGCGGCCGCCGCTCCGCAGCGAGGCGGTCGTTCGCGTGACGATTCGCGCGGTGCTGTTCGACCTCGACGGTACGCTCGTCGACCTCCGGGATTACCTCGGGTGGAGCGAGGAAGCGGAACAGCTCGGATTCGGCGTCGAGCCCGAGCTCATGGCCCACTACTACGTGGAAAAGTTGACCGAGTTCGACCGATCCCCGCCGCCGCCCCCCGAACGCGGCGTCTTCTGGCGGTCGGTCCTCGCCGCCGCGCGCGGGATCCCGCCGACCGACCTGCAGGTCGCGAAATTCGTCGACCGGGTTCGGCGGCGTCCGAGAAGGGTGCACCTGTTCTCGGACACGCGCCGCTGCCTGGAGGCGCTGCGACGGCGCGGTCACCGGCTCGCGGTCGTCTCGAACACGGAGCGCCCGGAGGCGGGCGTCCGCGAGACCTTGGACGAAGCGGGCATCGGCGCGTACTTCTCGGCCGTCCTCTCCTCGTACTCGGAGGGCGTGAAGAAGCCCGCCCGGGAGATGTTCGAACGCGCCGCCGCGCGGCTCGGCGTCCGCCCCGCGGAGGCCTGTCATGTGGGGGATCTGGCGAACACCGACGCGCGCGGGGCCCGCGCGGCCGGCCTCCTGGGCGTCTGGCTCCACCGAGGTGGGACGGGCTTTGGGGACGACCCGCCCGAGATCAACTCGTTGACGGAGCTCCCCCGATGGCTCGAGCTGCGTTCGCCGGGGTGAATGCCCCTCCCCCGGCCCGGGGGTCGACGGGCTGGTTCCGCCATGGACCGGCGGCACCTACGTCCGGGTTTCCCGCGGTCCCGATCCGCGGGGCGTCGCCGAGGACCTTGGAGTAAAGTCCGTTCGCGGCGAGGCGATTTCGCATGCCGATCATGCCCCACGGGGAGAGCGAAGGGGCGACGGGGGTCGCGCGGCGCCTCAAGATCAACCTCCTGCTCGCCGGCGTCGTGCTGGTGTTCGAGTCGGCCGGTGCCTGGCAAGGACGCAGCCTCTCCCTGTTCCTTGACGCGCTCCACAACGTTCCGGATCTCCTCGCCTTCGCGGCCGCCTCCTTCGCCGTGAGCGCGACCCTGCGCGGCGTCTCGTCGGAGTACACCTACGGCCTTCACCGGACCGAAGTCCTCGCGGGGTTCGCGAACGCGTCGCTCATCGGCGCGCTCGGGATCGGATTTGCGGTCGCCGCGGCGGCGAGCTGGTACAGCGGCGCCCACCCCCTCGGGGGCTCTCCGAGCTCGGTGTGGATCCTCGCGGTCGCGGTCCCGACGGTCGTCCTTCGCCTCGGGGCGGTCTTCACGTTGAGGGCGAATCCCTCCACGGCGAGGGACATCAACCTCCGCAGCGTTCGCCGGCACGTCTGGTCGGATATCGCCATCACGAGCGCCGTCGTGCTCGTCGGTCTCGTGCTCACCTTCCGACCCGCGTTGAGTTGGGTCGATGTCGCCGCCTCGTTAGGGCTCGGGCTCGTGCTGACGGCCCAATCGGTGCCGCTCTTCCGCGACTCCTACCGGCTCATCACGGACCGGATGCCGGAAGGGATCTCCGTGGAGCGGGTCCGCGCGACGGCCCTCGCCGTCCCCGGAGTCCAGGACGTTCACGACGTCCACGTCTGGGCGATCTGCTCGAACTTCACGAGCTTGACGGCGCACGTGCTCCTCGCCGACGTCTCGGTCCGGGAGAGCATGGGCGTGATCACGGAACTCCGACGGCGAATGGCCGACGAGCTCAGGGTCGACCACGCGGTGTTCGAGGTCGAGACCGGTCCTCCCGCGTCCGAGGGGCGGCCGGTTCCTCCCTCCGCCCAACCCGGCTAGCCGACCCCATCCGGCCGCTTCCGTCTCGTCAGAAGACCTCTCCGCGCTGACAGCTGAACCGAGGGTCGGCGACCGTCTCGACGAGCTCGTCGAATCCCGCGGACGGAGCTCCTCGAAGGCTTCGGACCATCAACGTGCCGTGCGACCCCGATTGGAACGTGTAGCCACGTTCGCGGAGCAGGGCGGTCGCGTCCTGGACGAGCGTCGTGCTGCCGATCGTTAACCACCGGCCAGCCGCCTGCCGCTCCATGCAATCGAGGAGGACTGGGAGATCGTCGGCGCTCCGAAGCGCCGCTTCGTTGACCCCGACGTGCACCGAGCTGCTCGTGGCGTGGAAGTACCCCACGGGCCGGCCGTGCCGTCGCAGGATCCGATGGTCCTTGGGGTTCCTCCAGCCGAACGCGAATCGAAAGCGAAACGATCCCGGGGCGCGCGGCACGAGGCCGATTCGCTCGCGCGTGGAGTCCCGGAGCAGCGTCTCCAAGAGCCGCGCATCGCGACGTCGAGCGACGGTCACAGTGTACCCGGCGGGTCGACGCGGCACCGTTCGACCTCGGAGCCGACGCAGCGCGGTCGGGGGTGTGTAGAGGTCGCGGTACCCGAGTTTCTCGTAGAGCCGATGGGCCCCCCAACTTCGCCGGGTCCACAAGAGCGCTCGTCGCAGTCCGCGCTTTCGTTCGCGACGGTGCACCTCCTCGAACAACCTCGACGAGAGTCCCCGGCCCTGCGCGTCCGGGCGGGTCACGACGCCCGTGATCCCCGCGATTTTTTCGTGCCCGTTCCGCGTCGTCAGCGTGTGACGCTCGACGAACACCTGGGAGAGGACCTGATCATGTTCCACCGCGAAGACCCCGACGTACTCGGCGTACGGGAAACCCAGGGCGAGCGATTTCCGGATGACCGGGGGGTCGAACGGCGGGTCGCCGTCCGACCAGCCGAGGGCGACCAGCTGCGAGATCAATCGGGGCGGGATCTCGGCATAGGCGAGCACTTGGACGGTCATGGGAGTTCCCGGCGTCGAAACCGTGCTCCCACCATCAATCTGTTGCGGATCGGTTCCAGTCGCGCTCTCCCGGGGGAGCACATCGGAGCGGTTCCAATCGGACGAGTCTACGCGAAGGCGGTCGCGGGAGAACGCCACTTGTTGTGCGCGGTGACCGCGCCACTGGACGCGTCGACCTGGGCCAGCACGCCCGCGGCGCGGCCGAAGAAGTTCACTTCGAGGGAGTACCAGTAGACCTCAAAACGGCCCGCCCCGGGCCGAATTTCGGCGAAATGATGGGTCTCCCCCAACATCCAGCTGGCGGCGATCGCCGCGGGGTAGCTGAGGGCGAGCGCCTCCGCCGGGTCGGCGATCGGGAGGGCCCCTCCCGCGGGGGTCGGGAAGGCGATCGAGTGGGGAGCGGACCGGAACCCGCGGAGGAGCTGGTACCGTACGTATCGCAGGCGCACCTTGTCCGCGGTCCTTTCCTCGCCGAAGAGCACGAAGACCAGGGGATTCACCTGGGGAATGACGGCCGTGAACCCCTCGCGCCGCTGCACGATCCCGGCCCGCCATCGCCCAAGGATCCGGACGACGAAGTACACGCCGACCGCCCCGAGGAGGAGCCAGGTCGTGAACGCCCACAGCGCGACCGGGACACGACCCCGCTCGTAGAGCATGAGCGCGTAGCCGATGACCGTGAACGCCATCGAGCCGACGTTGACGATCCGGTCGACGTCGAAGTGGTACTCGCGGCGGGAGAACGGTGCGAAGATCGGCACCGACCAGTGGTCGAGGGAATCCAAGAAGACGTGCGAGAGCCCCCCGATCTCGAGCGCCACGAAGAACGTGAAGGTCGACCCCGCGGCGAAACCCGCGCCGAGCCCCCACGCCATCGCCGGGGGTACGACGAAGCATCCGACGACCGCGATGACGGTGACCCCCAACAGAGAGTGGGAGATCCCGCGGTGGCGGAGCAGCGGGAACCGCCGCGAGATGGGGAAAAACGCGACGTCGGCGTCCGGTAGGGCCCCCGCGATCGCTGCGGCCACAACGTACTGGAGCTGGGTCGGCCCCCAGACGCCGAACCCGAGGAGATAGCCGAGGAGCAGGTGGCTGAATGGGTCCATGGAGGGCTACGAACCCTGCGGCCCGACCATAACTCTCCCCCTTCCCCGCAGTAGCTGCGGCGGCGAAGGGTCCGGCCTCCCGGAGGATCGTCCGGGTAGGGGTACACGTCGTCGTGTCCGTTGATTCGTCGAGGCCGGGCTCGTGCGACGCAGATCGAATGTGGCCTAGGGGGAAACCGTTGGATCGGCGGGTTGCCAGAGCTCGATCGGATTGCCCTCGGGATCGTGCAGGCGAGCGAACCGGCCGTTCGGATACCCTTGCGGGTCGATGTCCACGGCGATGCCGGCGGCCCGGAGCTGCGACGCGATCGCGTCCAAATCCCGCACGCGAAAGTTGATCATCCACACCTGCTGGGGATTCCCGAAGTAGTCCGTCGCCTGCGGGAAGGGACTGAAGATCGTCGGTCCGCCGTCCGGCTCCCAAGGCGTCTCCGCGTACGATGTCGGCGTCCGCTTGACCCCCAGGTGGGTCTGGTACCATGCACTCAAGGTGGCGGGGTCCCGGGCGCGGAAGAACAGTCCGCCGATACCGATTACCGCTTCCATCTCGAACTCACCCTCTCGCCCGGTCGGCGAGGACGGGCGGGGGCCGGCCCCGCTCTAATGCCTTTCGGAGGAGCGGATGGTCCGGCCCGACCTCCCCCGGGACTTGGGAGCGATTCAATGCCAGAACCCGGGCGACCATGACGAACAATCGCCCGTCTTCACCAACTCTGACGGCCCCCGGAGGGGAGTTGAACGATGAGTCGGCAGACGGAGGTTTCTTTGGTCCGCGCGACGTGGGCTCCGGCGGCCGTGAACGCTCGGAAAAAGCGGATGGTCGTCGCCGCCTCCGTCGTGACGGTGGCGGTAGCGACGGTCGTCTGGCTGCTGCTCACCGTTCCCATCGCGCAAGAGAGTTCCGGATCGACCCTCATCGGGGCCCACCTGTACTCGTTCGAGTCCCACTCCTTGTTCGGCTCGAACGGCGGCTGGCTCAGCTACAGCTACCGGGGCGTCCTCTTCACCTTCCATTTGTGGTGCCTGGCCGGCCCGGCGGGGGGGCTGGTCTGCGGCAACGCCACCGAATCCGCCGGAGCGTCGTTCGCCTACTCGTTCTCGGACGGTCCTCCGGCCATCAACCCACCCTGGCAGACGTGGGTCGCTCCGGACTCCCACGAGGCCGTCCAGTATCAACAGGGCGGTTTGGTGCACTTGCTGGTGGCCGTCTGAGCGAGGACCCTCACCCGGCTCGGACCCGACGACCCTCCAACCCGACCAGACTCCGTCGGGCGCACGGACGGCGGGAATCTCACTTCGCGAGCGCGTTGATATCGCGCGTACCGAGTATCGATCGGGGCGCCCCGGATTGGGCCACGCGGATCATCGCCCGTCCCATCCTCTCCGTGGTCGTGATCGAGTTCGGGGCGAGGACGGACACAAGGAGCACGATCGGCATGAGGACGGTGTAGAAGATCCGGATCCCGCGAGTCTTCGACCGGATCCCGTGCAGCGGACGAATGACCCCGGGGCGGAACATGAAGGCCGCCTTGAACGGCATCCGGAGCAGCGCGTTCTCGGTCCGCCCCTTCACGCGCGCCCACATGCGGCGCCCCTGCTCAGTACTATCGGTCCCGGCGCCGGAGACGTAGGTGAACGTTAGGCCCGGGTTGAGCCTCGCCAACGTCGCGGCGACGGCCACGGTCAAGTCGTAGGTGACCCGACGATAGTCGGGCTCACTCATTCCGGCCGACGAGACACCCAAGCAAAAGAAGGCGGCATCGTAGCCCTTCAGCTCCGCCTCGATCGGGCGGAGGTCGAACAGGTCGCTGCGCACGATCTCGCGGAGTTTGGGATCCCGTTGGCCCGTCGCGGTCCGACCCAGCGATAGAACCGAGGTCACTCGGGCGTCGAGGAGGCACTCCCGGAGAACGCCCAACCCGACCATTCCTGTGGCACCTAACAGGATGACCTTCATGCTCCGCGCGCCCCTCTTCCGAATCGCCGGGGAGCGAGATGCGGGTGACTCCCTCTAGGAATCTCGAACGCCATAGCCTCCGCCCCCGGAGGGCGGGGCCGTTCTTGTCGGTCCTCCCGACGCTCGCCGCCACGTCACGATCGTTCGGAAGCTAGGCCCACTTTCGCGCTAGAACTTCCGCGATGCGCTCGTCGAACCAACGCCGGTAGGCCTTCACTACGCCCGGGAAGAACGTCGAAACATGCTCGAATCCTGGGATTCCGAGCCCCGCAATCGCCTCGGCCTCCGACGCCGACCGGATCAATCTCACGAAACTCAGTTTCGAGGACGGGGCCCCCGGGGCGCGCGCGACCGACGGGATCTCTAGCGCGTCGGGGACGAGCCGCTGGACCTCCTGCGCGACAGAGCGGGAGTCGACCCCGGGCGCGAGCAGGATCGTGACCCCCCCCACGACACCGGGAAACTTGGCGAAATTCTCGACCACAAAACTGAGGATGGCTCGATCTTGCGTCAGGGAGTCGTACCTCCTCGAGGCGGTCTTCGTGGAGATGCCCAACGCTTTCGCCAACCGCTCCAGCGACCAGGTCGGGTTGGCGCGGAGGACGCTGATGAACCGCCATTCCTCGATCGAGAGGGTCCGGGCGCTCGTCGGAAGCCAGACCGGGGTGCCTCGGCTGACCGAAGCCACCCCCGAGATGCCCCTCAAGAGTCGTTCCCGGCGCGCCTGCGAGGAAGGGAGGTCCGCGACCGTGATCAGCACCGCGTTGGTTCCGAGGTCGATGGTCACGATGAACACCCCGTCGATGAGTTCGAGCTGCTCCACGAAATGCTGCTTGGCGCTCGGCTCGGGGATGGTGACGAAGTACGAACGAAGACCCACCCCGAGGAGGGCGGGGTTGGGGATCACCTCGAAGCCGCGAAGGAAGCCGTCGCGCTCCCACTCCTTCAGCCGCCGCCATACGGTGTTCCGGGCGATCCCGAGCCGCTGGGCGATCGTGCCCACCGGGGGGTGAGGAAACATCCCCCACACCGGGTCAGGAGAGCGCCGAACGAGTTCGCAGTAGATCTGCCAATCCAACGACACGGAGGCGACCCGACCCGCCGCTCGAAAAGCGACATGAACATATGTCCTCGCCCCGGAGACAAATCCGCAGGCGATCCCGACCTAGTTCATCGATGTTCCCGGCCCGGAGACATCCAACTATGAGCGCCACCTCGATAGGCCAGCGTGGCGCAGCCAGGAAGTCAACGATAGCGTGACGCACCAATCCGATCACCAGCGGCGCGTACGACGTACTTCGACGATCTTCGGCTTGAGCGTGCTCGGGCTTCTCCTCCTCGTTTCGAGCTCGTCGTTCGGCGGGTGGGGGCCTGCGGACCGACCGGCCCTCCGGGCCTTGGGGCCCCCGGCGGTCGGCGTGCAGCCGTGGGCAACCGGACTCCTACTGTCCCCAACGAACGGGACGGTCGGAAGTTCCTTGGCCGCGACGGGGACCGGATTCGCCGTCAACTCCACGATCTCCTTCCACTTCGCCGGGACGGCGGTCCGCTCGACCTGCTCGACCGATACCTCCGGAAGCTTTCCCGGCACGAGCGGGACCGCGTGCACGTTCGCCGTTCCCCCGTCGCCCCGCGGACCCGAGAGGGTGTCGGCTTCGGACGGAACGCTCAGCGCGAATGCGTCGTTTTCGGTGAACTCGACCGTCACGCTCTCCCCCCCGAACGGAACCGTCGGTAGCCTTGTTGCAGCTAACGGAACTGGTTTCTCGGCCGGGATCCCGATTGGATTCTCGCTCGCAGGTCGAGGCGTTCCCTCCGTCTGCTCGTCGGACGTGAACGGTAGCTTTCCGGGCACCAGTGGCACCGCGTGTACCTTCATCGTGCCGGAGGCTCCGGGGGGCCACGAGACTGTCGTGACTTCGGAGGGTGGGAGGACCGGCAACGTTACCGCCGTCAACGTCGGGTCGAATCCCGTCGGGGTCGCGTACGACTCCGGGCGGGGCGAAGTGTTCGTCGCGAACTACAATTCGAACAACGTGAGCGTGTTCACGGACACGAACGGCACCGTGGTCGCGAGCATCGGCGTCGGGTCCAACCCGGTCGCTCTGGCCTACGACGCCGCTCGCGGCGAAGTGTTCGTCACGAATACGAACTCCAACAACGTCAGCGTCATCGCCGATGTGAACAATACCGTGGTGGCCTCGATCCCCGTCGGGACCGCCCCGTTCGGGATCGCGTACGACGCCGGCCTCGGCGAACTGTTCGTCGCGAACGTCAACTCCTACAACGTCAGCGTGATTAGCGACACCAACAACACGGTGGTCGCCTCGGTGCCCACCGGCAGCGCGACCGACCCCCGGTTCGTGGCCTACGACTCCGGGCGGAACGAGGTGTTCGTTTCCCAAGAGACCACCAACAACGTGACCGTGATCACCGATTCCAACAACAGTATCGTCACCACCGTTCACGTAGGGACGAACCCGTTCGGTCTGGCCTACGACGCCGGCCGCGGGGAGATCTTCGTCGCCACCATCGGTTCGAACAATGTGAGCGTAATCTCGGACGCGAACAACACGGTGGTCGCCGCGATCGGGGTCGGGACGAGTCCCCTCGACGCCGCGTACGACCCCGGATTGGGCGAGATCTTTGTCACCAACTCCGGCACGAACAACGTCAGCGTGATCACGGACTCCAACAACACCGTGGTCGCCACGGCCGCGGTCGGGTCGTATCCGTACACGGACGCTTACGACTCGGGTATCGGTGCGGTCGCCGTCGCGAACTTCGTTTCGGGCAACGTAAGCTTGATCCCGACGGGCACCGGCCACAGCGAGCTCGCGCAATTTGCGGTCCGTTCGACCTTGAGCGTCGCTCCGGCCAGCCGGAGCGTGGACGTCGGCAAGACCGTCACACTTCGCGCGGCGGGTTTCGGGAGCTCCCTTCCGATCACGAACTTCACGCTGGGCGCCTACCCACTCGCATGCACCTCGGCCACGACCGGCGGATGCGTGGCGGGGGTGTTGACCACGGATGCCTGGGGTTCCCTCGTTGGTAACTTTTCCGTCCCCCCCGTCTCCGCCTCGGGGCCGTTCACGCTCACGGTCGGCGACTCCATCGGCAACAATCGGAGCGTGATCCTGACCGTCTACACCGATCCGAGCGTCGCCGGAGTGACCGCCTCGGTGGCCTCCGCGGACATCGGGCAGTCGGTGACGTTCATGGTCGTGGCTTCGTTCGGCTCCGGGGGGTACACGTACGTTTGGTCGGGTCTGCCGAGCGGGTGCAGTGGCACCTCGGCGACCATCAGCTGCACGCCGGCCGCGGCGGGCACGTCGCTCGTGGCGGCGAGCGTGACCGATTCCAACGGAGCCACCGTTCCGGGCTCGGACCTGACCTTCGTAGTCTATCCGGACCCGGTCGTCGGGCTCCCCCTTGGCAGCGTCGTGTCGGGCGTCGTCGACGCCGGCCAAAGCGTGACGTTCACCGCCAGCGCGAGCCTCGGCACGCAGACGTACACCTCCTTCACGTGGTCCGGACTGCCGGCCGGATGTGGCGGGACATTGGCCTCGATAACGTGCGCGGGCGTCAATCTCCCCGCGGGGTCCTACTCGATATCCGTGACGGTCACCGACTCGAACAACTTTCAATCGGCCCCGAGCGCCAATCTCTCGTTCGTCGTCTTCCTCGATCCTACCGTGACCGCCCTCTCCCCGTCCCCCTCCTCGGTGGACGTCGGCCAGAGTGTCACCTTCACGGCGACGACCGCCTCCGGGGCTGCACCGTACTCCTACCTATGGAGCGGTCTCCCCACGGGCTGTTCGGGCGCCGCCACCGCCGCCCTGGGGTGCACACCGAGCGGGCCGGGCGGCTTCTCGGTCCAGCTCCAGGTCACCGACACGAACAACTTCACGGTGAGCAGCGGCGCCCTCGCCTTTACGGTGTACGCGAACCCGACGGCCAACCTGAGCGCGAGCGCCTTGGCGTTCGATGCCGGCCAAGCGGTGACCCTCACCGCGACGGGCTCGTTGGGTTCCGGGGGATTCACGTACGCGTGGACGGGCCTCCCCACCGGGTGCTCGGGTTCGACGTCGACGGTCTCCTGCACTCCCTCCGGTCCGGGAAAGTCGCAAGTGCGAGTGACCGTGAAGGATTCGAACGGGCGATCGGCCCAATCGCCTGCGGTCGTTCTGGTCGTCGCGCCCCCGATCTCGGGCAACATCTCCGCGACTTCCTTGTCGCCAAGTCCGGGGCAGAGCGTGGGATTCACCGCCACGTTCACCGGTGGAACGGGAGTCCGGAATTACCATTGGGGGTTCGGCGACGGGTCATCGGGTGGGGGCTCCACGGTCAACCATACGTACGCCTCGGCCGGGCGGTACACCGTTTCCCTGTGGGCGAACGACAGTTCGGGAGGGTCGGTCGTGAAGACCCTCGCCGTCTCCGTCTCGTCCTCGGCCTCTACGTCGGGCGCAGCTTCCCCGCAACTCGCCTACGCGATCGTGGCCGTGATCGTCGTGGCCGCCGTAACCGTCGCGACCCTGCTGGTCCTGCGTCGCCGACGTACCAGGGCCAACCCACCGGAAGACGTCGCGCGGTCGTCGCCCACGGGGGAAGAGCCGGCGCCGGCGTCGGCCGGCGAGCCCGACGAGTAGCGCTAAGTCGCGGGCCAGGAGGCTTGTCAGTCGGCCCCTACGTTCCGGGGGGAGGTAGAGCGAGCCAAGCGGCGGCGAATCGACCGACCGCGCGGGCCGGACTCGCTGCGGTGCCCGGGTGCCTCCGACCTCAAACCCCTTGCCGGCCTCGGATTCCGTCGACTTGATTTGGCGACCGTGTGGCGGCCCCCTGCCGACCGTGTTTCGACGCCTCCGCGTGTTTCGAGTCCGAACGCGAGAAAACTCTCGTTCGAGCAGCCACATATCTGGCCCCGGCCATTCCGGGAAGGTGTTCCGACCTACGGTCGTGCAGCTGCACGATGGCCGACGGGTGCTCCTTCGTCGAGCCAAACCCGCCGACGCCGCGGGGATGATCGCTCATGCGAACGCCGTCGGAGCCGAGGGGATTTACATCATGACCGAGAGGTTGGATCTCAGTCTCCGCGAAGAGCGGGCCAAGATCCGAGCCGCGTTGGGCGGCTCCGGTCTGTGGATCGTCGCTGTCGCGGGCGACGAGATCGTGGGATCCGCCGACATCGCGCGGGGGCGTCACCGGAAGAGCCACCACGTGGGGGAGCTGGGGATCGCCCTTCGGAAGGACCATCGCGGAGCCGGCCTGGGTCGCGCGATGATGGAGTCGATGATCGCGTGGGCTCGTTCCGCAGGAATTCGAAAGCTGTCGCTGAGCGTGTTTTCGAGCAACCGGCCGGCCCGGGGCCTCTATCGATCTCTAGGGTTCGTCCGGGAAGGACGCCTCCGGGGACACGTGATACTCCGGAGAAAACCGGACGACGTCCTGCTGATGTCCCGGTGGCTCTGACGTAGGGCCACGGTCCACCCTACGTCGAGACCCGAATCGATTTCCCGCCGCCGACGCTGGGATGAGGGACGGTACGGTGAGCTTCGTGAAGTTTCAACTCGTGGTCGACTGCGCCGACCCCAACCGACTGGCGCATTTTTGGGCCGAAGCGCTGGGGTACCGCATCGAGCCTCCGCCCTCGGGTTTCGAGAACTGGTGGTCGTACTGGCGGAGCCGGGGTCTCGCCGATGAGGAGAACTACGACGGCGACGATTCGATCGTCGACCCCTCCGGAGCAGGACCGCGGATATGGTTCCACCAGGTCCCGGAGCGGAAGGTCGTCAGGAACCGGCTGCACCTCGATCTCGGTGCGAGCGGGGGGCAGGAGGTCCCGCTCGCCACGCGGAAGGAGCGGATCGAGGCCGAGGCGGTTCGGCTCGTCCGCCTTGGCGCGACGCGGGTCGAAGTACTGCACGAGCCGGGACTCGACCACTACGCCGTCGGGATGGAGGACCCGGAGGGCAACGAATTCGATGTCAACTAGGCCGCGATTCACGGGCCCGTCTTTGACGCGCGATACCGATAGAGTTCCGCGCGGGGAAGGGCGCCGAGGACCCCGCCTCGGTGCGGGGCGCGGAGGGACCAGCGCGGACCGGCCTCCATGACCGTACGCGCGGTGTTTCTCGACTTCGGAGGCACGTTGGTTTCCGACTGGGGCGGGGTCTACCCGGTCTTCGAAGCGGCGTTTCGCTCGTTGGGTCGTACGATCGACCGCGCGACGTTCGATCGGGCCGAACGGGCCGTGGAAGCCGAAATCGGGAGGTTCGAGGATGTGTACCTCGGCCGACCTCCCGGGTTCGCGGACGAGTACCATGGGCGAATCCTAGATCGGATCGATTGCGGTATCCCGACCTCCCGGATTATCGATGCGCTGAATCGCGAGACCAGTTCCCCTGAATCCCATCGCCCGTTTCCCGAGACCATCGAGGTCCTGGGAACGTTGCGACGGAGAGGACTCCCCTTGCACCTTGTGTCCAACAACACGGAGCACCTGTTCGAGACGCTCCGACGGCTTGGTTGGGGCGAGTGGTTCGAGTCCGTCACGTACTCGCAGGAGGCGGGGGCGGCGAAACCGGACCCGAGGATCTTCGGGCTCGCGCTGGATCGGGCCGGCCGCGCCCCGGGAGAGGCGGTGCATGTCGGCGACCGGTGGGACGCCGATATCCTAGGAGCCCGTGCGGCCGGGATCCCGGCGGTTTGGGTCGAGCGGTCCGGTCAAGAACCGCCGCGCGACGGCCCGCGGGTTCGGGACTTGCGCGGGGTGCTTTCCTACCTCGACTCTGGCACGCACCCCGCCAGCCCGACCGACGAAACGGGTGAGACCGCTATGGCGGGACGGACCCCTCGGGCAACCTAGGAAACGCGATCGGGCCCGCTGGTCCGTCACGACGTACGAGATCGACCGACGCTCTAGTCCCGTGCGTGAGCGCGGCTTGGAAGGTCGACGAACCTCACAGGATTTCGCCGTCGGCGACCACGGTCTTGCCGTCGACCTCGACGTGCCCGCCGCTCAGGGCGAGCCACGACTGGAAGCCTACCCGATTCTTCCCGCCGAAGGCGGTGTTCGAGCCAACCCCTACCAAGATCGTGCCGCGCTCGAAATCCTCGAGTCCCGGGGCGACCCGGATCTTGGGGTTGAGTCCCACCGAGAAGAAACCGGGGCGGTCTTTCCCCGGACCCGCCGCGTCGTAGGCCTCCTGGAAACGCTCCCCGCCGGAATCGTAGGCGAATTCGGCCAGGTGGTTCTCCGCGAACGACCACCGCCCGCCGGAGAGGGCCCCCTTCGTAGGGAAGCTCGTCCGGTTGGCGTTCACGTGGCCCACGGCGAACTTCTCGTCCACGGCAACGTAGACCGCGCCGCCGGGGAAGGTGGTCATGTTGTTCCCGGTCCGCACGTCCTCCCGGTCGATGACGCCATCGTCGACCACGGGCTTCGCGCCCGCGAGATTCAGCTCGAGATCCGTCCCGTTCGCGTGGTGGATCTTGACGTGCTTTCCCTTCCGGAGGCGACCGGCGAGCCGCGCGCCATCGCGGGCGATCGCGGCCAGGTCGACCCGGCTCGCGTCCAGTAAGCCGGCCTGCCATGCGGCCGCGCTGACGCCGTAGAACACCGCGGCGGGCTCGGTCGCTTGCGCGAGCTCGATGCGGCAACCGCGCAGGTGGGCCTTCTCGGCCGCCTCGTACCAGCGGGAATTGTACGACGTCAGGGCGGCGTACTGCTCTTTGGGAAGCGCCCGCAGCTTCGGACGGTCCTCGGGCCCCCAGAAGAACACATACCCGTCGGCTTTCCCGATCGCCCCGAGCTCCGGGTCCGGCATACGCCCAACATCCGCGGCCTTGGCTCCCTCGATGGAGCGCCAGTACGTCGCATCGTCCTCGTAGAGGAGGGTGGTCCGGATCCCAAGGCGACGGGCTTCGAGCACCAGGGTGTTCGCCCAGGGGAGCATGTGGGTCCACGCTTCGATGATCAGATTCTCGCCGCGCCGGAGATGGAGCGTCGTCGTCAGGATACTTCGGCAGATCTCGGGAGCGTCGGAGGGCATCTCGGCGGAGGTCATGCTCAGGGACACACGGCCCCTCTACAAGTTGGTTCGCGAGGCGGGTTCGGCGACGCCGAGTCAGCGAACGCCTAAGAAGCCGGAGCGGGCTCCCACCGACTCCTTCGGTGGGAGATGATCCTCGCCCAAGCTGACTGGTGGAACCCCCGCATTCGCGTGGGCGGCGGCATGCTTCGGTGGGTGCTCCAGCCCGAGCGAGCGCCGCGGGGCCCGTGAGCCCGGATTCGCCATCCCCCAAGGTGGGACCGCTGGATCCTCCGGTCGGAGGGAGATCGCTCGGAGCGACCGATCGGGTCCGTCCAGGTCTCCCGGGAGCCTGGAAAGTTGTTCTCGTTCGATGTGGCGGGCTCCACGGCGACGATTCCCTCGGCACTGTATGACCGCGGGTTCCGGCGGGGGGGACGAACGCCCGAGTTCCCGTGGCGAGGGCGATCGTACCGGTTCGTTCACTCCTTCTCGGTCCTCGAAGGAAGGCGCGTGGTGGTGGCGAAGTTTCGTGCTCGCGGGAAAACCGTGAGAGGCGTTGACTATCCGAGCGATCTGGAGGAGTTCGTCGCCGTGCTCTCCGCCGGCGTCCCGCTCGCGGAGTTTACCTCCGGGCCCTCGTAGCGCTCTCGGGACCACGCTCGAGGTCGAACCGGGGCGCGGGTAGCTCGCCCGAGCCTCCGCGACGAGGAGAACTCGCGAGACTACCGGCCTCGGAGAGGCGGCGGGACGTTGCGTCTACGGCTCAGTTAAATACGCTCCCCGGGTCACTTGCGGCACCGCCGATCGCCGACCCTTCGGGGACGGCCCGGTGGGGCGCCGCCACGGCGAGCCGGGGACACGTGAGCCGGTTCTTCCAGGGGGCGCCACAGATGGCCCGCTCGGGCGTGGAGCCCCGAGAAACCCTCCCCGGCGACGGGGAGTGACCTCTCGGGACTGACGGAGGAGGAAGTTTGTCGAATACGCTCGTTAGCTCAACGATGCATAGAGCAATTAATTCCGCCAGCCAGCGAGATCGGTCACGAAATCGTACGCCAAGAAGGATAGTAATGTGCCAGAAGATGTGCCTAACAAATCCGGTTGATCCTGCCGGCGGGCACCGCTATTGGAGTTCGCTTAAGCCATGCGAGTCGAGAGGGGTAAGCCCTCGGCGCACTGCTCAGTAACACGCGGACAATCTGCCCTCGAGACGAGGATAACCCCGGGAAACTGGGGATAATACTCGATAGGTCCGGGATGATGGAACGCTCCCGGGTCGAAATCCTGCGGGGCTCGAGGATGGGTCTGCGGCCTATCAGGTCGTAGGGGGTGTCACGGACCCCCTAGCCGTAGACGGGTACGGGCTTTGGGAGAAGTCGCCCGGAGATGGATTCTGAGACACGAATCCAGGTCCTACGGGACGCAGCAGGCGCGAA
>JAKIWS010000041.1 GCA_022749895.1 Thermoplasmata archaeon
CCGCGGCATGCTCCGCTACTCGGCGGACACCGGCACCGTCGCTCCGCGGCGGCTGCTCTACTCCGCTCGCGTGCCCGAAGAGCTGGTGTTTCGAAAGGAGCTCGACGCGCTCGCGCGCGGGTCGTCGAATCTCGAAGTCCAGTACAGTGTGACGCGGCCCGCGGATTCGTCGGCGCCCTGGGACGGACGGGTGGGACGGATCGGCCTGGATTGGCTCAGGGACTCAGTCGCCTCGCTGGAGCGACCGAAATTCTACATCGCCGGCCTTCCGGAGATGGTCGAGGAGATGAACACTCTGCTCCGGGAAAAGCTCGGGGTCGACGAAAGCGACATCGAGTACGAGGTCTTCCGAGGCTTCTAGGCGCGGGAGCCGTCTCCGGCGTTCGTTCGTCGCGGAGCGGCCTGCCGGGGGGCAGGGGCGGATCAGGAGATGCTGGGGGGGGTCCCGGCCGCTCCCATCGGAGGCATTCCGGGAAGACCACGCGGAACTCCCAGCTGGAGGCGGTCGTATTCGACCGTGTGGCGAATCCCCCGGCGCTTGAGCAGCAGCGACACCTGCTCCGTGATCTGCACGACCTCCTGACAGCGGGCCGGCTTCGAGAAGTAGAACTCGGGTCGACCTTCGCCCGGGATCGGGAAGATCAGACGGAGCCCGAACGCGTCCTGGCGGTTGTACCCGCCCGGTTTCCGGTCGGCTTTGAGGTCCCGCAGGTTCTCCTCAAGCAGAACTTCCGGCATCAGAGGTTCGGACTCCTTCGTGAACGGGCGATTCACTTCCACCACCTTCCGGTGGATCTCGGGATACACTCGGGAGAGGTCCTTGTACGACCG
Organism: Thermoplasmata archaeon; assembly: GCA_022749895.1. Classification (GTDB taxonomy): domain Archaea; phylum Thermoplasmatota; class Thermoplasmata; order Lutacidiplasmatales; family UBA184; genus Lutacidiplasma. The sequence continues at coordinate 832 of JAKIWS010000041.1, forward strand.
GCGGCCCTCGAGCAGGATGTGCCCGCTTCGCGCCTTGACGGGGGGTGTCACGTCCGGATTGAACGGGCCGTCGTATATTGGGGTTCCGCCGCGCTCGTGCGACATGGCCTCCTCCCGAACCACCGGCACGGTGGTCCCTGCCTGCGGGGCTACGGCGCCCCCGCAGCGACGTTCGGGAACAGCTCCAGGATTCCGGCCGCAACGGTCGCGAGCGCCAGCAGCGCGGAGATCACGCGCGGGATAGCGATCAGCGAGACCAGCTTGAAGAGACCGCCGACCGCGCCGATTACGAGGTAGGCGAGCAGGAAGACGACGGCGGCGCCGACCACGATCATCCAGAGCGGCGTCCCCGCCGGGAGGAACGCCATCAGCGCGAAGCCGGCCCCGACGCCGGCCCCCAGGCTGAGGAGGCCGATCCACGGGAGGTCGCGCAGCGACTTTCCGATGAGGACGATACCGGCGAATCCGAGGATTCCGAGGACGATCCCCGACGTCGAGCCGAAGAAAGCGTCGTAGACCGCGACGGTGAGCCCCGCGAGGCCGACCAGCATCGAAACGATGTCGAGCGCGATCGCGGAAACGGTGTTCTTCGTCCGGCTACCGATCACCCACAGCAGGAAGGTGAACCCCGAAGCGAACATCGCGGCGGCGATCACGATGGGTTCGCTGAGCATCGAAGGCTGCACGTTCCGTCCCTCCCTGCGACACGGTCCTCCGTCGTGCGGCTCCTACGTCGCCTCCGCGACCCCTTCGGGGGGCGCGAGGTGCGCGCTACGGTTGTGGGCCGCCAGCTCCTGCGGCGTCGCGAACGACGACGCGCAGAAGACGCACGCGAAGCGTGGCGTCGACTCCGGCTCGGCGATCAGGTCGACCGAGCTGAACTCCGGGTCAGCCGGTGGCGCGGGCGGGGCGTTCGGCATGGTCGCGACGGCGTGGGCCTTCTTGGCGTGCTCCACCAGGTCCGCGGCGGACCCGAAGGGAGCTCCACATTCGGCACAGTTCTCGGGCATCGGTTTCCGCCTCCACGGCTTCCCCTCTGGGTTCATCGTACATAACGGGAGGTTCCTCGGACCCGGGCGCGCATACGACCTATCCGAATCAGCGCGAACGGCTCGTCGCGCCGGCGAAGCGACCTTACTGGTACGCGTAGCTGTAACTCGGGCTCGTGATCTTCCCCCCTTCGGCGATGAGGTATTCGCGCTCGATCGGGCGCCCGTCAAAGAACGCCGCGAGGCATTCGCGGACCCCGTCGGCGTACCGCCGCTGAGCCTCCAGCGTCGTCCCCGAGACGTGCGGGGTCATCGCGTGATGCGGCATCGTACGCCACGGATGGTCCTTGGCGGCCGGTTGGGGGTACCACACGTCCCCGGCGTACCCGGCCAGGTGCCCGTCCCGGAGGACTTCCACGAGCGCCTCCGTGTCGACGATCCTTCCCCGCGCGGTGTTGACCAGGTACGCTCCCTTCTTCATCCGTCGCAGCCGCTCGCGGCTGAACAGACGGTCGGTCGCGGGCGTGAGCGGCGCGTTGATGCTGATCACATCGCACCTCGGGACCAGGGTATCGAGCGGCAGGTAGCGCGCGCCGAGTACGCTCTCCTCCGCTGCGGTCAGACGGTGGTTGTCGTAGTAGTACATCCGCACGTCGAACGGCTTCAACCGTGCGGCGACGCGCTGTCCGATCCGCCCCATCCCAACGATCCCGACCGTCTTGTCTTCCAGGTCGTGGGAGCGCGCGGCGAGCGGGCCGATGTTCCACCCGCCCTGCACGACGTCGAGGTAGCTCGGGATGAAGTTGCGGACGAGGGCCAGCACCTGCATCACCACGTGCTCGGCGACGCTGACCACGTTGCTGCCGGTGATCTCGGCGACGGTGATCTTCCGCTCGGCCGCGGCGGCGAGGTCGAAGTGGTCGGAGCCGACCCCGGCCGTCAAGAGGAGACGGAGCTCGGGAGAACGTTCGATCCGTTCGCGCGTCATGTACGCGGGCCAGAACGGCGTCGCGATGATCACGCTGGCCGTCGGGAGGTGCCGGTCCAGCTCGGGCCCGGGATCGGTGATCGCGACTAGCTCATGGCCCCGCGCCTCGACGAACTCCCTCAGGCCCAACGCGTTCTCGGCGCAACCCAACAGTTCCGGGACCTCCCGCGCGGCGGCGCCCCCTGGGTACAGCACAGCGACGACCTTCATCGATGATTCCCCCTCGGTTGTCGGTTCGTCGCCGACCTCGGCCGGTGACGCGACGACGTCGGCAGGGGTCGCGGGATAAAAACATCCCGCGCGACGGCCCGACGCTTGGTCGCCCCCGGACCGGAGGTGCGGGCCGGGCGGGCCGAGTTAGGCCTTCGCCCCGGCTTCGGCGACCGCGTGGTCGTTTTCGACGCTGCTACCGCTCACGCCGATCCCACCGATGACGGCCCCGGAGCTGTCCTTGAGCGGGAGTCCGCCCGGGAACGTGATGAGCCCGCCGTTGGAGTGTTCGATCCCGAAGAGCGGTCCGCCGGGCTGGGAGAGTTGGCCGATCGCTCCCGTGGGCATGTCGAAGAAGCGGGCCGTCCGGGCCTTCTTCTGCGCGATGTCAACGCTGCCGAGCCAAGCGCCGTCCATCCGGACGAACGCCTTCAGGTTCCCACCTTCGTCGACGACGGCGATGTCCATCAACGTGTTGATCGCTTTCGCCTTGGCCTTCGCGGCGGCCACGATCTTCTCCGCATGATCGAGGGTTAGCACCATGTTTCGTTCCTCCCAACTTACGGATGCAGGACGACTTTCGTGTAACCGTCCACTCTCTTATCAAACTTGTCGTACGCATCGGGGGCCTTATCGAGCGGGAGCTCGTGCGAGACCACGAAACTCGGCTTGGCTCTACCGGCGATGATCAGGTCGCGCAGGTAGGCGTTGTACGTCTTCACATTGCATTGGCCCGTGCCGAGCCGCAGGCCCTTCTCGAACAGCCGGCCGAAGTTGATCGAGAGCGACCCTTTCTTGGCGGCCTCGTCGACCCCTCCGGGGTCGGAGGGGACGTACAGCCCCGGGATGCCGAGCGCCCCGGTCGGCGCCGTGACCTCGATGAGCTGGTTCAGAACGATGTTCGGGATCTCCTTCGCCTTGCCGCCGGCCGCCGGCGAGCCCTGGGCGACGGCCTGGTAGCCGACCGCGTCGATCGATTTGTCGACCCCACGCCCCTCCGTCTGATCCCTGATCTGTTGGACCGCGTCCGCCACGTCGAAGTTGACCGGGATCCCGCCGATCTCCTTCGCCTTGTCCAAACGCTCTTTGACGTGGTCGACCACGAACACCCGCGAGGCGCCCCGGAGCAGGCAACTGTACGCGGCCATCAGGCCGACCGGACCGGCCCCGAACACCGCGACGGTCTCGCCCGGGGTGACCTTGGCGAGTTCGGCGCCGTGGTAGCCGGTGGGGAAGATGTCGGCGAGGAGGGCGAAGTCGGCTTCGTGCTTCTTGCCCGGGGGCAGCACGAGCGCGTTGAAGTCCGCGAACGGGACCTGCAACAATTCCGCCTGGCCGCCGCGCCAAGGGCCCATCGCGACGTACCCGTAGGCCCCCCCGGCGAAACCAGGATTCACCGTCAGGCAGTAGCCCGTGTAACCCCGTTGGCAGTTCCGACAGAACCCGCATCCAACGTTGAACGGCAGCACGACGCGGTCCCCGGTCTGGAGCAGCTTCACGCCCGCGCCGACCTTTTCGACGAGCCCCATGTTCTCGTGGCCGAAGATGATGCCCGGCTTCGCCGCGGTCCGTCCCTCGTACATGTGGAGGTCCGACCCGCAGATGCAGCTTGACGTGATCCGGACAATCGCGTCGTTCGGGTGCTCGATCTTTGGGTCGGGCACGTTGTCGACCGCGACTTTGAACGGTCCTTTGTACACCACGGCTTTCATGGTCGGTCGTCCCGAGCCGGGCGCAGGCGTACGACGAGTTCCAGACCCTGGATTGCCAACCGGTTCCTGTTCGTCATGAGCCCCCTATGCGACCCGGAACGGGAGGGGCTGGTACGATATCTACGTTGGGCGCGCCGATGGGCCAATCGACGGGGGCGCGTGCCTCTGAGGGCGCGGGTCCGTCGGCGACGTACGCTCCGGCGAAAGCCTGAGATACAGGACCCCCTAACGCCGCGGGGCGCTCCCGTAGTCTAGTGGTCAAGGATAGGGGCCTCTCGAGCCCCTGACGCGGGTTCAAATTCGTCCGGCGCGACGTGCCGGACGAGGAGACTCCCGCCGGGAGCAGCTCCCCCCTATCGGGACCAAGCGGCAAACCCGCCCTGAGGAGTGTTCCGTGCAGGGTCGTCGCCGGGCGGACCTTGCGAGGCGCGAGGGAAACCAACTCCCGCCAACCCCGGATCGGGAGGTCCACAAGGGTTCCCGGTCGACTTCGTTTTGCCCGACCGAGCGTCGCTGACCGTCGTGCCGGCCCTCGAGTACCTCGTCGTGCTATCGGAGGGCGATCCGGTGGCCCGGGCCGTCGGCGCTCGGCTCGATGTCGGGCCGTCGGTGGGCGCGCTGGTCGACGGCACCCCGCTGCGTGCCCTGGGTGGGAACGGCGCCACGCTTCGTCGCCCGGGGATCCATATCCGCGACGACGACGTGGACCAGCGGCTGCCCCCCGACCTCCGGACGGGTCTCACCCTGATCTTCCCCTCGATCCACCGGAGCGCGGCCGGCCAGCACGGGCTCACGGTCCACCCACTCGGCAATCCGACCGGCGCCGCCGAGGTCGGTGGACGACCTCGTCGACTGGTGCCAACGTCCCCCCGGCTCATGGCCACCGTCCTCCGTCGCCTCGCGGAGGGTGGGGAGCGGATCGGCTGGAGCGCGAGCTACGAGGCGACGCATCACGGTCCTTCCCTCGGCACCCCCGCGTTCTTCGCCGAGATCGGGTTCGGAGAGGCGGAGGCGCCGCCCGAGGAGACGGTCGAACTGCTGGCGAAAGCGCTCGTGGACGTGGTCGCCGACCCGTCGGACCGGATCGTGATCGGTGTCGGGGGTGGACACTATGCCCCGCACTTCACGGAGCTCGCGCTCGAACGACGCGCGGCGTTCGGTCACATCTTCGCCCGCCACGTGCTGGAGGACATCGACGATGCCACCCGGGACGAGGCCCGCGCCGCGACCCCGGGTTCCGAGGGGATCGTGTACGCGCGGAGCGCCGATGTAACGGACCGTTGGCAGCGGGTGGCCCCGAGGATTCGGGACGCGGAGCTCCCGTCGCGAGGGAGCGGGACTATTCGGTCGTCGTCGTCGCGCTCGCGCGACGGGGGCCCGGGTTCTGGAACATGATCGCGCCGCTGCGGTAGACGGCCTTGCCGAGCCGCATGTTCTGGACGGAGGCGACGTGCGGGGCCTTCTCGGCCATCATCATCGACTCGATGATCTGGCGGAACAGCGCGCTCTGATTGATCTCGGGGTGGCGCGAGAGGAACGCGTTCTCTTCCGGGGTGATAGTGATGTTCTTGCGCTGCATCCCTTGATTTCGCGGACTGCGGCGAGCGGCGGACATAGTCGACCCACCCGGGTCGGCGTATTAATACATATCTTCGCACCGGCGCTATACGCCATCGCGAGCGACCGTGCTGACACGCGACAGGGCTCCGCGCGTCCCGGAGCGCCGCATACGTATACGTGGTACATCGTTCCGACGTGCCGTGATCACCGGCGGCCGGAGCGCGGGGGCGGGGGTCCTGCCCAGACGACGGCGGCCCGGTGGTAATCCAGCCCGGTCGCGACGGCGGCTTGCAGGTCGCGGGGCGTGACCGCGTTGAGCTGGTCCGGCCAGGTCAGGTAGAACGACTCGTCGAGGCCGTAGTACGCCAGGTCGACCGCGAGGTCGTGGGCGCCCGCGGTCGTTTCCAGCTCGAGCGGGAGCGAGCCGATCAGGCTGTTGCGGATCCGCGCCAGTTCCGCCGGTGGGACCCGCTCATCTTCCATTCGCTCGAGCTCGTGCGTCACGAGCCCGATCACCTTGGTCAGCCGCTCGGGCCCGGTCCCCGCCTGGGCCCACCAGTAACCGCCCGCCCGCATCGGGGCGAGGGCGCTCGAAGCGTGGTAGGCGAGTCCGTGCCGTTCGCGGACCCGCTGGAAGAGGCGGGAGAGCGACCGACCGCCGAGCACCTCGTTCGCGAGGTGGAGCGCGGGGTACTCGGGGGCGGAGCGCGGCAGCGACGGACCTCCCATGCGGACCTGGACCTCCGTCCGTCCGGGGAGCGGGATCCCGATCGGTGCGGAGGGCGTGCGGGGTCGGGGCCAGCGTTCCGAAAACTCGAACCCGACCGTTCCGTCGAGGAAATCGAACTGCCGTTCGACGCGCCGGCGCAGCTCGGCGAGCGATCGGTCGGTCGTCACGACCAAAAGCCCCTGACGCGTGGACCACCATCGGCGGTGGAAGTTCCGAAGGTCGTCGGGGGTGACCGAACGGACGGAGGACGGCGTCCCGGCCCCGCTCTCGCGGAACGGATGGCCCGGAGGATAGATCGCCCGGAGCAGCTCGCGCCCCGAGCGGCTTTCGGGCTGCGCCTTCTCGCGGAGCTGGCGTTCGGTGAGTTGCCGCTTCGTGCGCGCGAGGTCCGCCACGGCGAACCGAGGGCGCTCAAGCGCCTCGACGAAGAGATCGAACAGGACCGGAAAACTGCTCGTGGGCCCCCAGACCGAAAGCTCGCCCGACTCGACATCACATTCGGACGAGAGTGACGCTCCGTGCCGGTCCAACAGCTGGGCCAGGGCGATCCGCGCCAGACGCCGCGTGCCGCTGGTCAGGAGACGGCTGGTCAGAACCGAGAGTCCCTCCTTCCCCGGTGGGTCACGGGCCCACCCGGCCGGGGAAAGGAAGGTCGCCGAGAAGCTGTGCGTCGACGGAGGCGGGGGCTGGCGAACGAGGGTCAGTCCGGAATCCGTGACCACCCGCTCGACGCGCCGCGGGTCGGTCCGCTCACGCATCCGTCGCACCTCCCTCCGGCTCAAAGGTGACGGTCGTCCGGCCGTCCCGTCGCAGGATCGACGTCGCGGCCTCCCGGATCGCGGTCGATCGAACGGCGAGCATCTTGCCCAGGAGCTCGCGCTCGAGCCCCGCCGGGCCGACGGTCGCGAAAAAACCGAGGCGGAATCCCACCGCGGTGGCCCCTTCGTAGGCCAGCGAAGCACCCCGGAGGAGTTTGGCGCGGGCCTCCTGGAGCTCGGACGCGGTAGGGCCGCGACTCGCCAAGCGGTCGACCTCCTCGAGCAGAGCGCTCTCGAGTTGGGAGGCCGGGACCCCCTTGACGCCTTGAGCGCTGACCACGAGCATCCCCGGGTGAGCTTTGGGGCGATACTCGGAGCCCGATCGAACCGCCAGCCCCGGCTCGACGAGCCGGCGGTAGAGGCGGGACGCGGGGTGCTCGGCACCACGACCGAACCCGAACCCGCCCCCGAACACGCGGGAGGCCCCGCCCAAGATCATGTCCAGGACCAGCATCGCCGGCGCGGCCCCGTCCGGCCACGCCGGCGCGTGCCAGCCGATCGCTACGATGGGAGTGGTGCCGGGACCGTGGAGGGTCGCGCGCCGCTCGCCGCGCTGCCGCGGTTCCGAGGCACGCACCGTCGGGTCGTCGCCGCTCGCGCGCAGCCGACCGAATCGTCGGCGGACGTCCGCCCGCACGCTCGGGGCGTCGAACGCCCCGCTAACCACCAGGGTCGCGTTGCGCGTCCCGTAGAATCGGTGATAGTAGTCGGCGAGCATCGCCGGCGTCATCGCCCGAATATCTTCGGGGCGCCCGAGGGGGTCCCACCGGTAGGGGTGATGACGGTACGCGAGACTGTAGAGCTCCTCTTCGACGAGGAACTCGGGCCAGTTCTCGTTCCCTTCCCGCTCCGAAAGGATCACCACGCGCTCGCGCTCGACCTCGTCGTCGGTCAGGAACGCCCGGGTCATGCGGTCGGACTCGATGTCGAGGGGCAGGGCGAGACGCGCCTTCGGCACGGTGGTGAAGTACGCGGTGAAGTCGTACTCGGTGAAGGCGTTCAGCGTCCCGCCGGCCTCGGTCACGGCGCGGTCGATCGCGCCTTTCCGGTACTTCGGCGAGCCTTCGAACAGCATGTGCTCGACCCAGTGCGAGGCCCCCGTGACGCCGGGCCACTCGTTCTTCGAACCGACGTTGTACCAGACCCAGACGCTCGCGGTCGGGCTCGCCGGTTCCGGGGCAAGAATGACCTTCAACCCGTTCGGGAGGCGGAAACGGTGGGATGAGGGGGTGAACGCCGGGAGTCGGGGCACGGCGGGGCCGACGGCCCACCGCTTATAACGAGCGGGCCCACGATGACTCGCTCCCCTCGGTAAACCTCCCGGACCCGCTCCGCGGAGGTCGACCTCGCGCTCGCAATGCTTATCGAGCCGGCCCCGGCATCTCGCGCCGTGCATCCCCTGCTTCGCCTGGTCCGGGCGGGGAACCTCCTGGTCGCGTTCGCGGGAACGTTCGTCGCGGGTTTGGATGCGGTGGCGCCCCGCGGCGGTCTCCCCCTCTCCACCGGAATCGTTCTCCTTCTCGCGGCCGGGTCGACCGCGCTCGTGACCGCCGGCGGGAACGTCCTCAACGACCTCCTCGACCGTGATTCCGACCGGGTGAACCACCCCGAGCGGCCGCTCGTGACGGGGGCCGTCCAGCTCGCCACGGCGCGAACCCTCGTGGTCGCGTTGTTCGTGATCGCCGGTCTGATGATCGTGCCGGTGAGCTGGTCGCATCCCGGGCTACCGGTGATCTACGTCCTCGCGGTCGGCGGGCTCGTCGCCTACGAGTTCCGTCTGAAAGCCGCCGGCCTCACCGGCAACCTCGTCGTCGCCGGGCTGACCGGGGCGGTCTTCCTTTACGGGGGCGCCGCCGGAGGGAACCTCGTCCTGGTCGTCCCGTTCGTGCTCATGGCCACGCTCGCGACGCTCAGCCGGGAGATCATCAAGGACATGGAGGACGTCGCCGGGGACGTCGACCGCCGGACCTTTCCGAAAACCCACGGGCTCGCGGCCGCACGGTCCGCGGCCCGGGGCGCCGTCGGAGCGGCGATCGCCCTGAGCCTCGTGCCGTTCGTCACCTTCCTTCCGCTCGTCTCCGTCGCCGGGATTATGTATCTCATCTCGGTCGCGGTCGCCGATGGGCTGTTCGTCGTCTCGGTCGCCTACCTGCCCGCCCGACTCCACTGGGAGCAGAGCGTGAGCAAGGGGGCGATGGCGGTCGCCCTTGTCGCCTTCCTGGCCGCGGCGCTGCGGTAGGGGGCAGACGGGTGGGCCGCGTCTTCGACTACCTGCACCGCGAGCTCGAGGGAGGCCCCCTCCACCTCACCTTGATCGACCCCGACAAGTCGCCCGGCGAGAAGGCCGCGGCGATCGCCGAGGCCGCGGTCAAGCTCGGGAGCCACGCCATCCTGCTCGGGGGCTCGACGGGGATCACCCCCGAGGTGATGGGCGCGGCCGCGAGCGCGATCCGGACCCGGGTCCCGGTGCCGACGATCATCTTCCCCGAAGGCCCCCGCTCCCTCACGCCGGCGGCGGACGCGGTGTTCTTCATGAGCCTTCTGAACTCCCGCAACCTCGACCTCGTCATCCGGGCCCACGCGCGGGCGGCGCCGATGATCCGCGCCATGAAGCTCGAGCCGCTCTCCCTCGGCTACCTCGTCATCGCCCCCGGCATGCGGGTCGGAGAGGTAGGAGCCGTCGACGCCGTCGACCGGGAGGACCTCGCGTCGGCGGAGGGATTCGCGTTGGCCGCGGAGATGCTCGGCATGCGGTTCGTCTACCTCGAAGCCGGCTCCGGTGCCCCGTCGCCGGTACCGGACCCGATGATCCGAGCCGTGCGCAGGAGTCTGTCGATCCCGCTCATTGTCGGTGGGGGGATCCGCTCCGCGGCCGATGCCCGGGGGGTCCTCGACGCCGGGGCCCAGATCCTCGTCACGGGGACCGTGACGGAAACCGAGGGGATCGGGTCCAACTTCCGCGGGATCCTCGCCGAGGTGGTGCGTGACCGAGGCCACTGACGGGGCGGAGGGCGCCGGTCTCCCGCGACGTCGTCGCGGGTACACCCGGGCGATCTTCCGCGCCCCGCAGGTCGGGACCTCGGTCGCCCTCATCGTCGTCTTCAGTGCCCTCGACGCCGTCGTCCTCACGGGGATTCCGGCCGATGCGCGCCAGCTCGCGGTTCTCTTCCTGGCGCCGCTCCTCCTGCCCGCGTTGGCGGGGACCGTCCTCACTCCCGCGCTCGCGGCGGCGTTCGGCGGGAAGATCTCGCTCCGGCGCAGCGTCCTGCTGGGCCTCACGAACGTGGTCTTTCCGCTACCGTTCTTCCTCGTCTGGCGGCTCGCCGGGATGTTCGACGGCGGCGCCAACCCGTCGCTGGCCCTGATCCTGCTCCTGGTCCAGGGCCCCGTGATGTGGTTCCGTCACATGAGCCTCTTCGGCCTCGCCCAACCGTCGCACGCCCGGGCCCTGCCCGCCTCGCTCGTCGCCCCGTTGCTGTCCGTCCTCGGGGTGTTCGCGGTCGTCGCCTTCAGCCCGACCCTCGTCGTGGAGGGAACGTTGTTCCTCGCGATCGGTCTCGGCGCTTCCGCCCTCTTGCTGGCCGCGGCCGACCGGCCGATCCGGCGCGAATTCGGTTCGTCGGGGGTGGCGATGATCCGCCCCTTGCTGGACCACATCAACTTGCGCGACGCCGCCGCGACGGATTATCTCGAGCGGTTCTTTCGACGGTTCGCCATCGCCGCGGACCTCCGCGTCACGCTGGTCACCTTTGCGCACGGCGGGACCCGCCGGGCGACGTGGACGCTGCCCACGGTCCATCCGGGTCCGTTCGCGGCGTTGGGCGCGAGCGACCTTCCCCGCAAACTCGCGGACGCGCTCGGTCCGGACGCCGGGGTCGTCTTCGTGCCGCACACGCCCTGCACCCACGACCTCGACCTTCCGACGGGGGCGGAGGTCGCCCGTGTCGCCGACCTGGCACGGAAGCTCCAGGCGAGCATGGTCCCCAGCGCGCCGTCGCCCGCGAGCCCGCTCGTGGAGCCGTATCCCGGCTCGTGGGCCCGGGCCCAAGCGCTCGGCCCGCTCACCATCGTGACGCTCACGCAGGCGCCGGAGCCCACCGACGACATCGACTTCGCCGTGGCGGACCGGGTGCGGCGGGAGCTCATCGCGGGGGGGTCGGGCGAGGTCGCGCTCATCGACGCGCACAACTCCTACGTCGAGGACCGCGGCGACCTGATCTACGGAACCCCGGCCGCCGAAAAGGCCGTGACGGACGCCAAAGCCGCCGTGACCGCGGCCCGCAGCGCGGCCCGCCCGGGCGAGGTACGGATCGGCGTCGCGGCCCGCACCGACTACTCCGCCCGCGAGCACGGCATCGGGCCGCTCGGGATTCGCGCTCTCGTCGTGGAGGCGGCCGGCACGACGACGGCGTACACCCTCATCGATGGGAACAATCTCATGATCGGGCTCCGCGCTCGGATCCTCGAGGCGGTACGGGGCGTCGTCACGTCGGCCGAGGTGATGACGACGGACAACCACGTCGTCCACGAGGTCGACGGCGGGATCAATCCGGTCGGCGAACGGTTCGAGGTCGAGCGGTTGACCCACGATGTCCGGGAGATCGTCGAGCGCGCCAAGGCCGACCTCGCTCCGTGCGACATCGGCGTCGCGACCGGAGCGATCGGGGGCGTACCGGTCCTCGGACCCGGCTTCACCGTTCGCCTTTTGACCTCACTCGGCGACACGCTCGCGGTGTTCACGAACGCGCTCCTCACGACGTTCCTCCTCGTGGTCACGACCTCGCTGGTCGTCTGGCTCGCGCTGCGCTGAGGGGACCACCGTTTGACGGCGCCAACCACCGACCCGAGCGCCGCCGTCGGCGACCCGGAAGCGCTCGATCTCCTTCGGGAGCTGGTCGCGCTCGCGCCCACCAACTTGGAAGACCCTCCGAGCGGCCGCTACGAGAAACCGAACTACCTCGCCACCGCCGAACGGATCCACCGGGCCGCGGTCGACTGGGGACTCACGGCCACGATCCTCGATCCAGCGCTCGGCCCCCATGCTGACCCCGAGCTGCGATCGATTCCCCGGCCGAATGTGATCGTCGACCTGGACGTGGGAGCCCCGCGTCGGGTGCTGCTCCTCGCCCACTACGACGTCGTGCCGATCCCGGTCGAGCAGCGCTCCCGTTGGAAATCCCCCCCCCACGAGCTCACGCTGCGCTCGGACGGCCGCCTCTACGGGCGGGGCTCGAACGACGACCTCGGGAGCGGCGTCGTGGCCTCGCTGCTCGCGCTGCGCCGCCTTCGAGCCGGGCCGCCCCCGCCCGTGAACCTCCGTCTGATCGCCTGCTGCGATGAGGAGACCGGGGGCGTCGGGGGGATCGAGGCGCTCAAGGCGCACGACGACGCGCTACCGGAGCACGACGCCGGTCGGCTTCTCCTCGCGGAGTCCGCCCTCATCCCCGACGGCCACCTGCACGCGACGGCGGCCTCGTCGGGCGTTGCGTTCCTGGACGCCTACTTTCCCGACGCGGTGCCGCTCGGGACGGCGCTCGCGCTCGGCGACGCGCTCGTCGCGCTCCACGACACGGCCCGGGCGTGGAAGTCCGCGTATCCTTCCCCGGACTGGCCGGACCACGGGGCCTCGGAGCCGGTCATCACCGGGCGAGCGACCGTCACGAAGTTCGACCTGAGTTCGCCCGCGTCGACGTCGCCGCGCGTTCGAGCGATTCTTGCGCGCGCGGAGTCGGACGCGGCGAACCAGATCGCGGAGACGGTCACGCTCGCCTTCGCGGGAACGGGCGCCGGATTGGGCCGACTGGAATCCGAGCTCCGGTTCCGAGTCCAGCCCCCCTTCCACCTCCAGGCCGCGGTGTCGACGTCGCTGACGATCCCGCCGGGCGCGAAAGGATGGCAGATCGTCGGCCGCAGTGCCCACGGCGGTTCACCGCATCTCGGACACAATCCCGTCCCCGCCGCCATCGACCTCCTCCGGTCCCTGGTTGAGGGTGGCATCCTCCGAAGCGATGAATCGGTCCGGGTCACCTATGCGGTCGACCTCCGGCTGATCCCCGAAATGGAGCTCGCGCCCGGCGTGAACGAGATCCTGGCGGTGATCGGGGCCCGGACGGCCCGCCACGCGCCGGGGGCCGTGGTCGAGGCGCCGGCCGCGCGGGCCCGGCCGGGCTATGCCCTGCCGATCGACCACCCCGTCGTCGTTCGGATGGCCGGGATCCTCGGCGAGCTCATGGGGGTCTCGGGCGTGGTGGGCGAGTACGGCGGCACCGACGCGAGCTCGCTCCGGGAGGTTCGGACGCCGTCGGGCGAACCGATCCCGGCCGTGGTCTTCGGCGCGATGGACCGGGCCTCCAACATCCACGAGGCCGAGGAGAGCGTCGACCCGAAGCAGCTCGGGGCGGTCGCCCGGGCGATC
>JAKIWS010000042.1 GCA_022749895.1 Thermoplasmata archaeon
CAACTGAGCAAGCGGTCGACCGGTTCGAGCTTCGTCGTCACTTCGAAGTGGGGCGTCGGAAGGTGCTCGCCCAGGGCGACCTCGCGTCCGGCGGGGAAGCCGAGTGCTTCCGACGTCACCTTGCCGGCCTTGACGCGGTCCCACAGCGAGCCCGCGACGTAGTACCGGACGATGAACTCCAACGGGATCAGGTAGTTCTTCGGGTGGGGTCCGAGGGTTCGGGGTTTCGGAACGACCTGGACCCGGCGCACCCGCATGGCGGTCGGGCCCGACCGGCCCAGGAAGTGGTGCGGGATCCCCAGGCGGCCGCAGAGCGCGAACCAGTGGCTCGCGGTCGCGGCGAGCGTTTCGCCCTTGTGCGGGATCGGGTTCGGGATGTGCTTGTCGAACACCGAGATGTCATCGGTGAACCGGAACTCGAGCTCGGTCGGCGAGATCTCGTAGATCTCCTTGACCTTCCCCCGCCGCAGGTACTTCGGGGCGACCCCCCCGTGGGAACCGGACCGCGCGGTCGTCGACATCGGCGTTCCACGCCCCCGGGATTACATAGGGTCAGCGATGACGAGATGCTCGGGAGCCCTGCGACCGACGCGTGGAGTCCGCCCCAACGGTTCCGCGTCGGGCGGACGGGCGCCACGGTTCCGTGGGCCCGCCGGCTTCCCCGGGCGTCGCCTCGCGGACCTCGAACAGCCGCCACGGCTCGCTCACACCCTTGAGGCGATGCCGCCCGAGGTCGCGGAACTCGATCCCGGATCCTACCACGAGCTCCTTCACCGTCGAGGTAACGACCACGTTTCCGCCGTCAGATTCCCCGGCCACCCGCGCGGCGAGGTGAACGCCGACTCCTCCGAGGTCGTCGCCCATCACCTCGCATTCCCCGGTGTGGAGGCCGCGTCGTACCGAGAGCCCTAGTTCGCCGACCGCCCGACCGATGGCGACGGCGCAGCGGATCCCTCGGGCCGGACCATCGAAGGTCGCGAGGAACCCGTCGCCCGTCGACTTCACCTCGCGTCCGCCGAACCGGGCGAGCTGCGCGCGCACCGCGCGGTGATGGCGCGATAAGAGATCCGTCCAGCTCCGATCTCCGAGGCGCTTCGCCCGCGGGGTTGACCCGACGATGTCCGTGAAGAGGATCGTCGTGAGCACGCGCTCGGCTCCGCCGTGGGCACGGGTCCCGGTGACGAACTCCTCGACCTCGTCCAGGATTGCGTCCGTGTCCCCCACCCACCATACGTGATCCTCGCCGGGGAGCTCCACCCACTTCGCGCCGGGGATGTGCTCCGCGAGGTACCGTCCGTTCTCGACCCTCACGTCCCGGTCCCCGCGGCGGTGGAGGACGAGCGTCGGAACGTGGATCGACGGGAGGAGGGTCCGGATGTCGATGTCGGTATTCATCCGGGCGAGCGCGACCGCGGCCGACGGGCTGGCGCTCAGTCGACCGTAGGCGGCAAACCATCGTTGGAACGCCGGGTCGTGCGCCACGGAGGGGGCGAGAGTGTCGAGCTCGACCGCGCCACCCCAGCCCGCTTCGAGCTGGCGGATCCACTGCACGCGGGCGGCGCGCGTCGGGGCCCACGGATACCCCGGAGCGCGGACGCGCTTTGCGAAGGCGCCGTAGAGGATGAGGCTCTGGACCTGCTTCGGGTACGTTGCGGCGAACAGGGCGCTCATGGAGCCACCTTCGCTCGTTCCGAAGATCGCGGCGCGCTTGCTCCCCGCCGCCTCCATCACGGCCCGTAGATCGTCCGTCCGTTGCTCCAGGATGGGAAGGCCGGCGACGCGGTCCGAGAGCCCGGTTCCGCGCTTATCGAACCAGAGGACGCGCGCGAACGAGGCGAGCCGCTCCATGAACCTCGCGAACATCGGTTCCTCCCAGGCGTACTCGATGTGCGAGACCCAGCCCGGGACGAACACGAGATCCGGAGGACCTCGCCCGAACACCTGGTAGGCGATGTGGACCCCGTCGCTGCGTGCGTACCGGGTTTCCGGGATCATCTCAAACGTTGAGGTCCGGCCGCGAGGATTAGCTCTGCGCGACGGGCTCTCGGCTCGTGACTCGCTCGCCTTCGCCTCCTTCGGGAGGGGTCCGGGATGGTCGCAGTGCTTTTGTGGTGGAGGTCGTACGCCGGGCCATGGTGTTCATCGCCGACTGGGGGAGCAGCTTCGACGCGCCGATCGACATGGTCTGGAAGTACCTGCAGGCCGAGCAGGATCATGGGCCCAGCCACAAAGGCCGAAGGAACTTCGAGCGGAAGTCGGTCAACGAGAACACCGTCCTGCTCAATTGGGAGCAGGAGACCGACGGCAAGTGGACCAAAGTGTCGAATCGCCTGACGTTCCATCCCCCGATCGGGTTCTTCGTCGAACCTCTCGAGGGCCCGATGGCCGGTTCAAAGTTCTTCAACTACTACGTCCCCAAGGGGGACAAGACCGAGGTCGTCGTGGTCGGGGAATGGGCGTCGAAGACGATCCCCGCCGCCCAACTCGAGAAGGCCGTCTGGGCGAATCTCGAGAAGGTCTACAGCGAGGACGTCGCCGGGTTGAAGGCGTTCGGCCGAAAGCCGTAGGGGGTCTCCTCCCCCCCCGAGCGTGACCTTGCGGACGCGCCCGAGGGCGTGCGCGCGGGGCCACGCCCAGCGTCCGTCACCCCGAAGGTGTCGGCGTCAGCAACTTGACCAGCTGGGTGCGGAACGGTTCGTACCCTAGCTTCGCGTAGAGAGCGATCGCTCCGGGGTTGTCCGACACCACGCTCAATCCGATTCGGTCCGCTCCCCGAACCCTCGCGATCTCGGCGAGGTGCTCCAGAACGCGGGACGCATGGCCCTGCCTCCGGTGCCGTGGGTCGATCCAGATCCAGTCGATCCAGAACTGGGTCTTTCCCCCCTTCTCCTGGACGAAGTACCAGGTCTCGCCGACCGGCGCACCGCTCGCGGCGTCGATCGCGGTGCAGAAGTGGCGATGGGGGGTCCGGATCCCCTGCGGCAGCAACTGCGCGAACTCGAGGCGGCTCGCCTCCACGGCCGCCGATTCGGTCCACAACCCGCGACGAACGCACTCCGCGGCATGTCGGGGTACCGCGCGCTCGAGCGACGATTCGAATTCGCGTTCGCTCATCGGGACGAGCCGAATCACCATCGACCGTACGGACCCCCGGCGAACGGTTTAAGCGGCCCGTCCGGGTAGTCGCCGCCGACCATGGACGGCATACCCACGGGCTCCGTCGAGGCGGTCCTCAGCGTGCTGCGCGCAAATCCGGGGCCGATGCGGCGGCGCAAGATCCTGGCCGAACTTGAGCTCCAAGGGCACCGTATCTCGCTCGCGGGACTGAACCGGATCCTCGAGCAGTGCCGACGGAATCGGATCACTTCCGAAGGCCCGGCGGGGATTCTTCCGACCTCGGTTGCCCCGTAAGTCGACCGGCGTTCGCGGGGATATCGCCGGAAGGGGGTGCCCTGCGGGTCCAATCGGTTCCCCCCCGTCGTCCAACCGATTCGGGCGCGGTGCAGCCCCCCGGTCGCGACCGACCTATGCGGGATCCGCAGGATCGCCGCGCCCGCCCGGCCCCTGCGCCGCGGAAGTGCGCCAAGGCGTCCCGGGCGTTCGCCCGCGTCGGCGGACGGAATACGATCGGAGCGCCGGTCAGTACGTCCAGGTATCCGCGTCGACCCCGGCCCCGGGGCTTCCTCCGAAGATGACCACCAGGTTATCGGCCGCGTCGTAGGCGGTCGGCGCGCCGTACCGCACGCCGGGGGCGACGGCCGGGTTCTCGGCGGCCCACAGGCCGCCGGTGAAGCTCCACGTCGTGTTCGACGAACTTACGTTCGTGCCGCCGAACAGGAGGACGTACCCGACAAAGCTGTCGTCCGCCATGCTGGGGAATCCGACCGCCGCGGGGTGGATCGCCAGCGACCCGGTGAGATTCGACCAGCCACCTGCGACGAAGCTCCACGTCTCGGCGTTCGCGACGGCGAGGTCGAGGGCGTACCCTCCGAACAGCAGCACGTACCCATCCGCCGAATCGTAGGTCATCCCCGCCGCGTATCGCGCGGACGGGGCCGTCCCCGGAAAGAGCTGGGTCCAGACACCGTTCAGGTAGGTCCAGGTGTCCGAGAGCGACGTACCGGCCGTCGCGTTGTACCCGCCGAACAGGAGGACGTACCCATCTCCGACGTCGTACGTCATCGCGGCGTTCCATCGAGCGGGTGGATCGGAACTCGTCGTGATCTCGCTCCAGGTCCCGGCGAGGTAGCTCCACGTGTCCCCGAGCGGACTCCCGCTCGCACCTTGGCCGCCGTAGAGGACGATGTACCCGTCCGCCGCATCGTACGTCATCATCGCCGCGTTGCGCCGGGGCGGGGACGCGAGCGGGTGCAGGGGCTTCCAGAGACCGTGGGAGAAGATCCACGTGTCCCCCAAGTTATTTCCGGACGCCGCGAGCCCCCCGAAGAGCAGGACGTACCCATCGGCCTCGTCGTAGCCCATGGCCCCGACGTACCGGCCGGCCGGCTGCGCCGGCTGTACGCTCTTCCAGGTCGAACCGTGGAACGCCCACGTGTCGCCGAGATTGAACTTCGTCGCGGAGTAGCCCCCGAAGAGGGTCAGGGTACCTCCCGAGGGGCCGTCGGCGAGGGCCGCATCGTACCGGTTGAAGGGATGGGACCACGGCCCCACCTTGGTCCAGACGCCGCCGACGAACGTCCACGTGTCCGATCGATACCCCGAGAGGGTCACGTTGATGCCCCCGAACATCACGATCTTCGCGTCCGTGGTGTCGTACGCCATCGACGCTCCGCTCCGGGCGGGGGGCGACGTGACCGGGGTGAGGTGCTTCCAGTGCCCCTTCGAAAAGTTCCACGTGTCGCCGAACGCCTTCGGTCCCGTCCCGTGACCCCCGAAGAGGACGACCCACCCGTCCTTCGCGTCGTACGCGACCCCGGCTTCGATCCGGGGGCTCGGTGCCTTGGGCGTGATGAGGTGGGTCCATGCTCCGGTCACGTACTCCCACGTCGAATTGACGGGCGTGCCGGTTCCGTCCGAACCACCGAACAGGACCGCGTAGCTGTCGTTGCCGTCGAAGGCGAATCCGGCCGACTGGCGCGGACCGGGGGAGGTGAGGGGGTGGAGCTGGGTCCACTTCCCGGCCTTGAACTCCCAGGTATCGGAGAACACGGTGGTCGCATTCCCTCCGCCGTACAGCACGACGTACTTGTCGACGGCATCGTAGACCATGGACGCCGACCCTCGCGCGGGCGGGGAACTCCCCGGCGCGAGCGGCGTCCAGACGCCGCCCGAAAAGCTCCACGTGTCGCCGAAGTAGATGTTCGAAAGGAGCTCGAAGGCCGTTCCCCCGAACAACACGACGTAGTGATCGGCGGCGTCGTAGGCGAGAGAGGCGGCGTAGCGAGCGGCCGGGGTCTGCGGCGTGACCTGGCTCCAGCTCGGTAGCGTGGCGGTGAGCGCGGAACCGCCCGGATGGGCCAACGATTGGCGCGCCGCGGCGAGCGCAAGGGCGGCTACGGACGAGGAGCCCGCCGAGCCGAGGGCCGCGTGGTCGGACGCCCGAGGGGCCGCAACGACCCGGCCGGCGGGCGCGGGAGCGAGAGCGGAGACCGGGATCAGGAGGAGAAGAACCAGCGAACCCAGGAGAGCGATATGAACCGCTCGAGATTCGACGGCCCGGACGATCCCAGCGGTGGGCGCATTGCAACTCATCGAGCGACCTCGGGCGCGCCGACCGCCTTCACACACATCAACGTATCGATGCGCACCGGCACCATGGCGGCGCGACGCGTCGCCCGGCCGGGTCGCCCGGGTCAGATCGACCGAGCGTGCAGCGCGCTGATCGGTCGGAAGCCGCGCTTCGCGTAGAACCGCGCCGCGATCTCGTTCTGGGTCGGGAACTCGGCGGTCACGATCCCTGCGCCGTGTTCCTTCAAGAGGCGCGTGGTTTCGGAGAGCAGGTATTCGCCGACGCCGTGTCGTCGGTGGAGCGGGAGGAGGTAGATGTCGAGAATGACGCCTTCCATGGTCGGCGCGTAGAACGGCCGCTCGCGAACTTGCGCGCGCACCACGCCGACGATCTTCGCACGGTCGGGACCGGTGCCCTCCGCGGCGAGGACGATGGACTTCGGGTTCGCGAGGTCGTGCGTGAGCACTTCGCGGGCCCGCTCCTCGACGTCGTCCCGTACCTTGAGGAGCGGGTCGAACTCCTCGTTGAGGCGCTTCAGGCGGACGAGCAGCGGTGCCAGCGCCGCGATATCGGCCGCGGTCGCCGGACGCAGGTGGACCGGGGCGGTAGTGTCGTGACCGGTCCGGGTCGTCTCCCCTGAGTGTCCCTTGCTTGCGGTCATCGTCCTCGTTTCCCCCGGGCCGGGCGTTCGTCCGGCATCGGAAGCGTGAGGCCGGCGCGCACGAGCGCCTTGGCGAGTTCGACCGGCCGGCGCATCCGGCTCCGGGCGAGCTCGAGGAACTCGGAGCGCCCGAGCTTGCGCCGGGCGATCCCCAGCTTGACGGCGGATTCCGCCACCGCCGCCGCGATGTGCGGGAAGACGTCCTTCTCTTCCATCGTCGGAATCAGGTGATCCGCCGACAGCCCCGAGCGCCGACCCTGGGCCGCGAGCTCGCGCGCCGCAACGAGCACGACCTCGTCCGGGATCGATCGGGCGCGGGCGTCGAGGATCCCGCGGAAGACCGCGGGGAAGACGAGCGAATTGTTCAACTGGTTCGGAAAGTCGCTCCGGCCCGTCGCGACGATCGCGGCCCCTGCGGCGCGCGCCGTAGCGGGCCAGATCTCGGGAACCGGGTTCGCGAGAGCGAAGACGATCGGGTCGCGGGCCATCGTTCGGATCCACGCCGGCTGGACGGTGTTCGGGTCCGGCGTCGAGGCGGCGATCAGCACGTCGGCGCCGACGAGGGCGTCCCGGAGTTGGCCCGTGCGGCCGCCACCGTCCGTCGCGAGCGCGAGGCGGTACTTCCAGGGATTGCGGATCATGAGCTCGTCGACGTCCTCGCGCTCGGCGTGGAGGACGCCGTGGTGGTCGACCAGCGTGAGCCGCTTCGGGTCGTGCCCGAGAGCGAGCAGGAGGCGGGCCGTCGCGATGTTCGCGGCCCCAGCGCCCAACAGGACCGTCTGGCAGGCGGCGACGGATCGGCCGGTCAGCTCGAGGGCATTGAGATAGCCCGCGACGCTCGCGGCCGCCGTGCCGAGCTGGTCGTCGTGCCAGACCGGGATCGGGAGCTTCTTGGCGAGCTCCTCCAGGATGCGGAAGCACTTCGGGGACGCGATGTCCTCGAGGTTGATCGCACCAAAGGCCGGCGCGATCCGTTCGACCGTCTCGATGAACTGTTCGGGGGAGGCGACGTTGATCGGGATCGGGACGCCGTCGACCCCGCCCAGGTAGCGGAAGAGCAGCGCCTTCCCCTCCATGACGGGGAGCGCCGCGCGGGGCCCGATGTCGCCCAAGCCGAGGACCCGGCTGCCGTCCGTGACGATGGCGATCGTGTTCCACCGCCCGGTGAGCTCGAACGATTCGTCCGGATCCGCCGCGATCGCCCGCGCGACGGCGGCAATCCCAGGGGTGTACCAGAGGGCGAAATCCTCGAGGTTCCGAACCGGGACCTTGGGGACGGTCTCGACCTTGCCTTGGTAGAATCGGGCGAGCCGGACCGAGCGCTCTCCGAGCGCCGTGGTCTGGTCGGCCTCGTCCTCAGCCGTGTCGGGTGCCGAAACGCGACGCCGCTTCGCCGACTTCTCCGGCTCGAGCGGCGGCGGCGAAGCCGCCTGGACCATCGGAAGGGGAACGGCCGGCCTCCCCCAATAAACGCTTTGGAGGTCGAACCGGGAATCGGCAGCTGTCGACCACGGCCGGCCGGAGAGTCATATCCCTCACCGCCCCTCGTGACGGCCTCCGATGGCGAATCCCCCCGAGGCGCTGCCGCACCCGTTCTCCCGCCCGTCCCGGCCCGGGGCGGTCTCTCTCGTCTCCCCGGTCGAGCTGGCGAAGATGGTGGCGGCGGCCGAACCCCCGCTCGTCGTCGACGTGCGGGCGGTCTCCGAGCGTGCTCTGGCGCACTTCCCCGGCGACCGGAGCGTGCCCCTCTCCGAGCTCCCGCGCCGGTACTCGGAGCTGCCGTCGGGGCGGCCGATCGTCGTCTACGACCAGTTCGGCTCCCAGGCGCGTCGGGCGGCCGACTACCTGCTCCGGAAAGGCTTCCCGCGCACCGCGGCCCTCGAGGGGGGGCTCGACGAGTACGCCCGGCTCGTCGACCCGACGATCCCGCGGTACACCGCCGGGCTCTCCCCCGGCGGCCTCCTCCTCCGCCAGTTTCCCCGGCCCGACTCCGGGTGCCTTGCCTATCTCGCCGTGGACGTCACGACGGAGCAGGCCGTGCTCATCGATCCGGGGCTCGACGTCGCGCCGTACACGGCCGCCCTCGCCGATGGTCATTGGAATCTTCGCGCGATCGTGGAGACCCACACCCACGCCGACCATCTCGCGGGCCACGCCGCGCTGCACGCGTCGACCGGGGCGCCCATCTTCGTGAGCCACCGCTCCCCCGCTCAGTACCCGCATGAGCGGCTACGGGAGGGGGACACCCTCGAGGTCGGCCCGGAAGCGATCCACGTCCTGGAGACCCCGGGCCACACCCGCGACCATCTGACCCTCCGCCTGGGACGCTCGATCTTCACCGGCGACACGCTGCTCATCGGCGCCTGTGGCCGCACCGACCTGGGCGACGGCGACCCCGAGCTCCTCTGGTCGAGCTTGCACGAGAAGATCCTCCGGCTCGACGACGCGACGGAGGTGCTCCCCGCCCACTTCGGGTCGCACCACGCCCTCGTCGACCGGTACGCCTCCTCGCTCGGCTTCGAGCGCGCGACGAACGAAGCGCTCAACCAGGGATCGAAAGAGGCGTTCCTGACCTACATGACCGAAGGGTGGCCGCCGAAACCGGCCGACTTCGACCGGATCGTCCGGACCAACCTCGAGACGTGAAGCCGCCGTTGCTCGCGGCGTAACCGGTTTTCTCACCCCGGCCGGCGACACGTTTAAAGGACGGACCCGGCTCGGGCGCCCCTTCCATGAAGATTCACGCGAGCTTGACCGGGCCGTTCCCACGCCCCGAGCCGTTGGTCGCGGCGACGCGCGACCTGGACCGGGGGCGGACGACGCAGGAATCGGTCGACGAACTGTTCGCTCGGACGGAGAACGAGGTCGTGGCGATCGAGCGACGGCTCGGCCTGGAACCTCTCACGGGCGGGTACCTGCGGTGGGCCGACGTCTTCCGCCCGTTCGCGGAGACGTGGCCGGGGTTCACGGTCGGGCCGGTCACGCGATGGTTCGAGACGAACACGTTCTACCGTCAGCCGATCCTGCACGCCCCGCCCGAGCGCACGCCGGGTGCCCTTGCCTCCCAGCTTCCGGTCGTCCCGCGAACCCCGGACGCCGGGAAGGCGAAGGTGATCCTCCCCGGGCCGTACACGTTCGCGGGTCTACTCGACAACCGTTCCGGCGAGACCTTGGAGGCGTTGACCCATCGTTTGGGCCGGCTCCTCGGCGAGGAGGTCAAGGAGCTCCGAACGCTCGGCTACGCCGTCTTCCAGTTCCAGGAGCCGCTCCTCGTCGTGAAGCCGCCCAAGGGTCCGCGCGCCGAAGCGGTCTCCGCCGCCTACCGGGCGATCGCGGAGGCCGCGAACGGGGCGACGACGATCGTCTGGACGTACTTCGGCGACGCCGCCCCGGCGTTCCCGCTCCTTGCGAAGCTCCCCGTGGGCGTCATCGGCGTCGATCTCGCGGAGACCGACGCGACCTCGCTCTCCGACGGGATCGACCGACGGGCGATCGGGCTCGGGTGCCTTGACCCCCGCACGACGCTCGTGGAGGAAGCGTACGACGTCGCGGCAATCGTGCGCAAGGTGCAAGAGAAGCTCCACCCCTCGGCGATCTGGCTAGGACCCGGCGGACCGCTCGACCTGCTCCCCTGGGAACCGGCGGTACGCAAGCTCCACGTCCTGCCGGCGGCCATCCAAGCGGTCAACGCGGGTGCCGACCGATGAGCCGGGGTCTCTTTCCGACACAGGAGATCGGAAGCTTGGCCCGGCCCCGGTGGCAACTGCTCGGACAGCGTGGCGAGCCGCTCGATGCGAAAGCCCGCGACGAGTTCGAAAAATGGAACGCACGGCTCGGCTTTGCCACCCCCACCGACACCTCGGCGGCCGCGCTCCTGGGGAGCCGTTCGCGACAGGTCGACGCCGGCAGCGTCAAAGACCTGGGCGCGCTGTTCGGTCTCCGCTTCTTCGAGACCGCCGGGCTCGACCGCGTCTACGACGGGGAGGCCCGTCGGATCGAGATGTACGAGCACCCGATCCGCCAGATGAAGGGGTTCCAATTCCTGGGGCACGTCCGGTCGTTCGACAACAAGTACTACCTCAAGGCCGCCGCCACCGGCGAGGTGAAGCTCGAGCAGCCGTACCACCTCGACGAGTTCGACTTCGTCAAGGCGCACGCGGTCAAGGAGCCGAAGCTCCCGATCACGGGCCCGTACACGCTCGCCGACTGGTCGTACAACGAGTACTATCTGGGCCGGGAGAAGGGATGGAAGAACCGGGCCGTGCGGCGGCGGGCCCAGCGGGAGTTCGTCGTCGAGATCGCCCGTCGGGCCATCCGGCCCACGCTCCAAGCCCTGATCGAACGCGGCTGCCGCGTGATCCAGATCGACGAACCGGCCGCGGGGACGCACCCGGACGAGGCGGACCTCGTCGCCGAGGGGTTCAACGCCGCGACCGACGGGCTCGATGCCGAGTTCTCGATGCACATCTGCTTCTCCGACTATCGCAGCCTGTTCCCCGCGCTCCTGGAGGCGAAGCGCTGCCGCCAATGGGCGTGGGAGTTCGCGAACCGCGACGGGGACGGACGGGACGGCTACGAGGTGCTCAAGATGTTCCAGGAGTACGGCGACACCCGGGAGATCGGACTCGGCGTCCTCGACGTTCACCGCGACGAGGTCGAGCGCCCCGAACTCGTCCGGGACCGGATCGAACGGGCCGCGAAGATCCTCGGCGACCCGGCGCGGATCTGGGTGAACCCGGACTGCGGGCTCCGGACGCGGACGCTCTCCATCGCCTATCAGAAGCTCGAGAACATGGTCGCCGGCGCCCGCCTCGCCCGCACGGGCTTCGACAACCCTCGGTGAGCGTCGAGCCGGGAGAGTTCGAGAGGAAAATCACCCGGAGGTCGCCGCCGGCTCGGTCGCCGCCGGAGCCGGACCGGACGACGACCTACGCGCGTCGATCCGCACGCCATCCTGGCCATATCGGAAGTTGATCAGACCGAGGCTGAGCAGGAAGCTGACCACGCCGAGCAACGCCGCCGCGAGGAAGACGTACTGGAACGCCACGAGCGCCGGGACCGTCGCGGGGACCATGACCGTCCGGCCGTTGGTCACGACGGTCAGGAAGAACGTCGTGGAGGCCGTGGAGAGAATGGCCGTCGCCATCACCGGCCCCAAGCTCTGCCCCAGGGTCCGGAAGGTGGCGTTCATGCCGGTCTGGATCCCGGTCTCCTCCCGGCGGGAGGAGAGCACGATGACGTTCGTCATGGCGATGAAGCAGGTGACGATCCCGACGAAGGCGGGGATCGTGGCGAGCATGAGCTCGAGCCACGTCCGGTTGAACACCGCCAGCAAGAGCCCGCCCACGGTCATCAGCGCCGCGCCGTAGAGCATCGCGGGTTTCGGTCCGAACCGACCGATCGACTTCCCCACGATCGGCGCGAACACCATCATCGCGATCGGGGTCGGAAGCGCCAGGAGGCCGTACGTGAGCACCGAAAGCCCCAGCCCGACATGCGGAAGCTGGGCCAGGAGCGACGTGCCCACGAAGATGAGGAACATGGCGGCCCCGGCCGTCACGGCGACCGCGTTCGAAATCGCGATGTTTCGCTCGGCGAGCCGGACGAAATCGACGATCGGGGCTCGGGCCCGCGGCTCCCAGAGGAGGAACGCGACCGTGAACGCGATCGCGAGGACGAAGAAGTCCGGGACACCGAACGCCAGGCCGCCGACACTCGCGGCCGACCAATTCGTCCAGCCCCAGTACCCGCCCTCCGAGAGGGCGACCAGGAAGGTCGCGAGGGCGCCTCCGAGAAGCGTCGCGCCGGGAATGTCGAGCTTGGCCTGGAGGCGGACCCGGGACTCGCGAAGGTAGACGATCGTTAGGATCACCATCAGGATCGCGACCGGGATCACCGAGTGGTACGTGAACTGCCAGCCGAGCGTCTGCGTGAGGTACGCGCCGCCGGCGAGACCGAGGCCGGCGCCCGCGGCGAACATCGCGGAGATCGCCCCCTGCGCGCCGGCGACCTTGTTCGGTGGGAACTCCTCCCCGACCATGGCGAAGGCCAGGGGGAACATCGCCATCCCCAGCCCCTGGACGCCTCGGACCAAGATCAACAGGTAGATCGCATTCCCGCGACTGATCCCGGCGGCCGAGGCGATATCGGGAGTGAACCCGGCGAACGTGACCGCCACGGCATAGACGCTCATCACGACGACGAGGATCCGCTTCTTCCCGTACAGGTCTCCCAGTTTCCCGAAGATCGGCGTCGAGACGACGCCCACGAGGAGGTACGCGGAGAGGATCCAGGCCACGGTGGAGATCGGGGGATGGTCGAAGAAGATCTGGAAGCGTACGAGCGCGGGGACGACCATCGTCTCGACGTACGTGACCATCAGCGCGGCCCCGGAGAGAATCAGCAGCACGAGGCGCGCCCGCGCGGGGTCGAGCCGGTCCCCGACCGCTGCTGGCCCCGCTGGTGCGGGAAGTTTCGGAGCCCGTTCCGCGGACGCCATGCTCCCCCGCTAGCCCGGTCGGCGCTTTTGAAGGTTCCCGGGCCACGTAGCCTCAGGGTAACCCGTCGGGTTCCGGTCGACCCCCTAGTCGAGCCGCGTGAGCACCTCGACGCCGCCCGCGCGGACCAACACCGTGTGCTCCGCCTGCGCGACCAACCCGCCGCCCCGCTCCACGAAGACCGGGTAGGTCTGCAGATGGCGGCGGGCCCGGCGGAGGCGGTCGCGGTCCGCCCCTGCTTCGATCCAGCGGGCGGTGAACGGGAGGGTGCGGAATCTCTCGTACGTCGCTCGCAACCACGGGTCGTCGCCGCCGGGATCGGTGCGGAATCGAACGATGTTGCCAAAGACGCCGTTCTCGATCGACCCCGCGCCGTTGGTCGCAAACGGTTCGATGGCGACGATCTCCCCCTCGACGAGGTGTTCCCCGCTCAGACCGGACGCGTTCGGGATCGACTTGCCGGCGTGGAGCAGGTAGGTCTCGATCGTGTGGCCGGTCAGGTCCCGGATGGGTTTCAGCCCCCGGCGCCCGATCGCCCCCTCGATCGCGATCGAGAGCTCGTTGACCGCCACCCCGCCACGGACCCGGGCGATGCCCGCCTCGAGGCCCTCGCGCGCCGCACGGATCAAGTTCTCGTGGCGGCGACCGCCACCGACCTCCACGGTCGCCGCGGTATCGGCGACCGCGCCATCGATGTGGGCCCCCACATCGACCTTCAGCAGGTCGCCGTCCTCCAGCGTGACCTCGTCCTCCGGCGAGGGGGTGTAATGAGCCGCCTCGACGTTGCGCGACAGGTTCGCGGGAAACGCCGGTTCCGCCCCCTGCTTCTGGATGTACGCTTCGATCGCGTCCGCCACGTCCCGACGCCGTCGACCCGGAGTGGCCAACGATAGCCCGAGCTCGCGCGCCTCGGCGGCGATGCGCGCGGCCCGACGCCAGCGCGGCAAGTCCGCCGACGGGACCGGCATGGGGTTCAGCGCCCCGGGGGGCGGGGGACGACCGACGGAGATGATCCGGTCAGGTCGATGAGCGTGGAGGGGCGACCGGACGGGGGCGGACCGCCCGCGACGTAGCGCGCCACGGCCTCCCCGAGCGACCGCCGCGCTTCGGCGAGGCAGGTCGCGGTGGGTTCGCCGTGGCGGTTCGCGGACGTGCAGGTGATCGGTCCGGCTCGTTGCGCGAGGGCTCGAGCCAC
>JAKIWS010000043.1 GCA_022749895.1 Thermoplasmata archaeon
CGCCCCTCGCCCTGACGCACGAACTTCGACCGTTCCTCATGGCGGCCCGGGGCATGGTCGTCAACGTATCGAGCGACGCCGCGGTCATGGGCTATCCCGGCTGGGGAGGGTACGGCTCGTCGAAGGCCGCCCTCGACCTTGCGACGCGGACCCTCTCGGAAGAATCCGGAACTTCCGGGATCACCTTCGTGAGCGTCGACCCGGGCGACATGAGGACCGAGCTGCACCAGGCCGCCTACCCGGGACAGGACATTTCGGACCGCCCGTTGCCCACGGTCACGCAGCCATTCTGGTCCTGGCTGCTCTCCCAACCGACCGACCGGGTGAACGGAGGCCGGTTCCGCGCGCAGGCCGACACGTGGGAGATCGCGACCCCCGCGAGCTAGGCCGTTGATCGGAGCACCCCCCCTCGCCGCCGTGGCGCCCCCGGAGTCCCACGGACGCGACCGGAGCGACGTGCGCCTCCTCGTGAGCCGAGCCGGCGCCCACACGCATCACCGGTTCCCCGAGATCGTCGACATGTTCCGTCCCGGCGACGTGTTCGTCGTGAACGAGAGCTCCGCGTGGCCGGCGAGCCTGCCGGCGGTCGCAGGATTCGGCCGGTTCCGGCTGAATCTGAGCACGGGGTATGGAAGCTCGACGTGGCTCGCGGAACCTCGCTGGGGGCCCGCGCGACCGGGCCCCCTCCCGCTCCGCTCCGGCGACATCATCCGGGTCGCGGGATTGTCCGCCGAAATTCTCGAAGAGTATCCTGGCGTCCCTCGACTCCGGTTCGTCCGATTCACCGGCGACCTCGCCCGCGCGGCCTGGCGCCACGGCGAACCGATCCGCTACGGATACGCCGCGGGCCGATTTCCCCTAAGCGCGTACCAAACCGTGTTCTCCCGAATTCCCGGAAGCGCCGAGATGCCGTCCGCTTCGCGACCGTTCACACCGGCCCTGCTCGGACAGCTGCTCGCGACCGGCGTCCAAGTGGTCCCGATCCTCCTCCACGCGGGTGTCTCCAGTTTCGATTCCGACGATCCGAACGCATCCCCCGTGGTCTATCCCGAGCCGTTCCAGGTCCCGCTCCGAACGGCCGAGGCGATCAACGCGGCGAGGGGGCGCGGCTCGAAGGTGATCGCGATTGGAACCACCGTTCTCCGCGCGCTGGAATCCGCGTACCGGGATGGGTCGGTACGCCCTACGTCCGGGTTCACGCGCCTAAGGATCGATGGGTCCCGACGGATCCGGTCGGTCGATGGGCTACTCTCGGGCTTCCACAACCTCGGTACGTCCCATCTCGCGATGCTCCAAGCTGTTCTCGGAGGCACGGAGCTTCGCGGGGCGTACGACGCGGCACTCCGACAGCGGTACCTTTGGCACGAATTCGGCGACAGCCACCTGCTGTTGCCCGCACCCGCCCCGAGGGAGGCGGGATAGTCGCGTCTACGACTTCGTCGCCGTGGAGAGCCCGGCCCGGTGGCGGAGCGCGTAGTAGAATCCCCCGAACGAGGTCGAGGTCGGAGTCCGGAGGCCCTGGAGTCGCAGGGACTCCTTGATCTCCTTCGGACCTTGCCGGATGTCGAGCGTCTTCGTCGTGTCGAACCGGTACTGGAACGTTCCCGGCGGACCGCGCGGGAACGCTTCCCAGTCGCGCGCCGTCGTGGCCCGAAGCTCATGGTGCTTTTTCGCATCCCCCACCGGAGCGAAGGCCGGGAGCACGTGGTGCTCTTCGTTCAGCCACATCATGGTGGCTTCCCGGATGGCGTGGTCGGTCGTATCGTCGAGGGAGCTCGGCGACACCTGCGACTGGACCCATCCCACCATCGCGTCGAACGTTTTCTCCGAGTTCTCCTCGAGGATCTGGAGCACCGCTTGACGGATGGCGGAACGTCGAAGCTGGCTCACGCCCGTGTCCGAGAGGCGATATTCCACCGTGAGTCCGAGCAGCGCTTCGGCGTTCTCGGAGAGTTCCTTGAGGCCCAAGATGAAGAGCGGGGTCGGGGGTTCGGTGTCGTTGGTGTACCACAGCGCGTACTCCTGCCCGTTCGTCACGAGGGCGAGCGGCGCGCCGGCGCCGCGCGCGAGCTTTCCGACGCCTTCGGCGTCGGCGTCGGGACCTTTCGGCTTGCGGACGTCGATCACAAGCCGTGCTTGTCCGGCGGCGTTCAGGAGCGCGTAGTCGGCCTTCGCGCCCTCCTGCTTGAGGGGAAAGTCGAGGTAGACCTGCTTCTTGTCGTGCGGGTCCCAGCCGAGCGAGACCAAGAACGGGTTGAGGATCCAGTGCTTGACCTGCTGGTCGGTGATCTCGGGAACGTCGCGCAGGACCTCGCTCGCCACGAGGTAGAAATCGCCCATTCGACGCGTGAGGTCGCTGGCTTCCATCAGAAACTTGCAAGGGCGAGGGGGTCGGATAAAACTACTGCCGGTCCGCGCGACGGCGGCGGCCGCGTCCGCTGAACCCGGTGGCCCCCGCATGGCGGGCGCACGCCCGGGCATCGCCCGGCCGTCGGGTCCCCAGCCCCCCCCGTCCGCATCCATATGTTGTAATACAGGGGGATCTTGGCCCGAACAAGGTCCTGTGGAACGACGCCGGCGGTCTCCGATTTTCCGGGACGGGATCATTCTGGCCGTCGTGGGCCTCTTGGCTGTCAGTGGTGGCGCGCTGGCGATCCGGGCACCCACGGCCGCCGCCACCTCCCCCACGAACCATGCGCTGGCGGCCCAAACTACGCCGTCCGCAGATTGGCCGATGTACCTTCATGACATCGGCCGGTCGGGCTCCGACCGCGCGGAGACCTTGTTGTCGAGTTCCAGCGCGAGCTCCCTCAAGCTCGCCTGGTCCTATTCGACCCAGGGCGTCCTCGCCTCGCAGCCCGTGATTGTCGGGGGCACGGTCTACTTCGGATCGTGGGACGGCTACTTCTACGCGGTCAACATGACGGGCGGGCTCGTCTGGAAGAGCTTTCTCGGCATCGACGCGAACACGCTCTGCTTGAAGCCCCCCAATTCCGGCACGCCCCGCGGGATCACCTCCAGCGCGACGGTGGTTCGCAATACGGTCTATGTGGCGGGGGGGGACGGCGCCGTGTACGCTCTCAACGCGAGTACGGGATCGCATCTGTGGCGAACCCCGCTCGGCAACACCTCCGCGGGGATGTACCTCTGGGCGAGTCCGCTCGTCGTCGGGACCGCGCTGTACATGGGCATCGCGAGTAGCTGCGACCACCCGCTCATCCGGGGGACGCTGGTTGAGATCAACGCCAAGACCGGCACGCTCCTCCACCGATTCGTCCTGGCGAAGGGGACGGCGAAGGGTGCCGGCGTCTGGGGCTCGCCGACCTTCGACTCGACGACGCACGCCGTCTACGTCGTCACGGGCAATTCGCTCAAGCCGAACCCATTCAACGACTCGGTCGTGGAGTTCGACGACGCGCGCCTCGCCGAGCTCTCGACCTGGCATATTCCCATCAGCCAGAACCCCAACAGTGACAGCGATTTCGGGACCACCCCGACCTTGGTCACCCGCACCGGCGCCCCCGACCTGATCGTCGCGCCGAACAAGAACGGCGTCCTCTACGCGTGGAACGCGAGCAACGTGAGCACCGGTCCCCTCTGGGAGCAACGGATCTCGAACGGAGGTGTCTCCCCGGAAGACGGGCACGGGGACATCGCTCCGGCCGCGTTCGACGGGTCGACGCTGTTCGTCGGTGGGGAGCTGATCACCGAGTCGTCGCATCTGTATCCGGGCTCCGTCGTCGCGGTCGACCCGGGGAACGGCACGATCGTTTGGCGGGAGAATCTCCCCGGCCACGTTCTCGCCGCGGTCGCATACGCCGATGGCCTGGTCGCGGCCGGGGCGGGTCCGACGCTCGAGCTCCTGGACGCGTCCAACGGCACCCCCGTCTGGAACGCCACGCCGAGCCCGGGCGTCTCGTTTTTCGGCGCTCCCGCGATCTCGCGCGGATGCATCTACGAAGGCTCTCCGACCGGCGTTCTCTACGCGTGGGGGGTGCCCGGGTCGGCTTGCCTGCCGTCGAATCTCCCTGCACCGAGAACCGGAGGCTCCGCGGGACTGGTCTTGCGGATGGCGGTCGCGGGTCCCGCCGCGCTTCTCATCGTGCCACCGACCCTCCCCAGGGCGTCGGCCTATCGCCCGGTGGACTCAGGCGGTCGCCGGACCGCGCGCTGAATCGGGCGCAAGCCTCCGGAGGTACGGCTCCACCCGCCGGAGCGGAACCCCGGCTCCATCCCAGACGGGTTGGACGAGCCGACCGCTCGCGAGCCACTCGACCTCGTACGCGTAGAGGAGCCGCGAACCCATCGCTTGGAGGAGACCGGCGAGGCGGATGCCGTTGCGGGGCGTCATGGTCCAGTACCGTGGCCGCTTGCCGACGACCCGGAACATGAGGTCCGTCAACTCTCGGTATCGGAACGTCTCGGGTCCACCGAGGTCGTACACTCCGGACCCGTGGGCGGTCGCCTGCGCACGGAGGAAGCGCGCGAGGTCGCCGACGGCGAGGGGGTTCACCCGGTACCCGCCGTCCCCGAACATCGGGAAGAACGGGTAACGTCGAATCATGCGGATCATCACGGAGAGGAGAACGTCCCCCGGTCCGAAGAGCAGGGTGGGGCGCACGATCGCCCACGGAACACCGGAAGCCGCGAGGTCCCGGTCGAATCGACGTTTCCATCGCAAGTACGGCAGTTCGAGCTCGAGGCGCTCGGGCGCGGGCGGGACGCTGACCTGGAGGAACCGCCCGACCTGCTCGGCGACCGCGGCGCGGAGCAGCCGGCTGAGCCCGGCGTACAGTCTCTCAAACACCCCGGGCGACGCCCACCGGTACCATGCGAGATTGACCACCACGTCCACACCCCGAACGATCGAACGCCAGTCATCGACCGCCCCGACATCCAACGGGATCCATTCGGCGCCGAACCGCGCCTCCTCCGCGACGGCGTGTCGGTGGACCGAGCGAAGCTCAAAATCGGGGGCGAGCAGGGGGAGCAGCTGCCGGCCGATGAACCCTCCCGCTCCTCCTACGAGGAGAAGCCGGGGACGTCCCGTGGGATTCACGATACGGGGACGGCGGTGTCCGACGGACCGATGGAACCCGTGCGCGCGGGGGGCGGTGCGGCCCGGGTCCCGAAGAGACGTTCCCACGCCTCGACGATCGCCGGCTTCATCTCCTCCACCGTGACCGGCTCCCCCAGCTCCGCGGCGACCGACGTCATGACCGATCCGTCCATCCCGCAGGGGTGGAACGACCGAAAGGCGCCGAGGTCGGTCGCGACATTGAGGGCGAAGCCATGGAACGTAACCCACGCCTCGACGGCGACACCGATCGAGGCGATCTTCCGCTCGCCCTCGACCCAGACCCCCCGCCGCTCGGCGACCCGACCCGCGTCCACCCCTCGGGAGCGAACGGCCTCGATCACGAGGCCCTCGACGTCGCGAACGAATCGGCGAACGTCGCGCCCCCGGGGCTCGAGGTCGACGATCGGATAGCCGACGAGTTGGCCGGGGCCATGGTACGTTCCCTTGCCGCCGCGTTCGACGCGCACGACGGGAATCCCGTCGGGCAACGATTCCCCATCGTCGCCCTGGACGCCGACGGTCACGACCGGCGGATGCTCGACGAGGACGAGCGTATCCGGGATCGCACCTCGTCGCCGGGCGGCACGGAGCTCCCGCATCCCGGCCAGCGCGGAAGTGTACTCCCGGGTCCCCCAGTCGACGATCTCAGTCACGAGTTCCCCGTCGGGCGGCGACATGCAACGGTTCCCCGAGCCAGAGCATCGCCGCTTCCTGCAGGGTCTCGGAGAACGTCGGGTGCGGGTGGATCGTTAGGGCGAGGTCGCGGATCATGGCCCCCATCTCGATCGCCAGGGCGGCCTCGGCCACGAACTCCCCCGTCGATTCGCCGGCGGCGTGGACCCCGAGAAGGAGTCCGCTCTTCTCATCCCCCACGATCTTGAGCCACCCGCCGGTCCGGTGGGCCGCGTGGGCCCGCCCGAGCGCGGCGAACGGAAAGCGGGCCTCGCGCGGGGTGTAGCCGGAGGCGGTCGCCCCGGCCGCGGTGAGTCCGACGCTCGCGAGCTCCGGGGTGGTGAAGACCACGGACGGCATCGCTTGGAACTGGAAGCGCGTGGGGAGGCCCGCGATGGCCTCGGCCGCCACGATCCCTTCTCGGTAGGCCTTGTGGGCGAGCATCGGCGGACGGGCGACATCGCCGACGGCGAAGATCGTGGGAACGTCGGTGCGCTGCTGGTCGTCGACCGTGATGAACCCGCCCCGTCCCCGGGTGACGCCGGCGTCGTCGAGGCCGAGGTTCGCGGTATCCGGACGCTTCCCAACCGTGACGAACAGCATCTCCGCGCCGAGCGTCTCCGTTCCGCCCGCGGCCTCGACCGTGAGCCGGACCGACCCGGACGATCGCTCCAAGGACGTCGCCTTGGTCTGGGTGCGCACGACGATCCCGGACTTCGTTAGCGTTCCGGTGAGCTCCCGCGACAGGTCGGGGTCGAACCCAGGAAGGAGCTGGTCGAGGAGCTCGACGATGGTCACGCTCACCCCCACGTTCGCGAGGAACTCCCCGAGCTCGCATCCGCTGACCCCGCCCCCGAGGACGATCACCGAGGTCGGGAGCTTCCGGAGCCCCAGGATCTGCGCCGCGTTGACAACGGTCGAACCGTCCGGTTCGAATCCGGGAAGCACGGTATGGACCGCGCCGGTCGCGACGATCGCGTGGCCGAAGTCGATCCGCTCGCGCCCCCCGTCCGGGGCGACCACGTCGGCGGTCTTCGGTCCCGTGAACCGCGCTTCGCCCTTGAGGACCGCCACTTTCGCGGCCTTCAGGAGCGTCGCGACGCCCTGGCGCTCCTTGACGACGACGGACTCCT
Source organism: Thermoplasmata archaeon (assembly GCA_022749895.1). Taxonomy (GTDB): domain Archaea; phylum Thermoplasmatota; class Thermoplasmata; order Lutacidiplasmatales; family UBA184; genus Lutacidiplasma. Next base: position 6,886 of record JAKIWS010000043.1, read on the forward strand.
TCCAGCGCTGACATTGGTCGAGGTCGAAGCGGACGTCCTGGGCCAGGACGCCGACCTCAGGCCCCTCCTGGAGGAGGTTGCGGTAGAGGAGCGAGGCGTGGATGAGCGCCTTCGACGGGATGCATCCCCGGTTCAGGCACTCGCCCCCGAGCTCGTCGCGTTCGATCAGGAGCACCTTCTTGCCGAGCTGGCCGAGCCGGTCGGCGGCGACGTACCCACCCGGTCCTCCACCGATGACCAAGACCTCGGTCGTTCGGGCGTAGGTCCCGGCCATCAGCGGGCCCCCGCAGGGGTGGACATCGCCTCGGAACGCGCAAAGACGTCCTGGGTCAGCGTCGCCGGCGCCGGAGGGGCGGTCTTCTCGGCCTCGGCGACCGCCGCGCGTATCTCCCGGTCGATCTCTTCGCGCACCTCATCGACCCAGCCTTCCTCGAGGAGGCCGAGCCGCCCCAGCAGCTCCTCGAGTCGGAAGAGGGGGTCGTGCGCGCGCGCCCGGTCCGCCCAGTCGCTCCGCTGGTACCGCGCAGGGTCGTCCGAGCTCGAGTGCGGTGTCATCCGGTACGTCACGAACTCGATCAACGACGGGCCGCCTCCGGACCGCGCGGTGGCGAGTCGGTCGTGGAGCCGCGCGTAGGACGCGAGGAAGTCGGTCCCGTCGACGCGAAAACCCGGGAGGCCGTAGGCGGCCGCTTTGCTCGCGAGCTCCGCGACGCGACTTTGCTGGTCGACCGGCTGCGAGATCGCCCACTGGTTGTTCGCGAGGCCGAAGACGATCGGGAGCTCGAAGACCCCCGCGAAGTTCATCCCCGCGTGAAAGTCGTTCGCGCTGGTCGCCCCGTCCCCGAAGAAGCCGAGCGTGACGGCGTGGTCCTTCCGGTACTTCATGGCGAGCGCGGCGCCGACGGCGTGCGTGATCTGCGTGCCGACCACCGACGACATCGACACGTAGTTCACCTCGCGGGCCGAGGGGTGGCACGGCATCTGCCGCCCGAGCGCCGGGTCGAGCGCATCCGCGAACAGGTGGTGGACGTACTCCGTGAGCCCGTGGCCGCGCACCAGGGCCACGAGCTGCTCGCGCAGCCCGGGGAAGACCCAATCGGTCGGGCCGGCGGCCAGCCCCGCGGCCACGTTGACTGCTTCCTGCCCGGTCGCCGGCCCGTAGAATCCGATCCGTCCCTGCCGTTGGAGCGCCAGCATGCGCTGGTCGAGCACCCGACCGACCTGCATCCAGCGGTAGGCGCGCTGGAGGAGCGGAACGCCCTCCGCGCCGAGCTGGGCCTCGACCGCTTCCGTGTCGTTGTACGGCAGGGGGACCGTCTCCGAGCTCATGCGAGCTCAGCGAACAGCTGGTGAGGGTCTTCGAGGTACGACTTTACGACGGCGAGGAACTGGGCGCCGATGATCCCGTCCAGCACGCGGTGGTCGAGCGACACGGAGAGATTCATCATCTCCGCCGCGCCGATCGAGCCGTCGGGTCGGACCACCGGCCGACGCACGATCTTGTGGACGCCGAGGATGCCGACCTCGGGATAGTTGAGGATCGGCGTGGCAAGCAGACCTCCGAGCGCGCCCAGGCTCGTGATCGTGAACGTCCCCCCGCTCATCTCGGCCCGGGTCAGCTTTCCGGCCCGCCCCTTGTCGGCGAGCTCCTGGATCTCGCGCGCGAGCTGCGTCAGGCTCTTCCGGTCGGCGTGATGCACCACCGGGACCAGCAGCCCATCCGGGGCGGCGGTCGCGATGCCGATGTTGTACGCCCCGTGCACGACGAGCTCCTGCGCCGCGTCATCCATCCGCGCGTTCATCTTCGGCTCCGCCCGGAGCCCGGCCACGACACCTTTGATGACGAACGGTAGGTACGAGAGTTTGGTCCCCTGCTTTTCGACATGCTTGGCCATGCGGTCGCGGAGACGGACGAGCTCGCTGACGTCGACCTCCTCGACGTAGGTGAAGTGGGCCGCGCGGTGGGTGGACTCGGCCATGTGCTCGGCGATGACCCGTCGGACCCCTCGGATCGGGATCCGCTCGAGCACGTCCCCGCCGTCGGGGGTGGCGGAAGGCAGCGCTGAGGGAGTTGCCGGGGGGGCCGACCGAGGCCCGGGCTCGACCTCACCGGCCGTCATCGCCTGGGAGGCAACTGGATTCTCCGAGAATTTCCGTACGTCGTCCTCGGTGATCCGGCCCCCGGGACCGGTTCCGGTGACCGACGCCAAATCGACCCCCTTTTCGGCGGCCAGTCGGCGGACCATCGGGGTAGCGAGGGCCCGGCTCGGTCCGGCCGTCGACGGGGAGGGAGGCGCCGATCTCGCCGGCGCGTTCGACGGAGGAGGGTCGCGGGCGTGCGCGACGTCCGCCGGGCGGGCGGCGGTGGGGCCCGACGCGTCCCCCTCCGTCTCGATGGTTACGAGAAGGCCGCCGACCTTGACCTTCTCTCCCACCTTCGCATGCAGCGTGGCGATCCGACCGGACCTCGGGGACGGAATCTCGACGTTCGCCTTGTCCGTGAGCACGGAGACCAGCGGACCGTCTTCCTTGATCGTGTCGCCCTCTTTCACGAACCAAGCGACGACCTCCCCCTCCGCGACCCCTTCTCCGATATCCGGCAGACGAAACTCGAACGCCATGATCTGTTCCTCGCTACCCTGCGGCCATGGAGCCGCGCACGGCGTGGACGAGGCGCTCGACGTTGGGCAGGTAGAGATGCTCCAGAGCGTACGGGAATGGGGTGTCGTACCCGGTGACCCGGACGATCGGAGACTTGAGGGAATACAGGGCCTTCTCGGCGACGATCGCAGCGAGCTCGGCCCCGTAACCGCAGAACCGCGGCGCCTCGTGGAGGATCACGCACCGTCCGGTCTTCTCGACGGTGGCGAGGACCGACGCTTCGTCCAGCGGAACGAGCGTGCGTAGGTCGACGACCTCGGCCTGGATCTTCTCGTTCGCGAGCTGCTCGGCCGCCGTCACGGCGACCGGGACCATGGCCCCGTAGGCGAGGATGCTCACGTCGGAACCCTCCCGGACCACCCGAGCGGAGCCGAACGGGACCCGATGGTCTCCGTCCGGTACTTCTCCCGTGATCGACCGGTAGATCCGTTTCGGTTCCATGAACAGGACCGGATCCGGGTCGTGCACGGCGGTGAGGAGGAGCCCTTTGGCGTCGGCGGGCGTCGAGGGGATGACAACCTTGATCCCCGCGGTGTGGGCGAAGTACGCTTCCGCGCTCTGAGAATGGTAGAGGCCACCCTTGATCCCGCCGCCGTACGGGGTGCGGATGACCACGTGGCACGGGTACTGTCCGCCCGAGCGGAACCGGAATTTCGCGAGCTCGCTCACGATCTGGTCGAACGCCGGATAGATGAAGTCCATGAACTGGATCTCCGCCACCGGCTTGAGCCCGTAGAGCGCCATCCCGATCGCCGTCCCGACGATCCCGGTTTCCGAAAGCGGCGTGTCGACGACCCGGTCGGCGCCGAACTCCTTCAAGAGCCCGTCCGTGGCGCGAAAGACCCCGCCGTTGACGCCGACGTCCTCCCCGAGGACCAGAACGTCCGGGTCCTCCCGCATCGCCTGCGCGAGTCCCCGATTCACGGCCTGGACGAGCGTGAGCTCGGTCATGGGTGGAGGACCCCTTGGCGAAGCAGCTCGCCGAACTCGGTCCGCTCCGCCTCCAGTTGCGGCGTGCGGGTGGCGAACGTGTCGTCGAAAAGTGTCATCGGGTCGACGGGGGGCTGCGCCTCGGCTTCCTTGACCGCCGCCGCGACCGCCTCCTTCGCGGTCTCCCAGATGCGGGCGTCCGCCGCATCGTCCAGAAGTCCGGACTCCCGGAGTTCGTGCTTCAGGCGCGCCAACGGATCCTTCTCTTTCCACGCGGCGAGCTCCTCGTCGGTGCGGTACCGTCGGGGATCGTCGGACGTCGAGTGAGGTCCCAAGCGGTACACCTGCGCCTCGATGAGCGTGGGCCCCTCGCCGGCGAGCGCGCGTTCTCGGGCGGCGACGACGGCCCGGTACACCGCGTTGACGTCCGACCCGTCGACGACGACCCCCGGAAATCCGTACGCCACGGCCTTTTCCGCCAGGGTGCTCGACCGCGTCTGGCGGTCGCGGGGCATCGAGATCGCCCACTGGTTGTTCTGGCAGAAGAAGATGGTCGGGGCTCGGAATACCCCGGCGAAGTTGAGGCCGGCGTGGAAGTCGTTCGAGCTCGTCGTGCCGTCGCCGAAAAACGTCACCGTCACGATGGCATCGCCCTTGCGCCGAGCGGCCATCGCTGCGCCGACGGCGTGGGAGATTTGGGTGCCGACGGGGCTCGAGGCGGTCACGTAGTTGAAGCGACGGTAGCCATAGTGGTTGGGCATCTGCCGCCCCTTCGACTCGTCCGCCGCGCTCCCGATGAACTGGTCGAGGAGGGTCCGGACCGTGATCCCCCGCACGAGAGCGACGGCCAGTTCTCGGTACGCGGGAAAGATCCAATCCTCCGGTCGGAGCGCCCAGGCGCAGCCGACCTGCGCGGCTTCTTGCCCCTGCATCGGCACGTAGAACCCGATTCGGCCCTGGCGTTGCAACGTGAGACAGCGCTCATCGACCGTCCGCGCGAGGACCATCGTCGCGTAGGCGCGCAGCAGGTCCGCGGGCGGAATTCCGTCCGTCGAGGGGAGCATTTCCCCCGCCGGAGCGCCCGCGCTTTTCGCCATCGACGACTCCGTATCAACCGAGCCGGGCGATTGTTATAACGGTGAGCGGAGGCGACACCCGGCGCCGACGCCCATCGGGGCACGGCGCGGAAAACCGTCGATCATACCGCCCTTGTCATGCGCGGCAAGAATCTGATTTCGCCCTCCCGGTGCGGCGAAGGTTGGATATACCAGAGGTTTGCAGAAAGTAGCCTGATTCGGATGCCGAACGAGAGTCGCAACCGCCGGAACGTCCTAGCCGCCTTCGGAACCTTGCTCGTCGTGACCGCCTTGCTGGCACTCTTCGCCGCACCGGCGTCGTCGGTGACCCGTATCGGTCCTGCCCCAGCGACCGCGAGCCCCCAGGTTAGTCCCGCGACACCGCCCGCGGCGACGGCCATCGGCCATGCCGCCCCCCGACCGGCGGCGGTCCTCGGACCGATCCACGGCAAGTACTTCGTCGAGAACAACAGCCTTCCATCCGGAACCTCCAACTACGCGCTCTCCAGCGCCGTCGATACCGCGTCGCAGACCGTGTACTCGGCCAATGCGTTCGGAGGTACGGTCACCGCCTACTCGGAATCCACGGGACAGGTCGAGCGGTCCGTGACAGTCGGGGACATCCAGTTCGGTCGACTACCGTACGCGATGGTGCTCGATACCAACTCCAACTCCCTCTACGTGGCGATTCGCGCCCCCCCCAGCGCCTGGGTACTGCAGCTGAACGCCTCCACCTTCGTCCAGCTCGCCAACATTTCGACGAGCGGCGCCCCCAGCGGGGTGTTCGAGCCGTTCCTTCAGGGCGCGTTCGACCCCGCCTCGAATCAGGTCTTCTTCACCAACGGGAGCGACGGGATGTTGCTCGCGATCAACGGGGCGAACAACCACGTCACGTACGTCACGTGCCCCGCCCCGACGTGCAGCGGGGCCCCCCTCGTCGCGGTACCCCAGCTCGGCGAGCTCGTCGCGACGACCGCCCACCAGTATCTCGTGATCTACAACACGTCGACGGACAATCCCGCCGCGACGCTCACCGTCCCCGTGCTGACCGCTTCGACCGCGGGCGCGGCGTACGTCCCCAGCAGCCGGACGCTGGTCGTGGGAAACTCCAGCAGCGCGCCCTCCACCGTCTTCTACGAGTACAATCTCTCCACCCGTGCCTACCTGGGGACGCTCCCCCATGACCCCGCGCGCGTGATCGCGATGGTCTACGACGAGGCCCACAACGATGTCATCGCCACGGGCACGAACGGCAGTCGATACATCATCGCGGTCCACGTCGGGACCGGCGCCATCGACGGCCTCTACCAGGAGTCGCCCACGGCGCAGTACTTCTTCTCCCTCTCGATGGACGCTCCGGCCAACGCGGTCGTCGCGACCGGATTGTACAACAACAGTTCCATCGCCTTCCGACTGCCGACGCTCACGCCGGTCCTCACCTACTCGTCGTTCCCGCTCGAGCAGGTCGGAATCGCGTTCAACGCCGCGACCGGCACGATGTTCACGCTGGGCCTGCAGCAGACGGCGATCCAGGCGACCTCCGAATCGTCCGGCACGGTTCTCTGGACGGATTATCAGCGCATCGGGACGTTCGCCTTCTCCCCGGACGCGATGGCTGTGGACCCCGCGACCAACACGTTGTTCGTGATCATCGGCGGAGCCGGCCGGGTCTTTGCGATCAACGGGACCAACGGCGCCATCGAGACTCGGATGTTCCTCGGACCGAACGTCAACGGCACGGCGCTCGCGGTCGACTCCGTCGCCCATCTCCTATATGTTGCCCAGGACAATCAGAACGTCTCGGTCTGGTCGACCACGACCCATGGCCTTCTCGGCACCGTGTTCATACCAGGCTTCCAGGCCTGCGGAGCGACGGCGAGCGTCACGCTCCACTTTGCCTATTTCACGAACTGCATTAGCTCCGGCAATGTCACGACCGTCGACGGGCTTACGTTCACCCGGGGCACCATCTTCGGGGCGGGCATCACGCCGCAGGGTATCGCCCTCGACGCGTCGGGAACGCTCTACGTTGCGAACGCCGATTCGCACAACATCACACGGATCAACACCGCAACCTCGACCGAGGGCACCCCGCTGAGCCTCGGAACGTACCGCCCCCTCCAGGTCGTGGTCGACTCGTCGGACAGCGTACTCGCGCTCACCGACATTTTCGCGACCAACCTCGAGCTCGTCGACTCAGGGACCGGCATCCTGCTCGCGGCGCCGAGCCTCCAAACCATCAGCTTCGCCGGGGCGTACGACGGGACCAGCGGGATCTTCGCTTTCCCG
>JAKIWS010000044.1 GCA_022749895.1 Thermoplasmata archaeon
CGGGTCGGGGTCGTCGAGGTCGGTCTTCAGTCGGAGTACCGCGTCGCCGGGATGGTACCGACCCCCCAGCATGCCGTCCCACCCCTCGAGCGCCTCATCGATGGTCTGCGCGCGCTCCGGACACGCGCGGCCGATCCGGCGGTTCTCCCGTAGGAGCTCGGCGGGGCAGACGCACACGTAGGCGGCCCCTTTCTCGATGACCCGACGCGCCCACGGATAGTGGTGGGGGATCCGGTCGGACTTGTACAGCACCGCGTCCGGCACGACGCCGGCGAGCTCGAGGTCGTGCCGGATCACCTCGAACAGGTCGGCGTCGACCCGTTTTTCCGCGGAACCGATCGTGTCGTCGAAGACGAGGAGGAGTCGCCCGCCGTACCGCTCGCGGTAGTACTGGTTGACGAACAACATTCGGGCGCTCCCGATGTGGAGGCCCCCGCTCGGGAACGGCGCGAGCCGCAGCACGACCTTCCCGGCGACCGCATTCTCGAGGGCGGGGAACTCTCCCGTCGTCGCGGAGGGCCGACGGTGCGGCTCGGATTCCGGCCCCCCGAGCGTCGCCAGGGCCGCCCGCTGTTCGTCGGGAGAAAGCCCGACGGTCCGGGCGATCTCGGCCTCGATGGCCGTGGCGACGGTCGCCGTTTGGGTTCGCAGCGACGGGTCGGAAGCGAGCAGTCGCGAGAGGATCGGGCCGGGGCGCGGCGCACCGTCGTGCGCGAGCGCGTTCGTCAGCACCAGGCGGCGAATCCGGGTCGTGAGCGCGTCGGCGACCGCCATCGGGCGGCCACCGGCCCTCGGGTTAAGACGATTCGCCGGCGCGGGCACGTCGGGTCGGAGCGAGCGCCCCAGCCTCGACCCGGCGGGAGCGTCGCACCTCGAGCGCTTCGCCGATCGTGAGTTCGCCGCGGAGGACCCGGTCGGCCGCGGTGCGCGAGATCGTCAGCCGGCCTCCGCTGTGCTCCCGGCTGAGACGCTGGAGGTTCGCGATATCCCCCGGCGTGATCGCGACGGGAACGCGCCCCGAGATCGGTCGGCCCTCGATCCGCGCGATCGTGGCGGCCGCCATCGCGTCCCGTGGGCGACGTCGGCCGCGGGGCGTGGTGCCGGCCTCGTTCACGAGCTCGACGGGGTGATGGAGGCCGCTGAGGGCGTTCACGATACGGTCGCGGGACGGTCGGTCCCCGCTGCCGACCCGGATACGGAAGCTCCGACCTCTGAACGCTCGCTTCAGCTGGTGCCCGAGTCGCACGACGTCCTCCGGAGTTTCGAGGTTACCGCCGGCGACCTTCGATTCGCCGACCACGACGGCGTATCCGGGCCGAGGACCGGGGTCGATGCCCAACACGAGCTCGCCCGGCCCCGCGGCCCGGAGGAGGGCCTCCACGAGCGCCCAGAGGGCCGTGCGGTCGGCGTCGGGGGGCACGGGAACGACGTTCGGATGGTGGATGGACGCGGCCTCGGTCGGTGTGGTCAGCACCGCCGCCGCCCGTTCCGGGATGCGCTCTCCGGGGACGAGGCTCACCGTCGGGATCCGCCGTTCCCGCAGGTCACCCACGAGGTCGGCATACAGCGCCGGGTCTCGGGTCACGACGGCGACGCAACGGGGTCTCAACGAGCCTCCGACGTGGCTAAAGTCGGGATATACTTTACCCGGGCGTGAGTACGTGCCCCTCCTGCGGCGCTTCCCTGGAGTCGGGCGCGCTGTTCTGCCCGAGCTGCCGCCAGACCGTCCCCCAGGAGCCGGTCGAGGCGGCGGTCTTTGTCCCCCCCTCCGAGCCGGCTTGGCCGATGGTGGCCGAATCGGTGGCGTCGTCCCCCCCACCACCCGCCCCGGAGTGGATCCCCCCGGCGCTCAACGGCCGGGCGATCCACTGCCCCCGCTGCAACACGCTCCTATCGACGCGGGCCGTCGTCTGCCCCGCATGCCTCGGTCCGGTGGTCCCGCGACCCGCGGCCGCCGGGGGCTCCGCACCTCCGGCATGATCCGGACCGCCCACGAGCGGATCGGAGACCTGTTCGCCGCCGCCGCGATTGAGGCACGGGGCCGTCACCCGGAGCTCGCGAACCGGTACGTGCGGCTCGCCCGCCGGATCGGGATGCGCTACAACGTCCGGCTCCCACCGGAGTACCGGGAGCTCTACTGCCGGAGCTGCTCGGCGTACTGGGCCGAGGGCGTCAGCGTTCGCACCCGGCTCCGGAGCGGACGGCGCGTCCGCTCGTGCCTCCTGTGCGGCGCGACCCGGCGGGTGAAGATCCGAGCGTCCGTCGCTGCCGCCAACCGGTTGCCGCCCACCGAGCTCCGCCCGGCGGACGAGGTCGACGCGGTCGTGGCGGAGGCGCCCTCCCAAATCGACGACGCCGAACTCGAGTCGGAGGAAGACGGATAAACCCGGAGCTACCCTCGGGAGTCGGTGCCGGGGTAGCCGAGCGGCCAAAGGCGGCAGACTCAAGATCTGCTCTCGCAGGAGTACCCAGGTTCGAATCCTGGCCCCGGCACGCCGGGCGCTACGGGGTAATCCCCGACGCTTGAGTCAGCTCGCCGGAGCTGGAGGCCACCAGCTGCGCGGCCAGCGCTCGGGCATCGCGCTGGAGGGAAGGATCCTCGACGTACGACGCGACCGACCGGGTCTTGGAGTGTCGCGTGCGGAGGTTCGCCGATGAGACGCGCGCCGACTTAACGCGAAACCGGACCGGGCCGCGGTCGCCGTCGCCCTCGTAGACGACCCACAGCATCTCGCTCCGGAACGCCCGTGTGTTGGGGAAGAGGGCCGCGGCGGTGATGACCAGGAAGATACCGGGGATGAAGAAGGCGGCCAAGCCGGGGGACCTCCACGCAAATCCCAGTCCCGCGAGGGCGAAACAGCCAACCCCGGCGATCCCGATCCCCCCCACCCAGTTCCGCTTGGACCGGGAGCGAGCGGCGTCCCACTGGAAGTTCCGCTCACCTTGGACGGCTCCCTCGATCGTGGGCGGGTGCCCCCCCGATCGGGACGTCGACGTTTCGGGAGGCTCTTCCTCGACCTTGTAGCCTTGCGACCCGAGGAGTGCCGCGACTTCTCGATGGAAGCTCGCGGGGGCTACAGCGGCCACATCGGACGTCTCCGAGAGCTTCCGCCACCGATGATCTTCATCCAGTCGCGCCGAACCCCAGCCGTACGCCGCCTGGCGCGCGCTCTCCGAATCCGGTGGAACTGTCCCGCTCCGCAGGGTGGTGGCGCCCATGGGATGTATTCGACGGGGGGGACGGGCCCGAACTACTTACAAACGACAGTTCGGGATCGGTCCCGAGCAGGGAGTTTTGCAGGGTAACAATGGAAACCGACGCGGAGCGAGGCGCACGGGTGCTCGCCCCGGGCATGGGCCGGAGACGGGCTGCTTCGCCGGTTCACCTCACCCTTGTTCGATCGGGTTGGAGCTCCGAACACGACGGGGAGCGGGCCGGACGCCGACGACCCGGACACCGGTCCTCCCGACCCCGCGGCAAGGCTTTCTGGGCGAAGGCGTTGCCCAACCGATTCGAGCCGCTCTTCCGCGTTCCCACCGATGGTAGGGACATCGTAGGGGGCAGGAAAGACTAAGAGTCCCTGTGGCAAGGAAACCCTCAATGAGCAGGACCCACCGGTCGGGGGCCGGATGCCCGTGTCCCCCCTCCCCGCCGGGCCGGCGTGCCGTCCTGTCGCTGGGCATGACCGTCGCCGTTGCGGCGACTTTTGCGATCTTGGTGGTCAGTGGCAGTCTTCCCGGAGCGACCCATCCTCACGTGCTCCGACTCGCGGCGACGACCGGCGGCGCCGTAGCGGCGGCTCAACCGGCCTCGGGGGTCGCACCCGCGATCTATCGGGCTCCCCAGCTCGCCCTCGGAACCTCGGCGGCTCCGTACAACATCTGTGCCCTAGGTTCCGCGACGTGCACCGCCGGCACGGGGGTTTCCCGCGTCACGCTCACCGCGCAGACGACCGCGGCTCCCGCGCCGTACTGGCCCGACGTGCAGGTCGCCTTCGTGATCGAGACGACCGCCTACGACGGGACGTTCGACCACTACAATTCGTTCTACGGCAACGACCCGTGCGCGATCGCGACGAACGGACAGGGACCGCTCTGTGAGGAATCGAACGGGGTTCCGTTCTTTATCGACAACGCGCAGTCGATCGCTGCGGCGATCCAGATCGCGAACCCGCACTCGAACGTCTCGTTCGCGATGGTCGACTTCTTCGGCACCGACGACGACTGGAACGACGGACCCGGTGATTCGTGGAAGTACCACGTCGACATCTCGGACTTCGTCGGCCCGACCGAGTTCGGCAGCGCCGTGGTATCGAACTTCAAGGACGTCCAACTCACCGAAGCGAACGGCTACGGCTGCATCTGCGGGCTGGACGACAACTTCCTGCACTCCTCGTCGATCACCGCGCTCTACGGAACGATCATCGGCAGCGGGCTTACGTGGTCCGCGAACACCCACCACGTCATCGTCCTGATGGGGTCCGCCGCCCCGCGGGACCCTTCGTACCAGCAGAACTACTGGGTGAGCGGGTTCGATCACTGTTGCTCCGGGGCCGGCGCCTACGGCGGCACCTGCGAGCCGACGTACGTCTTCGCGAACGACGTCTCACCGAACTGCGAAGGATGGGTCCGGAGCCAGGACGGCAACGCGACCCACTCGATCGCGGCGCTGACGCGGACCTCGCCGACCTGTACCGATTCGATCGGGCATGTCTGCACCGTCGACGTGATAGATTATTGGACCACGACGACCGACCCATACTCGAAAGGATGGCCGACGGACCCGGGCTACCCGTCCGGTACGGCCGGCGCCGGGCCGGGTGGCTCGACGGTCATCGTCGACGCGGAGCGCATCCTCGTCGCCGGCTGCGACCTCGCCGCGGCGACCGGCGGGAGCTGGGACGGCCCCGCCTACTTCACGTGCCCGTCGGGACAATCCGGCACGCTGCAGTACGTGCCCCACGGTTCGCTCTCGAAGCCCAACAGCCAGAACCCGTCGCTGTTCGCCGCGATCCGGCAGATCAGCTTTGGGCCGGTGTACCAGACCCTCGTGGCGCGCGGCGGTAACCAGCCGATGTTCACCTACGTCCCAACCCCGAACTTCAAACTCGCCCCGACCCCCGAGTACGCGGCCGCCTGCAGCACGCCCAGCGGGTTCCTCCGTACGTGCCAGACCATCCCGCAGGTCATTCACTCGAACGGCGTGACCTACCTCGGGTGGAACTGGAGCACGAACGCGACCGACAACGTGCTCTACGTCGGCGACACATGGCTCGCCTCGTTCAACGTGGTCAACGCCGGTCCACCGTACGGCATCGTGCCCGTGATCGCCTGCGTCACCACCTCCTGCAAGGTCGAAGGTAGTACCGCGGTGGGCGGCTTCTTCTCCTGGACCGACTTCTACCCAGGGAACACGACGCAGTTGCGCTACCTCTCCTTCCCCCCGGCACAAGTCCACGTTCTCGAGGCGATCGCCGGACCGCCGCCGGTCACGGTCCCCCCGTCCGCGCCGATCGTGCCGCCCGGGATCCCGCTCCCGGTGGCGCCGGTGACCCCGGTCGTCGTGCCGACGCTCACGGTCGTGGGTCAGGGGGTCGCGAACTTCTCGTTGCAAGCGGCGGCCGCCGGTTTCCTCGGCGCCGGGTTCATGCGCGTGGGCATGAAGAATCGCCCGATCGCGCTCGCCGTCGCCGCGAAGAGCGGCTTCAAGGGCTCGAAGTTCGACAAGTCGGCGGGCGAGGCCTCCGCCGCCGGCGTCGGTCGCTTCGACTAAGCGCCCCGTGCGCGGGCGGACCCGCGCGTCGGCTACGCGAGCGGCGTCACGAACGTGGGCACGTAGTCGGGCGAGAGCCGCCCCACGATCGGGATTGGGTGGCGGCACGCGCGGCACCGGTTCTCGGCATCGAGGTTCCAGCCCCGGATCATGAATCCGTACCGCTCGACGGCGATGGCGCCGCAGGAGGGGCAGTAGGTGTGCTCGAGCGGGTGGCCCCAGACGTTGCCGAGGTAGACGTACTCGAGCCCCTCCTCCTTCGCGATCGCGTGCAGGCGCTCGAGCGTCGCGATGGGCGTTTCGGGGAGGTCCATCATCTTGTAATCCGGGTGCCAGCGGAGCAGGTGGAAGGCGGTCGACGGCCCGAGGTTCTCGCGAACGAACCGCGCGAGCTTCCGGAGGCTGACCGGGTCATCGCCGACCTCGGGGACGATCAGGTTCGTCACCTCGACGTGGACCCCGCGGCGCTGGAGCTCCACCATCGATTCCAGGATCGGCGCGGGTCCCTTCGCAGTGATGTACTTCCGCATGAACCCCTCCTCCCCGCTCCCCTTGAAATCGACGCTGACCGCGCTCAGGTGGGGGGCGAGCATCGCGACGGCTTCGGGGCTCATGTAACCGTTCGTGACGAAGTTCGCGAAGAGGCCGTGCCCGCGCGCGGCGCGGATCACGTCAACGGCGTACTCGATGAAGATCGTCGGCTCGTTGTACGTGAAGGTGATCCCTTCGCAGCCCAGCCGTTCGGCCCACGCGACGGCCGCCTCCGGTGAGAGGGGACGGCCCTCGACGACCTGCTCTTGGGAGATCTCCGCGTTCTGGCAGTACTGGCAGCGCCAGTTGCACCCGACGGTCCCGATGGAGAAGACGCGGGCCCCGGGATGGAAATGCGAGAGCGGCTTTTTCTCGACGGGATCGACCTGGATCGCCGCCGCACGGCCGTAGGAGAGCAGGACGAGTTGGCCGTTCTCGTTCTTGCGGACATAGCAGAAGCCGTGGGACCCGGAGGGGATCACGCAGTACCGCGCGCAGGCGGTACACCGGACCTTGCCCCCGGGCTGCGGCTCATACAGGACGGCGGGATGGGCGGGAGCGGCCCCCACGTGGACGGCCACACCTGTACGAGGGCCGGTCGCCCGATAGCCTTGACGCGTCCATGCAGGGAGACGTAGCGCCACCGAGGCGTCCCGTATCCGCCCGGCGCCAGACGGGACCTTGACACCGACACCGATCGCGCCCCGCCCCGCACACAAGGGTTCATGTGGCGCGCGCCGTCCGCCTAGACGTGGCGGCTCCCCCCTCCGCGTCCGTCGTGGCCGATGCGATCGAACGTGAGGTGGCCCTCCGGCTGCGCCCGGACCCGGAGTTGCTCGAGCGCCTCGCCGCAACGCGCACCGCGCTGATCGAGCGCGCCGAGGGCGAAGCGCGACGGATGAACATCCCCCTCGTCCGCTGCATCATCGCCGGGAGCGCGGCGCGCGGGACGTTCCTCAACGATCGAATCGACATCGACTGTTTCCTTCTCTTCCCTCCCGAAACTCCGCGGGAGGAACTCGAACGCCACGGGCTGGCCCTCGGCCGGGCCCTGCTGGAAGCGCCGCAGATGCGCTACGCCGAGCACCCCTACCTCCGAGGAACGTTCCAGGGATTCACCGTCGAGACGGTTCCGGGTTTCGCGATCAAGGACCCCGCGCATCCGCTGAGCGCCGTCGACCGAACTCCGTTCCACCAGGAGTACCTCACCCAGCGGCAGACGCCGGCGATGGTCTCCGACGTCCGACTGCTGAAGCAGTTCCTCCGGGCGCTGGGGATCTACGGCTCGGAGGCCCGGACCGCCGGTTTCTCCGGGTACCTGGTGGAGCTGCTGATCCTGGAGTTCGGCTCGCTCCGCGGCGTGCTGACCGCGGCACGGTCCTGGCGCATCCCGGTGCTGATCGGGGCCGGTCGAACGCCACCCCCCGGCGTCCCGGAGGAGGTCGCGATCGTGCTCGTCGATCCGGTCGACCCGCACCGCAACGTCGCGACGGCCCTCTCCCGCCGAAATCTGGGGCTCCTCATCCTCGCCGCCGGCGAGTACCTCGATCACCCCGACCGCCGAGCCTTCGAGCTCCCCCCGCCTTCGAACCTCCCGCGGGCCGTCGCCGTCGATCGGGTCGCCCGCCGGGGAACGTTCGTCCTGGCGGTCGAGCTGGATCGCCCTGACCTCGTCGACGACGTGCTCTATCCCCAGATCCGCAAGGCCGCACGCGCCCTCGCGACCGAAGCCGAGCGGCTGGGGTTCGACGTGGTCGGTACGGCGAGCAGCGCGGGAGAGCGCCGCGCCCTCATCCTCCTCGAGACGACCTCCTCCCAGCTGGCCCCGGTCGAGGTCCGGAGGGGGCCTCCCGCCGGAATCGACCGGACCGGGGAGTTCCTCGCGAAGTGGACGACCCCCGGCGTCCCGGTGCTGCAAGGACCGTACGTGACCGACCAAGGTCATCTGGCCGTCGAAGTGCCTCGACGGACGACGGGCCTCCCGGAGCTGCTCCGGGAATCGCTGCCGAAACTGCCCCTGGGGAAGGATCTCCGCGAGCACGTCGCCTCGGCCCGCGTGGTCCCGCTGACCGAAGTCACGGAAGGCCCGGAACTCGAGGGGGCCCTCGCGTACCTCCTCGCGAAGGAGCTTCCGTGGCGACGGTGGAACTCGGGCGACTAGACCGGCGCGACGTTCAGGAAGAGGAACCAGAGGCCCAGCCAGCCGAGAAACTCGACCACGATGAGACCGGCCCAGTCCCCCTTCGTGTAGTCCTGGGCCTGGGGCCGGAGCCGCTGGATCACCGTCGGTGAGAAGGCGATCACGCCGATGCCGACCAGCAACGGCAGGAACAGGAACGTGGTCGTCGTCCGGTCGTACGCCCAGGAGATCACCGCGAGGCCGACCGTGATGATGAAGGCCACCGCCAGGGCGATCGACTGCTCGAGTTCGTGGAGGATGAACTTGAGCTCGTCAAACTCCGGGAACTGGAAGAGGTGGCTCTCCTCCTCCTTCTCCTCCGCCTTTCGCCGGGCTTTCTTCGCCACGCTTTATCTCCCGCGTTGCCCGATCGCGCGGTCGTACAACGCGCCCGCGTGGTAGGAGGACCGGACCAAGGGTCCCGACTCGACCCCGGCGAATCCCTCCGCGAGGGCGGCGTCCCGCAGCTCGTCGAAGGCGAGGGGGGTCACGAATTCGTGGACCGCGCGATGGTCCAGGGACGGTCGCAAGTACTGGCCGAGCGTGAGGAGGTCGACCCCCGCCGCGCGGAGATCCCGGAACGTGTCCCGGAGCTCCTCCCGGGTCTCGCCGAGTCCGAGCATGATCGAACTCTTCGTCACGAGCCGGTCGCCCCCGAGCGACCGAGCTAACCGAAGGACCTCGAGGGACTGGTCGTACGACGCCCGTCGATCACGGACTTCCAACGACAGCCGGCGGACTGTTTCGAGGTTGTGCGCGAGCACGTCCGGCGGACGCCGAAGCAGCATCTCCCACGCCGATCGGTTGCCCGCGAGATCCCCGGCCAGCAGCTCGACCCGCGTCGTCGGCGACGTGGCCCGGATCCGGTCGACCGTCTCGGCGAGCACGGCGGCCCCCCCATCGATCAGGTCGTCGCGACACACCTGCGTGAGGACCACGTACTTGAGACCCCAGCCCTGGACCGCCGCGGCGACCCGTCCGGGCTCGGTCGCGTCGATCTTGCCGCGGCTCGACCGGGTCGTCACCGCGCAGAAGCTGCACCGACGGGAGCACTCGGTGCCGAGAAGCATGATCGTCGCGTGACCGGACGACCAGCACTCGGGGAGGTTGGGGCACCGGGCCTCTTGGCAGACCGTTCCGAGCCGGAGCTCCCGGAGGAGGCTGTGGACCTCGGGGTAGACGGCCCCGCGAGGGGGCCGGACCCGGATCCACTCGGGCAACCGCTCTCGGGGCAGGGGAGCGGTCGCCGATGGGGCAAGCTCGGTCGCCACGATCGCTCGACCGGCGAGGCCATCTTAGGGTTTGCGCGATGGTTTCGCGCCGGCCCGCGCCTCGAGCAAGGTCGTGAGGAAGCTCGCCGGGATCTCGTCGAGCGAGAGCCGCGCCGACTCGCCGTCGCGGACCGTCTCGGCCGCGAGGAAACCCTCGCGCTCGAGCTCCTTGACCGTCCTCCAGAAGGTGACCCGGCTGACCGGTTTCTGGTGGAACTCCTCGGCGAGCACCGCGTAGAGCTGGCGGACCTTCTCCGTGGGCGCCGTCGACTTGGGACCCTTGAGGGAACGGGCCACCGCGAGGAGGACTAGGAGCGACTGCGGGGGAAGCTCCTCGAGCTTCGACTCGGTCAACGTCGGATAGAGCGACCCCCGGGAGGCGCGGACGTGCTCCGGGGAGATCGCGGCCGCGCCGTCGCCCTCGGCCGCGCGCGCGGCCCCGACGAGGATCTCCAGCGCGAAGCGCGCATCGCCGGAGCTCGCGGCCGTGCGGGCGACCTGTTCTAAGGTCTCCGCGTCGTAACTGCCCGGGCGAAGCCCCAGCTCGGCCCGGTACGTCAGGATCTCCTGGAGGGCCTCCTGGTCGTAGCGCGCCAACTGCAGGCGATGCGTGACCCCGAAGCTCGACCGGCTCGCGGCATCCAGGTACGGCAACACGTCCTCGGGGGAGACGAGGAACAGGGAGACCGAACCCAGACGAACTTCGGCCGGCCGGGAGAGAAGGTACACCAGCTTCGTACCCTGTCGGACGAGCGCGCTCACTTCGTCGAGCACGACAAACAGGTGGCGGGGATTCCGTCGCACGCCCTGCTCGAGCACATCGAGCATCTCGGAGAGGGCGTACCCGCGGTCGGGAAGCGAAACCCCGACCCCGCGCAGCAGCTCCAAGAGGACGGTCCGGTCGGTCGCTCGGCGCCAGCAGTTGATGTAGATCGGGAGCGGGGCGAGCCCGTTCAGCTTCCCCCCCCGGTTCAGCTCCTCGCTGATCCGCTTGGCCAGGACGGTCTTGCCGCTCCCGATGCCGCCGGTGACGAGCTGATGGTACGGCAGACCCTTTCCGAGAGATTCACGGTAGCGGCGCAGGAGGAGGCCGACCTCGGTCTCCCGTCGGATGAGCTTGGCCGGAACGTACGACGGGTCGAAGGTCTCTTCGCGAAGCAGGATGCGGGGCACGGTGGTTCCGTCGAGGGTCACCGTCGGGGTGGTTTAGTTTCTCCGGCCTCGTTGCGATGGTCGGCTGGGCGAACGCTGGGACGCGCGGGGGGCCGCGCGCATGGATGGACGAAGGCGACGGTCCACCTCCTCCACGACCCCCGGGAGAGGGAGCGAAGCGTCGACAACGATCCACCTTTCCCGACGAGCGAGCGACCGGTACTCTTTGGCCGCGGCGCGAAGCAGAGCGAGACGCTCGATGGGGCTCCGATGTCGACGGCCCCGAACGACCCTCGCCAACGCGGCGGTCGCGCCGAGCTCGAGGAGGACGACGGCGTCCGGCGGCGGCGCGATGATCCGCTGGAGATCGTTGAGCTCGCGACCCTGCCGCGCCGGTAGGCGGCTCCCCTGGTAGACCAGGGTCGAGTAGAACGAGCGGTCCTGGAGCACCGTCGTCCCATCCTGGAGGAGACGGTCCACCGCGGGTCGTGCGAGGATCCGGTCCAGGGTGAAGTAGAGCGCCGCGAGGGCCGGATCGCGAGGGCCCGCGGCCACCGCTTGCCGTGCCAGGACCGGATCGGCGGGTTCTCGGCGGGCGACGACCCGAAGGCCTCGTGAGCGCCAGCGGCGGATGAGGGCGCGTTGGACGGAGGATTTACCGGCCCCGTCGATGCCCTCCAGAATGATCAAGCGTCCCTTCGGGACCTTGCGAATCGTCAAGGTGGATGATCCCGGTCCACGGTCGGCGTAAAGCCGTAGACCATCTCGACCGATCTCTGGAACGGGACGCGGAGCCGGTCGGCGGCGGTCGGGTCGGCCGCGATTCGACGCACGGCTCGGCGAGGAACGGTCGCAAGGTCGAGAACGGCGCCCGGTCGCCGCGGGTCGTCGAGGAAATCGGTCTCCAGAAACCATGGCGCGGCGTCGGATTCGACCTCCGCCACGAGTTCGGAGCGCGCGAGGTACGACGGCACGATCCCGGCCCGATCGGAGGCGGGCAGGGCGGTCCGGGCGTAGTGCTTGATCAGGCGCCCCAGCGGGAAGCCGGTGCGCGCCGTGAAGGCGGCGAGCTCACGGTAGCCGTCCGGATCGAGGTCCGCGCAGTGGACGACCGCCGGGCATCCCGCGTCCCGGGCGACTTCGAGGGCCCGGACGAACACGCGGTCGGCGGCCTCTTGCACCGTGGGGTCGACCGGAAAGTGAGGACGGCCGATTTCCCCCAGGGCCACCGCCCGCCCGTCCTCGATACGCCGGCCCGCGAGGTCCATCGCGGCCTCTTGCAGCTCCGCGGCGGCCGCGAGTCCCAACGATCGGGCCGCGCCAATGAGGTCGATCGGGTACGGCGCGAGGACTGGGTAGACCTCCACTCCGGTCTCCCGGCGGATACGGTCGGCGAGCGCCTCGGTGGTATCGAATTGAGCCGCGTAATCCTCGAGCGTTACGGGGGGCCCCGGATGATAGTTCTGGGTCGCGAGGAACAAATGGGTGCCGCCCGCGTCCCGAAAGCGCCGGGCGGCGCCGACGCCTTCCCCGTTCGGCGACAGGTGGCAATGATGATCCACGACGGGAAGGTCCCGCGGGAGCGGCACCCGCGACCTCAGGCCCCGGCCTAGCGCAAGAGCCCGGCGCCGCGAAGCTCCTTCGTGATCTTCTTCACGGCTACCTCGACGTCCGACGGCTTGCGGGCGCCGGTGCAGACGAGCTTGCCGCTGCCGAACAGAAGGACGACGACCCGGGGCTCGTCGATCCGGCAGACGAGTCCGGGGAACTGTTCAGGTTCGTACTCGACCCGGTCGAGGCCCAAGGTGACGGCGATGGCGTTGAGATTGATCTCGCTCTCGAGGTCGGAACTGGCGACGATGTTCTGCACCTCGATGCGCGGGCGCATGTTGATCTTCTGCCCGCCCTTCTTGATCTGCGCCGCGACGCTGTGAATAGAGTCCTCGACCTCCTTCATGCTCTTCGCGCCGGTGCAGACGACTTTCCCGGACCGGAACAGGAGGATGGCGGTCTTCGGTTGCTTCAACCGGTAGATGAGACCCGGGAACTGCTCGGGTTCGTACTCCGCCCCATCCAAACCGAGTGCGATCGACTGCAGGTCGAGCTCGTCCCCCAAGGATGTGGAGGCGACGACGTTCTCGATTCGAATCTTGGCCATGGAATCCTCGCGCGGCGCTATTTAAGTACCCTTTAAATACCTTGGCTCGGCCGGGGCGGTGGGATTTTTTCGACTCTTGGGAAAGAATCGAGGCCTCTCGGCGAACGATCGGCCCTCGACACTGGGTATCGAGCAATGAGCGGAAGGGGTGGGAG
>JAKIWS010000045.1 GCA_022749895.1 Thermoplasmata archaeon
AGAACGTTCCACCGCGGGTCGATCTCGGAGGCGAGCCCCTGCACGTACGTCAGCGTCCCGAGAAAATCGGTGTCGGTCACGACCGTCGACGCGGGTCCCCGGATGCGACGGGCTTCGGTGAAGCGTCGGGCGTCCTCCGCGAGGAGACGCAGCTCGAGCTCGAGGAGCTGGTCGCGGTTCTTGAATGCGAGGGAGGGACGAGGCCGAAGCCGGTCGTAGGCTTCCGCGATCGTCCGGACGCCCGGGAGCTTCGAGAGCGCGCGCACCAGCGTCGTTTTTCCGGACCCGCTCAAGCCTTCGATCGCGACGACGACGGGAGGGCGGCGTCGCGCGGGGCGGTTTCGTTCGGGTCCGGTCACGTCGGTTCGGGGTAGAGCGTCGGCCTTTATCGGCAGCGGAGTTGGCGGGTCGTGGCCACCCGACGTCGCGTGGCGCCCACCTCGGACAACGGGGAGCCGGCCCCGGATGCCACGGTGGCCGAGTACGCCCCCCGACCCGTTCGGTCGGTCGTCGGCGCTCACCGACGTCTTCAGCTCGGAGAAACGACCCTCGTCATGGGGGTCGTGAACGTCACCCCCGATTCGTTCAGTGACGGGGGGCGCTTTCTGGATCCCGCGGCCGCGGCCGCCCGAGCGCGCCAACTGGTGGAGGAGGGTGCGGCGATCCTCGACCTGGGCGGTGAATCGACCCGCCCGGGGGCGGTCACGATGACGGCCGCGGCGGAATGGAAACGCGTCGAACCGGTCCTCACGGCTCTCGGTGGCGATATCGCCGCCGCCCTCTCGATCGATACCCGGCACCCGGACGTGGCCGCGCGGGCGATCGCCGCCGGGGTGGACATCGTCAACGATGTCACTGGGCTTCGGCTTCCGGCGATGAGAAAGGTCGTGGCCGACTCCGGCGCGGCGGCGATCGTGATGCACATGCGGGGCACGCCCGCGACGATGATGGAGCGGACGAACTACAGCGATCTCCGGGCCGAAGTGATCTCCGAGCTCGGGGCGTCGGTCGAGCTCGCTCGGGAGGCCGGTATCCCGGAAGATCGGCTCCTCGTCGATCCCGGCCTGGGATTCGCGAAAACGCCGGCCCAGAGCCTCGAGCTGTTGGCGCATGTTGGAGAGTTTCGTACCTTGGGGTACCCCGTCGTCGTCGGAGCGTCGCGTAAATCGTTCCTGGGATGGCTCACCGACGGCGCCAGCGTTAACGACCGGCTCGACGCCAGTGTGGCGGCGGCGGTGGTGGCGTCGCTCAGGGGCGCGGAGGTGGTCCGCGCGCACGACGTCGCGCCGACGGTGCGCGCGCTGCGGGTCGCCGACGCGATCCGGCGGGGCCCGGGCTCGGTCCGTCCGCCTCCGTCGAGATGGCGATCCGGGTGAGCGGAGGTTGCCGGCCCGGTCGGACGGTCGGATGCTCGATCGACCGGACCGCGACGCGGGTCGCGGTCTCCATCGCCGCGAGCCACTGTCGGAGGACTTCGCGCGCTTCGTCCATGGGGGCCGGGGCTTCGGGGTCGGGGTCGCGAAGTTTGCGGACGAAGACCGTCGTCGCCCGGCCGGCGGACGAGAGGCGCGCCATCAGTTCCGGGTCGTTGAGCTGCGCCTCCACGACGTCGAGGAGTCGGCCCACGGCCTCGCGCGTCACGCGCTGGACAGCCCGGGGGGTTCGGGGTCGCCTAGGCGGCACGCGCGACCTCCTGTGGCGAGCGGCGGGACGCGAACCGGATCGTGAACGTCCCGTTTGCGAGGTTCGCGGACTCGACCTTCCGGCCCGTGAACGCGTAGGGGAGCACGAGCGAACGTCGGTACGGCCCCACCGTGAGGAACAACGTATCCCCCCGTTGGCTCAGCTCGACCTGGTCGGGACCGGTGTACGGTAGCGCGAGCTCGATGCACGGGTGACCCCCCCGCTCGACGAAGCGGACGGGAGAGGATGTGGGGCGCACGGTCACCGGGTCGCTGGAACCGAAGAGGTCGCGACCGAGCTGCTCGAGCGCCGGTATCCCCACGACCTCGTGCGGGTACCGCGGCACGGGGAGCTGGGGGATCTCGCCGAACAGCTCGGTGAGGGACGCCAAGTTCGCCTCCTGCTCGGCCCGAACCTTCGTGAAGTACCCCGAGGTCGCGGCCGTGGGGAAGACACGGTTGACCACGAGCAGCTCGACGGCGAAGCCGAACAGGCAGAGGTACGTGAACGCGCGTTGCGTCTCGGCGATCACCATCTTTTCGGGATTGACGACGAGTCGGACGGTGGTCCGGCGCGGGTCGGTGAGCAGCGTGCGGACCCGCTGGAACCGGGCGTGGAGCCGTTCGAGGGAGGCGAAGAACTGGTCGGAAGGCAGCGGGGTCTTCATCGCGTGCCCGACGGTCGCGCGGGCGACCCGGACGATCCGCCGCTGGAGGCCGAACAGGTGGTCGAAGTACCATTCGACCGCGTTCGGGAAGCTGAGCAACCGCAGCGTGTCCGCGGTCGGGGCCGTGTCGAGCACCACCGTGTCGAACCGTCCGTCGTGGTCGACCTGGTCGAGGAGCAGGAGCGCGGTGATCAGCTCCATGCCCGGGAGGATGACGACCTCTTCCGCCGTGATCTCCGCGACGCCCTGGGAAGCGAGGAGCGCGAGCAGGTACCGGTGCACCTCCCCCCAGTTCCGTTCGAGCTCGGTGAGCACGTCGACCTCGAGCCCGTAGAGGTTCGGTCGCACGAGCGTCGGGTCGGGGCCGAGCGGGACCCCGAGCGAATCGCCCAGCGAATGGGCGTTGTCGGTCGAGATCACCAGCGTCGTGTGGCCGCGGTCGGCCGCACCCAGCGCGGTCGCGGCGGCGACGGACGTCTTCCCTACGCCGCCCTTCCCGGTGTAGATGACGACGCGCACGCTCTACCCCTTCGGGGGAGGCGGAGCGGCGTCGACGTCAGTCTCGAAAATGAGAGAACCCACGTAATCGCAGGCCAGGCAGTGGTACCGTTGCCCGGTGATAAAGCCGGCCTCCATCAGGATCTTCGTCGACCCGCACTGCGGGCAGGCTCGGATGGATTTACCCCTCGGTCGACGGCGGACCATCGTCCTCCTCGGGGTCGGCGTCCGCCAGGGTACCAGTCGCCGGGCTGGGAGCGGGGGGCTCGCCGGCGCCGTTCTCCTCGGGCGCGGCGGCGAGGACGACCGCGTCCTTGACCGAGTCGCCCTCTTCGAGCCGGATGATCCGCACGCCCAGGGTGTTGCGACCCTGTTCGGTGACCCCCTTCACCGGGATCCGGATCGTGATCCCACCCTGCGTCGTCACGAGAAGTTCGGAA
Source organism: Thermoplasmata archaeon (assembly GCA_022749895.1). Classification (GTDB taxonomy): domain Archaea; phylum Thermoplasmatota; class Thermoplasmata; order Lutacidiplasmatales; family UBA184; genus Lutacidiplasma. The sequence goes on from JAKIWS010000045.1 coordinate 3,289, forward strand.
TCGTCCCGCACCGGCAGGACGGCGACGACGTGACCGTTCCGTCCGCCGGTCTTGATCGTGACGACGCCGCTCGCGCCGCGGTGCGTCTTGCGGTATTCGTCGGTGGGGCTTCGCTTGCCGAAGCCGGTCGAGGTGATCGAAAGGAGCGACGGGAACTCCCCGGAGCGCGGGGCCATCGTCACGACGCCGTCGCCCTTCTCGTCGCTCAAGCGGACGCCGATGACACCGTACGTCGCTCGTCCCATCGGTCGCACCTCGCTCAGCGGGAAGCGGACCAGTTGACCCGCGCGCGTCGCGAGGATGATCTCCGTGCTCTCGTCGGCGACGCGGGCGACGTCGACGATCTCGTCGCCGTCCTCCAGGAGGACGGCCTGGATGCCGCTCGTCCGGATGTTCTGGTACTGGTCGAGCGGGGTGCGCTTGATGAGGCCCTTGCGGCTCCCGAAGACGAGCGAGCCTTCCGTGGCGAGGTCGCGGACCGGGAGCAAGGTCTGCACCTTCTCCCCGTCCTTGAGCCGCGGCACGAGGTTGATCAGCGCCTTGCCCTTCGAGTGGCGACTTCCTTCCGGGAGCTCGTACGCCTTGAGCCGGTAGACGCGGCCCAGGTTCGTGAAGAACAGCACGTTGTCGTGCGTGCGCGTGACGAAGGTGCGGATGACGAAATCCTCCTCCTTGGTCGCCATCTGGACGAGCCCCTTTCCGCCCCGGCGCTGACGGCGGTACTGGTCGAGCGGAAGGCGCTTGATGTAGCCGTCGCGCGTGACCAGGACGACGACGTCCGTATCCGGGATCAGGTCTTCCAGCGTCCGCTCGGTGAACGCCGGCACGATCTTGGTACGCCGGGCATCGCCGAACTTCGTTTCGAGCTCCTTGAGCTCCTCGACGATCAGCCGGTCGAGCTCGTGCGGCGACGCCAAGATCGCCTTGAGCCGGAGGATCAGTTCCTCCTTCTCCTTCGCCTCCTTCTCGACGGCCTCCCGCTCGAGGCCGGTCAACCGGGCGAGGCGCATGTCGAGGATCGCCTTCGCCTGCTCCGTCGAGAGCAGGAACTTTCCCATGAGCGACGTCTCGGCCGCCGCGACGTCCCGTGACCGCCGGATGATGCGGATCACCTCGTCGATGTGGTCGATCGCGATCAGGAACCCCTCCAGGAGGTGACGTCGCTCCTCGGCCTTCCGGAGGTCGAACGTCGTCCGGCGCGTGATGACCGTGCGGCGGTGCGCGAGGTGGATCTTCAGCAGTTCCAGGATCGGGAGGACCTGGGGGCGGCCGTCGACGAGACAGAGGTTGATCACGCCGAAGGAGCTCTCGAGCGGGGTGTGCTCGTAGAGCCGGTTGAGCACGATCTCCGCGGGAGCGTCGCGCCGGAGCTCGAGGACGACGGAAACCCCGGAACTGTCGGATTCGTCGCGGAGGTCGGTGATCCCGTCGAGTCGTTTTGTCTTGACGAGGTCGGCGATCAACTCGAGGAGCGTCGTCTTGTTGACCGCGAACGGGATCGACGTGATCACGATCTCGTCGCGGCCGTCCCGTTCGCGGATCTCCGCCGTTCCGCGGACCCGAAGGCTGCCGCGCCCGGTCGCGTAGGCTTCCCGGATCCCGCTCTCGGCGGAGAGGAGCCCGCCCGTCGGGAAATCCGGTCCGGGCAAGACCGCCATGATGGCGTCCAGGCTCGCCTCGGGGTTTCCGAGGACGAGCCGCAGCGCCGCGATCACCTCGTTCAGGTTGTGGGGCGGCATGTTGGTCGCCATCCCCACGGCGATTCCCTCGGAGCCGTTCACGAGCAGGTTCGGGACCTTGCTCGGGAGGACGACCGGTTGTTTGAGCGTCCCATCGAAGTTGTCGACCCACTCGACGGTCTCCTTCTCCAGGTCCTGCAGCATCTCCTCCGCGAGCAGCGAGAGCCGCGCTTCGGTGTACCGCATCGCGGCGGGGGAGTCGCCGTCGATCGAGCCAAAGTTCCCTTGTCCGTCGATAAGCGGGTAGCGCAGCGAGAACTCCTGCGCCATCCGCACGAGGGAATCGTAGACTGCGAGGTCGCCGTGCGGGTGGTACTTGCCGAGGACATCCCCGACGGTGCGGGCCGATTTCCGGTACGGTTTGTCGTGCGTCGCCCCGGATTCCCACATCGACCAGAGGATCCTCCGGTGGACCGGCTTCAAACCGTCCTGGGCGACCGGGAGGGCCCGGCCGACGATGACGCTCATCGCGTAATCGATGTACGAACGGTGCATCTCCCGCTCGAGCGGCTGGTCGCGCTGCCGGTCCGGTCGCTCGGGTGGGGCCGGGGTCGCGACCGCGGGAGGGCTGCTCATGACGCGACCTCCGTCGCGAGCGCGGGCAACTGGTGGCCGACCAGGTCGTCCGCGATCGTGAGGAACTCTTCGCGACGTTCGGGAGGGATCGTCGCGCCGCTCGCCACCCGGTGGCCGCCGCCTTCCCCGCCGACCCGTCCGGCCGCGGTGCGGCAGACGGTCGCGAGGTCGAGCCCCTGGCCGACGAGCCAGGTCGTGCCGCGCGCCGAGACCTTGAGCCCATCCCGGGCGGACGTGAAGACGAACACCGGCCTTCGGGAGTCGAGCAGGTAGTTCATCGCGAGCCCAGCTTGCGTCCCGGCGAGACTCCCGTCCGGGCTTTCGAACCACTGAAGGGCGCGTAGGGAATAAACCCCCCCCTTCTCGATTCGCTCGAGCCCGTTGAGCACCCCTTGCCGCCACGTCCGCTCCGCGTCCCGCGCCTGCGCGAGCGCGGCCGGATCCCCAAGGGCGAGCGCGACCCCCACCCCCGGGGCCCCGATCCGTCCGGTCGCATTCTGCAAGTTGGCGAGCTCCTCCGCGCGGAGGCCCAGGGACGGCACGAACAGTCCGTCTTCGTGGAGCGCGGCGACGAACTCGGGCCGCACGCCCTGGCGCACCATCCGGTTCGACACGGCCTCCACGAGCCGCCGCATCTCGGGAGGTTCGAGGCCGTTCGGCGGCCGCTGGGGGTCGAGCCCGAGGGCGGTGAGGAAGGCCCGGCTCTCGACCGCGCGACCGGAGAGTCCCGTCAGGTACGGGTCGACGCTGAGCGCGATCGACTCCTCTAACGAACCGCCGAGGAGGGGCGGGCCGACCGCCTTCGTGAGGAACATTCGCTCGCGGGCCTCCTCCACGAGGCGGGCGTTGAGGCCCTTGAACCCGCCGACGTGCTGGCGGTCCGCGATCGCCCCGGAGACGCCGTAGGGAGCGTTGTCCCAGTTGCGCGCGTCGAGAAACACGGTGAACAGCCACGTCAACGTCGACGCGCACATCTCGTTCATCCCGTCGACGCCCCAGTCGAGCGGGTCGACGAACGCGACGGTGTCGGGGAGGGGCGGAGGGCTCGGCGCGCCGGGGTACTGATGGTGGTCAAGGACGATCACCGGGTGCGGATGCGCCGCGAACAGGTCGAGCCAGCTCGCCCCGGTATCGACGACCATGACGGGTGTGCTCGTCGCGGCGAGGAGCTCGACCATGCGCGGTCGCTCGACCGCGAGAAGCGCGGTCGCCTGGGCGGGGAAGCCCAAGCGCTGGAGGGCGCGGACCGCGCAGGAGGCCGAGGCGATCCCGTCCCCGTCGTAGTGGTACAGGATTCGCCAGCGCCCCGGATGCGCGAAGAGGAGGCTGCGGGCGCGTTCGAGCTCGATGCGGAACGCGGGGTGGTCCACGAGGCCTTCGGGCCCCGAGGGCATCACTCCACCTGGAGCACCGCCGCCGCGGAGGAGTAGCTCCAGTTGGCGGGCAACCGGTTCTTGGCGCGATAGTAATGGCTCAACCGTCGGATTCGGGACTCCATCAGGGTCAGGCCCCGGCGGTTCGAGTGGTCGGTCGGGTGGGTTTCGAGATGCCGCTGGAGGTGCACGACGCGTTTCAGCAGCGCCTGCAGGTCTTCCGGGAGGTCCGATTTGATCCCTTTGGAGGCCAGGAACGCCGTCATGCGGGTTCCGAGAACGGCCCGGACCGAGGGAACGCCGTAGGTGTCGCGCAGCGCGAGGCCGACCTGAGCGGAATTGAGCCCGCTCTTCGAGAGCTTGACCGCGGTCTCCTCGATCTCTCCCCGCTCGACGCTGACCCATGTGGGTTTGACCGGGGGGAAGGGGCGGTGGGACCGGGAACGGCCCTTCCGCCGGGAGTGGATACGGGACACGCGCGTTCGACTTACGCCGCGTACTTAACGGTTGGTGGACGAAGGTGTCCTTAGAGCCGGCCGGCGGAGTTCCGGCCGCTGGCGTCGGGGATCCGGTCCGACATTTCGACGGAGTCGACGAGGAACTTCTTGCCCTCGGCCGTGATCCGGTAGCGGACCTGCGCGTCCCGCTGCCGTGACCACGAATAGTCGCCCGCGTTCTGGGCGACGACAAGCCCGTTGCGCATGAGAAGGCCGAGGGCCAGGGCGACCTTGACGCTCCCTTCCTTGATCGGCCCAAAATCGACGAGCCGCTTTTCGAGTTCCGCGAGCTCCTGGGCCTGCTCGTCCTCCTTCCCTTCGTTCGTGACGTCCGCCTGGTTGAGGAGACGAAGGATCGCGAGCAGCGCGGCCCGGACGGGATCGTCCTTGGGCGAGGGGACCATCCCGGCTATTCACGCTAACAGGGGGTACATGAACCCCTCGGCGCTGGCGGGCGTGAAGGCGGGCCGTACCCGCGGCCGCCCCTAGCGGATCCGACCCGTCTCTTCGATCTGACGGATGAGGTAGGCCTTACCGAGCGCCGTGATCGCGACCCGTTCGCGAAGGATGCGGCCGCGATCCCAGGCGAACTGCGGGCGATTGTTCTCGGCCACGAGCCCGTTATCGAGCAGGAGCCGGAGCGAGCGTTCGAGGTTCGTCTCGCCGGCCTGGAACGCCCAGAAGTTCCGCATCGCTCGTTCGAGCTCTGTCCGTTCCATCCCGTCGATCTCGGCGCGCCGCTCCGCAGATTGGTTGAGCAACCGGAGGACCTCCAGCAAGCTCTCGTGAAAGGCGTAGGCAGCTTGCTGCGGGTCGGGAGCCGACACCTAGGCGACGACCCTGCGCCCCCGATTTAAAGCCGGGGTCCGACTGGTGGAGGCCCGATCGGCCGGGCGGATCATCCGGCGCATCCCCCATCCTGCGAGCAAAGCGGCACGCTCCCGTCGCTCGGTTCGGCCGTAGCTCGGCGGTCACGATCTTACCCGCCCGTCGGACACCCCGCCGACGCATTCCCCACCCTCGGGTACGCCCCTTGTAACAGGGCCTAAGGTATATGCCCCAATTACCGTCGTACACGACCTAAGAGGATGACCGACGCCGCCTGTTCTGCCCCGTGCTCTGGACGCCCCCAAACGTCGCCGAGCGCCCCCCGTTCCGGGGTGACCTCTCACCCCCGCTCATCCCGTCGTTTCAGCATCCTAGCCGTAGGCCTCCTCTTCTGGATCGCCATCGGGGTCATGGCGGTCCCCGACCTCTCCGGCGTCGCCCTCCACATCACCGGCCCTGTCGCTGCCCCGGTCGGTCTCTCCGGCGCCCACCACGGCCCTACCGTCCCCCTCGCTCGCAGTGGGGCGAGCCCGGCCGCGGTGAACACCGGCCCGGTCAACGACTTCCTTCCAAGCGTTCCGAACGCTTCCTCGCATCTTGCGTTCCAATCCGAGATCTACCAGTATCAGTACTCCCGGGCGCTGTGGGCGGAGCGGAACCTCTCCGCCGCGGCGAACGCGAGCGCGGCGAAAGCCCTAGTGCACCCGCTGCTGTCGATCCCGACAGGCCAGTTCAACGGCTACGTGCGGAACTCCAAGACTGGGGCGGCGCTCCAGGGCGTCACGGTCGAAGCCTACAGCGTCGGTTCGGCGATCTGCCCTGCGACGACCTGCGCACCGGTCGCCACGAACAGCGCGGGGGCGTACACCGTGACGTGCCCTGTGGGCGCGGACTTCGTGCAGTACACAGCGGCGTTCTACCTGACGAACGTCACGTATTCGACGTGCGTGAAGGGCATCGACACGAACCTGAGCACGACCTACCTGGTGCCGGAAGCGACCGTGATCGGGGTCATCGAGGGCGACACCGCGGCGCACGAGAAGGTCCCCGGCGTGACGGTGCAATCGATCTCGCGGGACGGGACGGTCACCGGGAACCCCGGGGGGACGTCGGACACGAAGGGAGTGTTCTCGGTGGCGGTGCCGCCACTGCCGTCGAAGATCCTGTACAGCCCGCCGCCCGGGTACATCGGGAACTTCAGCTACGTGAACGCGACGCCCGGCGCGGCGATCAACATCGGGACGATCTACCTGACCCACCTCTCCCAAGTCCGGGTCAAGGTCTTCGACCGGATCTCCAAAGGCGCCATCAGCGGCGCGTACGCGGCGATCACGGTCTGCAGCGCCGTCTCGGGAGCCTGCCTCGCCCAATCGGCGACCGTGACCACGCCCTCGGTCATCTCGTCGCTCGCCTACATCGGGGAGGACTACATTCACGTCCAGGTCCAAGGCTACCTCGAGAACGTCACGATGATCGGGCCGGTGCCCGAGCTCACCCCGGGCAAATCGTGGCCGACCGGCTCGCCCGGGTACCTACCCGTCTACGTCGAACCGATGTCGTCGTTCCGGCTCGTGGTCGGCGTCTCCCACCCGATGCGGGACACCTCGTATCCGCACTGGCCCTTCGGAGGCTTCTACACGGTCTCGATCGGCGGTCTCGATGGCTACAGCGTCGGATTCCCGGTGATGACGTTCGTCAACTTCCAGATCGTGATCAACATGAGCGTCACCCCGACCCCCATGGGTTGCGCGTCGTCGTTGGGGCCGCTGAACGTGGGGGCGTTCCCGCTTCGGAGCAACATCGCGATCGCTCCGGACACGTCGGGGATCTGTACCAACGGCTACACCACGTGGCCGATCCCGGGAGTCGCCCCGGTGTGGGGCAACAACACGTGGGTCTCGCTGCTCCCCGGCCAAAGCGCGACGAACAGCGTCTACCTGAACTTCACGATGGGGACGTACGTCTATGGCAGCGTCTACGTCCACGGGACCGGGACGAAGCTGATCGGCCCGCCGAACGGCTTCACGGTGACCGCCTTCTCGGCCGACTACCCCACCCTGGTCCAATACCCCTACACCTACCCGAACCCGAGGGTCTGGGGGCCGTCCAACTGGGCCTGCTCGCAGGGGACCACCGACTCCAACTTCTGCGTCCCCGTCCCGCCCGGCAACGTCCAGATCAAGGCCTCGGCGCCCGGCTATCTCGATAACTGGACCTGGGCCTGGTCGACCTCGGTCTGTTGCAACATCAGTCAGGAAGACTTCCTCCTCCAGAAGGCCACCGACCAGCACGTGAGCCAGATCGTCCTCTCGAGCGAAGGAACGGTCAACGGTCACGTCTTCGGCGGCGGCACGGCCCTCGGCGTCAATTTCGGCTCGATCCAGGTATGTCCCGCGGCCTCGTCGTCGGCGTTCCCTTGCACGTACACCGTCGTGTACTCGGGCGGGGCGTTCTACGCTCCGGCGCCCCTCGGCTGGGACTACGTTACTGCGTCGGCCTCCGGCTACTCGCAGAACAGCGCCTGGGTCGACGTCACGTCGATCGGCGAGAACGTCTCCGCGGGGAACCTCACGCTGACCCCGCTCGCCACCCTCACGGGGAAGGTCATCGGACCCGGCGGAACGCCGATCTTCCAGGCGAACATCCACTACTGCACGGTCTCCAAGACCCCGACCTGCGCGCTCGGCGGCGGCAAGGTGCTGGGTGCCGGCCAGACCGAGACGGACGGCGTCTACAACGGGACCGTACCGGGCGGCTGGCTTCCGTGGACGACCTACGCCGTCGTGGCGACCGCGAGCGGCTACTCGACCGATTGGGCCTGGGTCAACGCCACGCCCGGACAGACGTCCGTCGTTCCCACGATGACGATCTTCCCGGTCGGTACGAACACGTCGGCCCTGCCCCTCGGCCGTCACCCCTCCGCCGCCGTGACCCCATCGACCGCGGCCGCGGTCGGTGTCTGGGTCAACGGACGCGTCGTCGACGCGAGCACGGGCCACGGGATCTGGAGCGCGAGCGTGGAAGCCGACACGCTGGACGGCTTCAACCGCTACCAGTTCTCGGACGGCACCAACACGGGGGGATTCTACAACACCAGCATCCCGCCCGGATTGTACAACATCAACGTCTCGGCGACGGGGTATCTTCCCGGGTCGATGTTCATCAACGCAACCGCGGCCGGCGTGCTGAACCTCCCGGCGATCCTGCTCCAGCCGCTCGGGTGGGTCGCGGGCCAGGTGGTCATCAACGACTTCGCGGGCGAGCCCCCGGTCGCGCTCAACCTCACGCAAAAGTACGGGCTCGGCCCGGGCGTCGGCTTTGGCGCGCAAGCGTGCGCGAGCTCGGGGTCAAGTTGTTCGGGCGCGTTCACGGTGAACCTGGGAGGATTCTTCAACGTCAGCTCCGTCCCGGGTCTGCTCCGGACGATCCGCATCAGCCCGAACGCCTTCGGCGGCGGGAGCGGAAGCGCGGCCGGCGGCTATCTGATGAACAAGACCAGCTACAACGGGACCGCGAACGACACCACGATCGCGAACCCGATCCCCGTTGACCTGTTCGGCGAAGTCAAGGGACGGGTCTACGACGGGAAGGGCGTCTCGACGTCCGGGAACCTCTACCTCCCGGCCCGTTGGACCGTGGTCTCGGTCAGCACGCGCGGGGTGAAGGGGGCGATCACCGTCCCGCAGAACGCGAACGGTGGGGGCGAGTACGAGGCATTCCTCCCCGGCGGGAACGGCCACAACACGACGCTGGTGACCGCCTTCACGCCGTCAGTCTACTCCCCGAACCTGACGTATGTCCAAGCGAACCTGACGATCGGCGGGACCCTGGTCGCGCCGCTGCTCAACCTCACGCACTTCGGCTTCGCCGAGGTGCACATCGTGGATTCCGTCACGCACCAGGGGATCCCGTACATGCCCGGGGCCGCGACCTGGTCGAACCTCCGCACCGGAGCTTCGATCAGCTCGACCGGGCCGATCGATGTCGCGAACTATGACGGCTACCTGAACATGACCGCGCCGCCGGGGCTCAAGGTCCAGTTCCAGTTCGGGAACATCAACGATTACAACAATACCTCGATCGTGGCGAACGTCAACGCGACCCAGACGGTCGACCTGAACACGACGGGCACCGTGCCGGGCAACGTGAGCCTCGCTGGTTGGGGCTGGGTGAGCTCGCTCAACGTGAGCAACGTGACGGGCAATCCATTCACGACGATTACGGACCTCGCCGGGCATCAACCTCTCCCCGGCGTCGGCATCGTGGTCTCGAGCACGGAGCCCGGGTTGCAGGGGGGTTCCGTCCCCTCGAGCTGGTTCGGGCAGTTCCTTTCGGACGCCCCGATCGGGCCCAAGGATTCCGTCATCTTCACGCACGATGCGTACGTGGCGAACAAGTCGGTGATCCGTGTAGGACCCGGCTCGCACACGTACTTCAACAAGGTCAACCTGACCGGCTACGGCGTCGTCGCCGCGCGCGTCATCGCCTACCCGTCGGGCCTCCCGGTCGCGGGAGCGCAGGTGCGGATCTGCCCGCCGCGCTCGACGGTTTGCGGCCTCAGCGTGACGAACCTCTCGGGATTGTTCTGGACGGCGGCACCGCCCGGGATCGACACGATCACCGTTGACGCCGACGGCTATGTCGAGAACGCGACGACGGCGGTCAACCTCTGCTCCGACTGTTTCACCAGTTTGGGACCGATCACGCTCAGCCTGTACGCGTACGTCTTCGGGAGCGTTCGAGGACTTCCGTCGGGTCTCCCGGTGGCGGGCGCCACGGTGAGC
>JAKIWS010000046.1 GCA_022749895.1 Thermoplasmata archaeon
GAAGACCGCACCGACGAGCCCGATCCCCGCGCCAAGCCCGGGGGCCAAGAGGAGGAGCGCGACGCCCGCCGCCGCCCAGCGACGGTCCTCGCGCGGAGGTGCGCTGGTCCTGGGGGATGGGTCACTTCGCGTCGTCCTCATTGGAGGGGGATCGCTGGGAGGATAGGGAAACGGGCACGACCTCGATAAGCCTGCCGTCGCCGGCGGGACCGGTCCGCTCGATGGGGTCCGAGCCCACGGCCCTCGTTAAGTGGGAGGGAGCAACGCGGGGGCTCGGAAGCCGAACCGATGCCGGGCTCGCGAACGAGATTCGATTTTCACGCCCACACACTGCTGAGCGACGGCGCCCAGTCGCCGACCGACATGTGGAGCGCGGCCGCCCAAAGGGGCCACCGGCTCCTGGCGCTGACCGACCACGTGGCGCTCGAGGACGCTCGTCCGCTCCTTCGGCGACTTCAGGAGGAGGCGACCGCGTTCGAAGAGGGACCGCTGACGACCCTCGTCGGGGTCGAACTTTCGAAGGTTCCGCCGCTCCGGATCGCGGAGGCGGCACGCCGTGCGCGCCGGGCGGGGGCCGAGATCGTGATCGTCCACGGGGAGACCCTGATGGAGTACGTCCCCCCAGGAACCAATCACGCGGCGCTCGACGCGCCCGAGGTCGACCTGCTCGCCCACCCGGGTCTCCTGAGCGAGCGAGACGCCGAGCTCGCCCACCGCCACGGGAAGGTGCTGGAGCTGAGCGGGCGGCGAATGCACGGGCTCACCAACGGGATCGTCGCCGCGCGGGCGATCGCCGCCGGCGCGGACCTCGTCGTCGATTCGGACGCGCACCATTTCGAGGAGCTGATCCCGAGCGAGCTCGCCCGGCGGATCGCCCGGGGCGCCGGCCTTCGACCGCAGGCGGTGGTCGACGCGCTCGAGGGGGCGCCGAAGCGACTCCTCAAGCGATGCGGTAAGGGTTGACCCGGATCGACCGCGAAAGCGTCAATCCGCCCCGCCCGATGGGGGTCCCGTGGGCGCGACGTCGGAGCCGGGGGTGGTCGTCCTGGGCGCCGGCTATGCCGGGTTGACCTGCGCCCACGAGCTCACGCGAGCGGGCCGGGGTCGGATCCCGGTCACGCTCGTCGATCGTCACCCGTTCCATGTGCTGCGCACGGAGCTCTACGAGGTCGGGCGCATCGCCCGGGACCCGGAGCACGTCGAGGCGTGGGCCGTGCCGTTCTCGAAGGCGCTCGACGACCTCGCCATCACGCAGGAGGTCGGGGAGGTGGAAGCGGTCGACCTTGCGCAGCGCACGGTCCGGGTCTCCGGTCGCACGATCGCCTACCGCGGCCTCGCGATCTGTCTCGGGAGCATTCCCGCGTACTACGGCGTTCCCGGGGCCGAGACGGAGACGAACCAGGTCTACCGGATGGGAGGTGCGCAGCGCCTCGCGACCGAGCTGCGCCGGATCGAAGCGGACTCGGCGAGGGGGCCGCCCGAGGGTCGTCCCCGGGTCGTGGTCATCGGCGGCGGCTCGACCGGTACGGAGGTGGCGGCGGAGATCGCGACCGCCGACTGGGCGTCGATCGTGGGCGAGCCCGCGAAGGCCCCGCTCGTTCGCCTGGTGACCGGCAAGGTCCCCTTCCTCGAGGGCCTTCCGGAGGGCCTCGTTCGTCACGCACGACGACTGCTCGGCAAGGCCGGCGTCGAGCTGATCGAGGGCAAGAACGTTCAGCGCGTCGCGCGGGGGGAGGCCCACCTGGAGGATGGCACGTCCGTCCCGTTCGACGTCGCGGTCTGGTGCGCCGGGGTGCAGGCACCCCCCCTGGTCCGCAATCTTCCCGCCGCGCACGGCAAAGCCGGGCGCCTCCTCGTGACCGAGCACCTCGAACTTCCCGAGTGGCCCGGCGTCTTCGGCGTCGGGGACGTGATCGAGTTCAAGGATCCGTCGACGGGCATGTTCGTGCCCGCAACGGCCCAGGCCGCGCTCGCGGAGGCGCCGGTCGCCGCACGGAACGCGATCGCGCGGCTGACGGGAACCCCCCTCAAACCGTTCCGTTACCGCGAGAAAGGCGTCATCGTCGCGGTGGGCGTTGGGCGGGGCGCGGGAAAAGTCGGAGGCGTGACGGTCTGGGGCAGCCCCGCGGCGTTGATCGCCGCCCTCCAACAGAAGGAGTACGCCCTTCGGGTCCGGCACCCGCGGTAGCGTTCCAGCCCTCGCCGCGAGAGCAACCCCCTCCGGCCGCCACCCCGCTCAGTAGTGATCCGGTATCGGCCCGTCCCATCGCTCTTCGGGGTGATCGTACAGGGCGAGCAGGTTCCCGTCCGGGTCCGGGATGTAAGCGACGTTGTGCCCGGTCTTCGTCACCCACACCTCCTGTTCGATCTGAGCGGCGGCCACCGGGTCCGCGCGAAGCCGCCCGACCGCGACGGCGTTCACCCACAGCTCTCGATTCACGGGGCGGATCCCGAACGGGGCCAAGGTCGCGAGCGTCTCGGGCACGCTCTTCACCCGCACTTCGATGTGATCGAGGCCGTCGCCCGGGACGTACGGGCTCCAGAACGGACTGGATTCCGGGTACCAGTTCAGCTCGAGGCGCTGGCGGGATCGCCGGTCCCGGAAGAGCACGTACCGGCCGTCCTCGTCCCCGCCGCGCTTGAGCTCTTCGAGGTCCAGGATCCGGGTGTAGAATTCGATCGATTTCTCCAGATCGGTCACGCGAAGGCCGACATCGGACAACCAAGCTTCCGGCATGGATTTCCCAAGGCGGAACTGTTAGAAGAGACGTGCCACCCCGCCCCCGCGGACGGGTCGGGTTACCAACGGCCAAGCAGGGGCGGGATGCCGGGTCAAGTCGGGCGAGAGGACGGATCAACCGCCGCGACGGGCGGTCGCTACGATCACTTGCTCGGGGATGTTCACATGATCCGTTCTTTGGAACCCACGCAAGCTCGCGGTGATCTCCTCGGTGGCGCGCGCGCGGCTTTCGGGTCCCAAGGCGTCCAGGATCGACTGGAACGGAGGGGCTCCCGACAGGAATATGGCGCACACCTCCTCGGGAGTTCCGGGCCAGGACCAGGTCACTTCTCTCGGGATCTCGCGCGCGTCCTCGAATCCTCCGGAGGAGAGGGCCCGCGCCAGATCCCCGCCTCGTCCGAAGCGGAACGGTTGGGCTGCTTCGGGAGGGGTCTGGGCGATCCCGGCGTGGCGCATGGCCACGAAGACCGTCGCGGCAAAGTACGGTTGCTCGATCGGTCCCCAGACCAGCCACGCCAGTTTTCCCCCGGGGCGAAGGACGCGGCGCGATTCGGATACGGCCTTCGCGAGGTCGGTGAAGTACATCGCGCCGAACCGACAGGTCACGCGGTCGACGCTGGCGTCGGGGAAAGGGAGCTTTTCCGCAACGCCCGTTTCGAACGCGAGATGGGCTAACCCCTCCTCGCGGGCGTGCTCGCTCGCCACGGATACCAGCGCCTGCGAGGGGTCTATTCCCGTCACGTGACCGGTGGGCCCCACCCGGCGAGCTTCCTCCAGCGCGGGTTCGCCGGTGCCGCAGGCGATGTCGAGTACCCGGAGTCCCGGTCGGAGGTCGGCGAATTCGAGGAGGAGGTCGGTATGGCCCCGACTCGCGGCCACGGCCTTCGGTCGGAGGCGCTCCATCGTTTCGATTCGCGAACCCGAACCCCAGGTTTCGGCGGCGGGAGCGCCGGATGTCGGCATGGTCCGAATCCAGCTCCGGGACCTTATGAAAAATCCCCACGCCCCCGAGCCGGGCCCGGGGGAGCTCTTTCGTACACGGGGGCGCGCCCGAACCTACGAGCGGAAACGTGCCCCTTATGCTTCGAGCCGGCGTCGGCGCGAAGGAGATCGCGACATGAAGGCGCTCGTACTGATCGGGGGCTTTGGGACGCGCCTTCGTCCGATCACCTACAGCGTACCGAAACAGCTCATCCCGATCGCGGGCAAGCCGATGCTGTACCACGTCCTGGACCTTCTCCCGCCCGAGGTCGACGAGGCCGTCCTCGCGACCGGCTACAAGGCCGATGCGATCGAGGCGTACGTGCGGGCTCACCCCCCCCGCCTGGCGGTCCGGACCATCACCGAGACCGAGCCGCTCGGCACGGGGGGCGGGATGCGGAACGCGGGGGACACCATGAGCGACCCGTTCGTGCTCCTCAATTCGGACGTCATCGCGGACGTCGACACGGCCGACATGATCCGCGAGCACCGCCGTCACGGCGGTGTCGGGACGATGTCGCTCGCGGAGGTCGACGACACGAAGCCGTACGGCGTGGCGGCGCTCGGGGAGAAGGACCGGATCGTCCGGTTTGTCGAGAAACCGGAACCCGCCGACGCCCCGTCGCATTGGATCAACGCCGGGGTGGGGGTCTGGAACGCGAAGGTGCTCGAGCGGATTCCCCGCGGCCGGCCGGTCAGCTTCGAGACCGAGATCCTCCCGGGCCTCCTCGCGATCGGCGTCTACGGTCACCGTCTGCACGGATTCTGGGAGGATGCCGGAACCCCGGAGCGACTGCTGCACGCCCAGCGACTCCTGTTCGACGCGGGCCGAGGCGGAACGGCGACCCTCCCGCCGGGAGCGAGCGGCCGGGGCCCGGCGGCGGTGGGTGATGGGGTCGTGGCGAACGGCGGGCTCTTCGGACCCTACGTGACCCTGGGGGAGGACGTCGTGATCGAGTCGGGGGCGCGCGTCGAGGATTGCGTCGTGATGGACGGGGCGCGGATCGGGGCCAACGCGGTCGTCGCCCACGCCCTCGTGGGTCCGAGGTGCCTGGTCCCGCCGGGCGAACGCGTCGAGGGCAAGATCTGGGCGACGGGCCTGGCCGGATCGCCCGCCGCTCAACCGGCGTAGGCCGGACCGGTCACGAGGACCTTCAGCGACGTTTCGGCATCCCGCGCGAGGTCGAAGGCCTCCCCGAGCTCGGCGACTGGCCGTCGGTGCGTCACGATATCGGACAGGTCGAGCGTTCCGGCCAAGGCGAGGCGCTGCACCGTCGCCACGTCCGCCTCGGTGGTCGCGTAGGTGGGGACCACGCGGACACCGGACAGGTACATCTCCTGGAGGTCGATGTCGAGGCGGCTCGTGGGTTCGGGCAATCCGAAGAGGTTGAGCGTACCTCCCCGCCGCGTCGCCCGGTACGCGAGCCCGATCGCCGCCGGCGCACCCGTCGCCGCGACCCCGACGTCCGCGAGCTTCCCCCCGGTCGACGTCCCGACCGCCCGGAGCGCCTGGTCGGCGTCCGCGGGATCGACCACGAGATCGAATCCGTGACGCGCGGCTCGCTCGCGACGAGCGGGGGAGATCTCCGCGCCCCCGACCCAGGAAGCGCCGAGGGCCCGGGCGACCCGGGCGTACAGGACTCCGACCGGACCCAGGCCCGTCACGAAGAGCCGGTTCCCGGGCGTGAATCCCACGCGACGCAGGGCCGTGACGGCACATCCGGCCGGCTCGAACAGCGCTCCGCGGTCCCAATCGATCGACGGGTCGAGCGCAAGGACGGCGCCCCGCTCGACGTTCTCCCGCGGCACGCGGAACGACTCCGCGAAGCCGCCGGGGTCGATGTTCGTTCGGGCGTACTCCGCGCAGAACGTGGTGTCGCCGCGCGCGCAGACCTCGCAGGCGTAGCACGGGACGTGATGGTGGACGAAGACCCGTTCGCCCACGGTTAGCTGGGCGACGCCGTCTCCGACCTGCTCGATCCGGCCGACCGGTTCATGGCCGATCCTCCCCGCGGTCCGGTACCGACCCCGAAGCTTCTCCAGGTCGGTCCCGCAGACCCCGCACGCCGCGAGGGTGACCACGATCTCACCGGGACCGGCCCGTGGAGCCGCGCTCTCCTCGACGACCAGCCGACCGGGTCCGGCGAGGCGGCCGACCTTCATCCGCGGCGTCGCGCCGCCGTGATGGCCGTGTCGAGGATCTCGACGCCCTCGTCGACCTCTTCCGGGCGGATCACGAGCGGGGGAATGTACCGGATCGAGGATTTGCCGCAGGGGAGCAGGACGAGCCCCCGCTTGTACGACTCCTCGACGACGCGGTCCCGCAGCAGCGCATCCGGTGCCTTGTCGGACGGACCTTTCACGAACTCGGTCGCGACCATGAGGCCGAGCCCGCGCACGTCGCCGATCACCTCGTGCTTCTTCTGCAGCTCGCGGAGCCGGGCGATGAGCTGCTCGCCCCGGACCCGCGAATTCTCGAGCAGTTTCTCCCGCTCGATCACGTCGAGCGTGGCGAGCGCGCTCGCTACGGCGACGAGGTTACCACCGAACGTGTTCGAGTGCGCGCCCTGGTAAGTGTAATCGAGCTCCTTGCGGAAGATCATCGCGCCGATGGGGAGCCCGCTCCCGAGCGCCTTCGCCGTCGCGACGATATCCGGCGTCACCCCGTGGTGCTCGATGCCGAACCATTTGCCGGTCCGCCCGAAACCGGCCTGGACCTCGTCGTCGATGAGCAGGATCCCGTGTTCGTCGAGGATCGTCTTGAGCGCCCCGAACCAACCCTTGGGGGGCACGACGTAGCCGCCTTCGCCCATCACCGGTTCCGCGATGAACGCGGCGACGTCGTCCGGGGGGATCGAGGTCTCGAAATAGAGCTCCTTCAGGATCTTTGCACAGTAGAGGTCGCAGCTCGGGAATTCCAGTTTGTACGGGCACCGGTAGCAGTACGGGGGCGGGATGTGGTGACCGCCGCCGGCGTACGGCTGGAAGCGCGCGCGCTGCGCCGGTTTCGACGCGGTCATCGTCAGCGACCCCATCGACCGTCCGTGGAAGGCGCCCAGGAGTCCGATCGTGATCGGGCGCTGCCGATTCCAGCGGGCGATCTTGAGCGCCGCCTCGACGCTCTCGGTCCCGCTGTTGGTGAAGAAGACCTTCTTCGCGAACGCGCCCGGAACGATCGTCCCGAGCTTTTCCGCCAGGCGGACCTGGTTCTCGTAGTAGTAGTCGGTCCCCGCGTAGTGCATCAGGCGGCCGGCCTGGTCGCGGACCGCGGCGACGATGTCCGGGTGACAGTGGCCGGTGTTGACCACGCCGACGCCCGACGTGAAGTCGAGGAGCCGGTTGCCGTCGACGTCGTTGACCCAGACCCCGGCCGCGCTCTCGACGACCACGGGCGCGGTCTTGGTGCTGGTCATCAAGAACCGGCCGTCGGCCGCGACGATCTTCTTCGCTTTCGGGCCGGGAATGGGGGTCTTGATCACGACACCCTTCGGGGCGTCGGCCGGCGAGGGGAGCGCAGTTGTCGGCCGGTGGGTGCTCTGGCTCATGGTCGGACGAACTCGTCCACCGCGGCGCAGATGAAAAGGCTTCGCGGGTCGGGGAGCGCCGTGCGAATTCGCCCCGCCGCTCATGGAACCTCAGGGTTTATTGCGCGTGCCGAATCGAAAGCCCCATCATGGGTGAGGAGGGGTGGGAGGAGCGGCCCGCGCCCACCGCCCCCGAGCTTCCCCTTCAGAAGGTCGTCCCCGCGCGGGCGGTCTTGACCGAGCTCGCGCGAGCGTTCCTCCTCGTGCACGAGATCGACCGGAAGCAGGCCGCGCGGTTCGCGTCAACGTTCCTCAAAGAACGGGCGGCGGAATCCGGACCGAGGCCCCCGACGCCGTTCCGCCGGCGCCCGACCCGGTCGCCCGGCCCCTTGGACTCTCAGGTTTTGCGCTAGGCCCGGACGATGGGCGCGCCGGCGCGGACGGCAAGATACGCGTCAAGGTCCCGCGGAAAGCTTCGACGCGTGAGGGCGAGTCGAACGCCCGAGGCGTCGCCGAAGAACGACCCCGGACAGACGAGGACGCCCGCCGTCACGGCTCGGTGCGCGAGTTCATCGCCGGATTCGCGTCCCCCGGGCCGGTCGAACCAGAGGGGGGCGGCGATGGCTCGCGCTTCGGGGATCCGTCGCTCCAGCGCGGCGCGATTCGCGCGGAAGATCGAGCGCGCCTCCGCGAGGATCGTTCCTCGGTTCCGGAGCACGGCGGCGGCCATGCGAAGCGAATGCTCGGGGATGCCGTCCATCAGGACGCCGTGGAAACGGGCGAACTCGGCCGCGGACTCCTCGGGAGCGATCACCCAGCCGACGCGAACCTCGTCCCCCGCGTAGGCTTTCGTGAAGGTCCCGGTACACCAGAGTCCGGCCCGGTCGGCGGTGGCCCACGAGCGGCCGGGGGTGAACTCGCGGTAGGTCTCGTCGATGAGCATCACGGGCCGTGTGGCGAACGCCTCGGCCAGGAAGGTCCGGCCGACGCGAAGACCGGTCGGGTTGTTCGGGTCCGAAAGCACGGTCACGTCCGGCCGGGCCGACGCCTCGGTCCGCAGACCCGCGAGCCGGGCGATCTCGAGGAGGGGCGGATACTCCGGAACCACGAACCCCGCGCTCGGCACGCGCCCGAGTCGGCGCGCGAGGTCGCGGGCCAGGAACTGGAGCGCGAGCGTGTTGGCCTCGGTGGCCCCGTGGGTCAGCACCAGCCGGCCCCCGGACACCCCGAGCGCCTTCGCGAGGGCGCGGCGCACCCCCGACCGTTCGGCGGGGGGAAGCTTCCGGAAGCTCCGCACTACGGAGCGGAGCTCGCCCCGCATGCCGCTGCGCGCGAGGTTGAACGGAAGCCCTTCGTGGTCGTCGACCCAGCGGGCCAGCGGGAACGGAAGGTCGTCGCTCGCGCGGGCGCTCGGGCGAGCGTGGGACCGCTTTCGTCGCCGGGGTGAAGTTCGCCGCACCATGCCTTGGGCCTCCTTGGTGCCGGGTACTTGTGCGGCTCTAGCCCATGGAGATATCTGAAGCGGCCCGGTCCCGCAGTCGATGGTCGCACCCGACGACATTCGGGAGCTGTTCGCCTACAACCGAGCGGTCCTGGGCCGGTACGTCGCGGCGGTGAGCCGGCTATCGCCCCGCGCGGCGACGCGGGATCGGGGGATCGGCCACCTCTCGTTCCAACACACGCTCATTCACATCCTGCATGTGCACGAGATCTGGCTGTACTACATCGAGCGAGGTCGGCTCGACGACATCGTGGACTCGGAGTGGGCGTACGACCACTACCCCACGATGAAGGAGGTCACGGCGTACGCGAAGAAAGTATGGACCGAGATCGACGACCTCCTGATGCATCTCACGCCGGCGCGGCTCCGACAGCCGATGAAGGCGCCGTGGATGCCCGGCCGGTACACGCTCGCGGACGTCTTCTTTCAGACGTCGTTCGAACAGGCGCACCATCTCGGCGAGATGATCGGCGCGTTCTGGAGGATGAATCGCGCGCCTCCCGAAATGACCTGGATCGACACGCATCGCAAGCTCGGCACGCTGCAACGCCGGGGAGGCGGTCGCGGCACCTCGCGCCGTCCCAAACGGAATTAATATCCGAGGCGCCGTCGCCCCCCGGGGCCACCGCGGGCGTCGCGGTGCCTCGGCCGAGGAATCTACCGGAACCATGGAGCTCGAGGTGGTCCCCGGGATCGTTCCATCGATCCTGGCGACCTTGGGGCCGGGCGAGTCGGTGTTCTCCGAGCACGGGATCGTGCTCTACAAGGAAGACCCGGTCAAGGTCGACCGCCGAACGATTCCGAGCAAAGGGTTCGGTTCGACCCTCAAGCGAACCTCGGTCGGCGGTGTCCCGTTCTTCCTCGCCGAATTCACCGGCCCCGGGCGGGCGGCCTTCTCGCGGAATGGACCTGGCGAGCTCCGCGTGATGCAGCTCGCCGTCGGCGAGGTCCTCGACGTCGCAGAGGGATCGCTGGTGTGCGCAGCGAAGTCGATCGGCTACGACACGGTCTATGTCAAGGGGACGGGGGGCCGGATGGGCATCTGGTTCGACCAGCTCACCGGGCCGGGCGCCCTCGCGCTCCACGCCTACGGCAACTTCGTGACGCTGAAGCTCGGCGCCGGGGAGTCGCTGGTCTGCGAGAAGGGTGCGGTGTTGCACCGGACCCCGACGATGGGGATGTCGGCGTTCATCCAGAAGGTCGGGGCCGGGCTCGTCGGCCGGATGTTCTCGCAGGAGATGTACGTCGTCCAGGGACCGGGGACTCTCGGTCTCCAGACGGGGAGGTGAACGATCGCATGAAGTTCGATCACGTCGGCGATGTCTCGCCCGCGCTCCTGATCCAGCTCGCGCCCAAGGAGCGGGTGATGATCCTCGTCGACTCGGTGCGGTACCGGGACGCGTCGATCGCGATCGACCGCGTGAAGTACACGTACCCCAACCCGACGGGCCGCTTTCCCGGCACGCTTTGGCACTACTTCGAGACACTCGACGGCCCGGGGACCGCGACCGTCTCGACCGGGGTCGTCGGAGAGATCCGTCTCGGCCGCTTGGCCGCTGGTGAATCGCTCCTGCTCCACAGCGGAGCCCTCATCGCCCACGAAGCGACGATGACGTACGACCGGGTCACCCTCGCGAACTACCAGCTCCCTCGGGGCGTCACGTCGCACTTCGTCACGGCCGCCCGACTGACAGGACCCGGGCAATTCGCCTACCAGACCCACGGTAACGCGCTCACGTTCACCCTCAAGACCGGCGAGAGCGTCCGGACCGAACCGTCGGCCCTCCTCTCGGTGACGCCCGGGACCACGATCCGGCCCGTCGTGTTCGGCGGTGCCCCGCACTTTCCGCCGCTCCACTACTTTGCCCTGTTGGATATCGGCGGCCCGGGGACCGCCGTCGTCCACAGCGGGCGGCTCATCTACCAGGCGGGGGCGGAATGAAGGTCACCGTCCAGGGCGGCTACGTCCCGAACGCGCTCGCGGAGCTTGGCCCGGGGGAGCAGGCCTACTGCGAAGCCGGCGTGATGGTGTACTGCGACCCGACGATCACCTTCCACCAGCGGCCGTTCACGCAGGGCGGGATCGGGAAGACGCTCAAGCGGACGCTGATCGGGGGGATCCCGTTCTACCTGCACACCTACATCGGCCCCGGCTTCGCCGCCTTCAGCCGGTTCGGCCCGGGGGAGATCCGGATCGTCGAGCTCGCCCCGGGCGAGGTCGTGGATGTCGCCGAGCACTCCCTCCTGCTGGCCTCGGCGTCCGTCACGTACGACACGATCTACGTCCCCGGGACCGGACGGATCGGCCGGATGGTCGGCTTCTGGATGGACCGGTTGACCGGTCCCGGGACGATCGTCCTGCACGGGCATGGGAACGTCCTGAGCTTCACGCTCGCCGCGGGCGAGACGTTCGACGTCGACCACGGTGCGGTCCTCATGAAGGACGACAAGATCCAGATGCAGTCGTTCAACCAGTCGCTGGGCGGCGGGCTCTTGGGCTCCGCAATGAGCTACTACGCGCTACGGATCCAAGGCCCCGGACGCTTGTGGCTCCAGACGATGGACCCGAGCCATCCCAAGCGCTGACCGGCGACCGAACCCCGGCGCGCCATCCACCGGGGCGCCCTCGAACCCGGCATCCGCGCGTTCTAGCGGCCGATCCGAGCGTCGAGCCGCTGCGCGAGTTCGGGGTTCGACCCGAGCATGCGGGCGATGCCGAAGGTGGCGCCGTCCGGTTCCCAATGCGCGACCGCCAGCGTCGCGAGCACGGTCCAACCCCCCCGCTCGCCGGACGCCACCTCCACGACCCAATCGCCGGGCTTCGTCCCGTGCGCCGCCCGAGCCTCGGCGACCGGTTTCCCCTGGCCGTCGACCAAGCGGAATCCGCTCTCATGGACGCCCGGGGCTATGCGGAGCACGGGGTCGCCGCCCGGCGGCGCACCGTAGGCGAGGAGGCTCTCGTACGCCTGAACCAGCTGCGCGGCGAGTTTGGGAAAGGTGGCGTAGTTCCCCTCCCACCGGAGCTGGAGGTCGCCGGCCCCATCGTAGAAGCCGAGGCGCACCCGCCCGACCCCAGCGACGTCGTCCGTCCGGTTCTCCTCGACGAACCACCCCAGGACCCGGCCGTCCGGCCCTCGCACGCTCCAGTACTCCTGGATGAGGGAGAAGTTGCTCGCGGTCAGCTGGAAGATCCGATTGAGCGTGGGGTCGATCACGACCTGGGCGAACGGGCGGCCCTGTCCATCGGAGACCTCCCAGCGCCACCCGGAATCGCCGGTGAGACGGAGGGATTTCTTGAGGTGGAACGGCGACGGGGCCGACGCCATCATCAACGAGGCGAATTCGCGGGGAGGAGGTGCGTTGGACATCGCTGCCCAGGCGCGCAGCGGTACCGTGGGGCCGAACCCGGCGTCGGGGGCGAGCGGCGGGGCGGGCACCCCACTCGACCGCTGCGGGAGTCCCCGGATTCGCTCCCCCACTCCGCGCGAGTAGAGCGCGACCTGGACGAAGATCATCCGGGAGACCCGACCCTGGGTCCAAGCGAAGAGGACAACGCCCGTGAGGAAGAGGAGGACCGCGATCGCCCGACCCGCGTCCAGGGCGGCGGCGGAGGCGTTGATCACGAGGAGCGCGCTGAACGCGATGAAGCCGACGACGACGAGCGCGACCCCGACGTACTGGCGTTGTTTGAGGACCGCCCGTCGGGCGTAGCCGAGCCGTGTGATGCGCATGGCGTCGTCCGCCGGAAGCGGCGCCCCGATGGGAAGTCGTTCGTTGCACTCGCGACAGCGCAGGTCCCCTCGAGGGTTCTTGGCACCGCACGCAAAGCAGGGATTTCCCTTCCGGGCCAGGGCGTCGGTGTAGGAGGGTGGCGCACGTCCGATCGTCGGGTCGGGCGCCGTCGGAACCGGGTGCACGACCGGCGTAACCATCGACGCGGCTATGAATCAACCGATGCCCGGGCGGCCGTCCGGGGGTAGATTCGAGGAGAAGGACCGGTCGCGGACCGCGAGGTTCGCTAGATAGGATCGCCCGAGATCGCCGCCACCCGGCGGGCCCTTGGGCGCGGCGCTGAGGGCCTGCACCCTTCGGAGGCAGCGTCCCGGACGCCCGGGGTTCCGGACGACGGTCCCGGGCCATCCCAAGCGCTGGGCTAGCTCGAATCCGGGTCCGCGACCAACGCCCAGGACGAACAGCGTCGGAGGGCGAAAGGGTTCGCGGGGTGGGCCGACGTCGGCCCGCCCCGCGGC
>JAKIWS010000047.1 GCA_022749895.1 Thermoplasmata archaeon
CCTCGATCGGGTTGGCGGTAACGAGCCCGCCGTACGTGAACGGGATGGACTACGTCATGAACTACAAGCTCGACCTCGCCTGGCTCGGCTACGCGTCGAGCTACGCGGACCTGAGCCGGCTCAGGACCGCCCAGGTCGCGTGCGACAATCTTCCCCGAGACGAGGCGGCGGCGTACCTCGCGGTCGATGCCGCCACCGACCCGTGGCTCCGGGAGATCTTGGCGTCGATCCATGCGAACGTCCGGCAGAAAAGGTCGTACCGCCGGCAGGACGTCCACGGGATCGTCAACCGGTACTTCGCGGACCTTCGACCCGTCCTCGCCGGCGTCTTCCGAGCCCTTCGCCCGTGCGGGCGCTTCGTGCTGGTCGTGGGCGATTCGCTCCTCGCGGGGACGTACATCCCGGGCGATCTGCTCGTCGCGCGGCTCGGTCGCGACCTCGGCTACGAGATCCGGTCCGTGGAGATTGCCCGTACCCGACGCTCCGGACAGCGGAGGAGCTTCCGGCTTCGGGAATCGATCGTCACCCTCGAGAAGCCGGCCCGCGCCGCCGGACGTTGAGACGCAAGTTCATGGCGAGGGGCGACCCTCGTCGGTCGCGATGTACTGCCCGTCGTGCGGCCGCGCCATGCGGGGACCGACTTCCCCGGCCGTCCCGTTCCCGATCCACGTCTGCGCGACCGACGGGGTGGTCTACGACCAGCGTCGGGCCGCGTGGTATGGGCTTCCGGAACTCGAAGCCCGGGTCGCCTGCCCGGGGTGCGGCGGCCGCATGGAGGCGGAGCCGCCAGAGCCGCCGACGCGGATGTTCTTCTGCTACCAGTGCGGCATCACGTTCGACCGGAGCCGGGCGAGTTGGTACGGCCTCGCCTACCACCTGCCCGAGCCGGTGTGATCGGTCTGCGACTGCAGGCAAACGCTTACCTCCCGATTCGGTCGTCGTGCGGAGCGAAGAGCGCCCCCCATGGTCGCCCTAAGTTCCGAACCTCCGAACTACCTCGAGCCGCTCCTCGGCGTCGTCTTCGACCTCGACGGCACGCTGGTCGTGAGCGATCAGGATTTCAGGCGGATGCGTCGCGAGGTCATTCGACTCGCCGAGCTGTACGGGGTCATGCCCGGTCATTTGAGCATCCAGGAGCCGATCCCCCATCTCATCCAAGGGGCGCTCGAAGAGATGCGCAAGGCCAGTGCCCCCGAGGCGATGGAACACCGGTTCCAGGCCGACGTGCACACGGCGATGGACGTGATCGAGATGGAGGCCCTCCCGAAGACCCGCGCCCGCGCGGGGGCCGCGGAGTTGCTCGCCGCGCTCGAGGAGCGCGGCTTCCGGATTGGACTTCTCACGCGGAGCAGCGAAAAGTTCTCCCGGGCCGCGCTCCACCAGACCGGACTTCTCCCCTACTTCCCGTACCTCCGTACGCGCAGCGCGCCGGGTCCGTCGAAGCCGTCGCCGGAGGCCCTCCTTCTGCTCCTGAACGAGATGGGCGTGCCCCCCGGCCGGTCGCTGTTCGTCGGGGACCACCGGTTCGATGCGGAGTGTGCGCTGGGAGCCCGCGTGCGCTTCTACGGGATCCTCCCCGAGCCGCCGGGACCCGACCCGATGACGGTAGAACGGTTCCGGGCGGCGGGGGCCACGGCGGTCGCGAAGGACCTTCCCGAGCTCGGACATTTCTTGCGCGTGCTGGCGCCCGCCCGGCCTGCAACGACGCAAATCTGACCCGGCGCGCGCGCTACAGATACTCCGCGTAGGCGTGGATCACCGCGCGCTCGGCGCTGGCCCACGCCTCGGGGATCTGGTTCCATCCGCTCTTCAGATCCCCGACGCAGTAGAGGCCCGGGATCGGCGTGCCGTGATCGTCGAGCGCCCGGGAATCGTCGTCCACCCGAACGTACCCCTCCGCGTCGAACGAACAGCCGAGCGACCGGGGGATCTTCCCGTGCATGTCGTACCACCCGAGCCCAGAAAACCCCCGGTCGTATTGTCGGCTCGTCCCGTCGCCGAACTTCACCCGGAACACTTTTTCTCGGATCCCGTCGAAGCCGGTGATCGCGGTAGCGACGCGCGCGATCTTCGCGTCCGCGAGCTGGCGTTCGAGATCGTCCCGCACCTCGGGCGAACTCTCCGCCAGGAACGGCTCGCCGTGCGTCAGGATCTCGAGGGAGGTGGGCCGGAAATGGAGGAGGTCGAGCGCCGTCCGTGCGGCGAACTCGTCGTGGCCCAGGACGGCGACGGACTTCCCCGGCAGGTCGTGCCCGTCGCACAGGATGCAGAAATCGACGATGGCGAAATTGGCCCACGGGAAGATCGGCTCGATCGACCCTCCGATCTCAGGCATCCTATCGACGACGCCCATCGCGAGCACGATCGCCCGGGCCTCCGCCGTGCGGGCCTGCCCTAGCCAACTGAATTCAGCCACAAAGCCTGCGTCGGTGCGGCGGACGGAGCTGACCCGGGCTGGGGTTACGTAGTCGGTCCACTCCGTGACGGTGCGCAGCGCTTCGATCTGGCGGTCGAGCAGCTTGTGGCCCGAGATCCCCTCCGGGAACCCCGGGATGTTGTCCATCTTCGGAGCGTAGTACGACCGGCCGTACTTCGGCCCTCGGTCGACGACGAGCGCCGAGTGGAGGAGCAGCGCCGACTTGAGCCCCGCCTGCAGCCCGGCGTGACCGCCGCCTACGACGAGGATGTCGTACGCCGGCTTCAAACGGACGAATCCGGCCATTCTCCGGTCAGCGTCGGCTGGGCATTTGACGGCTGGGACCGCTCCGCGCCCTCGCCGCCCTCGGACCGGGATCCCGACGCCTAGGTCAATCTCAGCAACGCTTATCCAGCGTATCCCTCGTGGTTGGTTTTGGGTTATCGCGTCGTCCGATTCTCACGCCGAGGGGCCGGCCCTCCGGGCCACGCTGTTTCTCGAGGACGGTTCACGGTTCGACGGGGCCGGCTTCGGCGCGTCGACGCGGCGCGCGGGCGAGGTCGTCTTCACGACCGGCATGGTCGGGTATCCGGAATCGCTCACCGACCCGTCGTACCGGGGCCAGATCCTCACGTTCACCTACCCGTTGCTGGGCAACTACGGGATCCCGGACCCGGCCGCCCGCGACCGCTGGGGGCTTCCGGCCCACCTCGAATCCCCCCACGTCCAGACCCGCGGCGTGGTCGTCCGCGGGCTGACCGACCCCAGTCACTGGGCCGCGACCCGCCGCCTGGAGTCCTGGCTCGCCGACGAGGGGGTTCCGGGGATTGCCGGGATCGATACGCGTCGCTTGACGCAGCATCTCCGCAGCGCCGGGGTCCTCCGCGGCGTGATCGATGTCCGCTCGGGGGATGAACCGGCCGTCCCCGGCGAGCAACTCGCGCGCCAGCTTCGCGATGCACCCCGGTACGACGCCGAGCCCCTGGTCGAGGAGGTTTCACCCGCGTCGGCCGCGATCCTGGGAGATCGAACCTGGCCCCTCGTCGCCGTCCTCGATTGCGGCGTCAAGACGAGCATCCTGCGGAACCTTCTCGACCGGCGTTTGAGCGTGCTCCGTCTCCCGTTCGACGCGACGGTGCCGAGCGACGTCGGCGGCCGGCCGGTTGTGGGTCTCCTCGTCGGGAACGGCCCGGGTGACCCCGCGACCCTGGCGGCGACCGTCGACGAACTGCGTCGGCCGTCGACCCGCGCCCTCCCCACGTTGGGGATCTGCCTCGGCCACCAGTTGCTCGCGCTCAGCCGCGGGGGCTCGACGTTCAAGCTCAAGTACGGACATCGCGGCCAGAACAAGACCGTCGGCTTCGCGGACGGGACCGCGCTCATCGTGAGCGAGAACCACGGCTACGCCGTCGACCCGATGAGTCTCTCCGGAACGGGTCTCCGTACGTGGGCGACCAATCCGGACGACGGGACCCTCGAGGGGATGCGCGACACCACCGGCCGGCTCCTCGCGTTGCAGGGTCACCCGGAGGGCCACCCCGGTCCGCAGGAAGCGGGGTTCGTCTTCGACCGATTCGCGCAGAAGCTCCGTCGGAGGGCCTCGTGACCGGCGGCCGCTACCGCAAGGTCGTGGTCCTCGGCTCGGGGGCGCTCAAGATCGGGGAGGCCGGGGAGTTCGACTACTCCGGGAGTCAGTGCCTGAAGGCGCTCGAGGAGGAGGGCGTCTTCGGGGTCGTCGTCAACCCGAACATCGCGACCCTGCAGACCGATCCACCGCGGTTGGGTCGGGTCTACTTCCAGCCGTTGACCCCCGAGTTCGTAGAACCGATCCTCGCCGCAGAGCGGCCGGACGGCATCCTGCTGAGCTTCGGCGGCCAGACGGCGCTCAACTGCGGGATCCAACTCGCCGACAAGGGTGCCCTCCGCCGCCACAAGGTCGCCGTGCTCGGGACGCCGCTCGCCGGTATCCGCGCGACCGAGGACCGGGCCAAGTTCGTCGAGGTGATGCGGAAGGCGAAGGTCCCGACCCTCCCGAGCCGGGCGGTCTATTCCGGCGAGGAGGCCCACCACGTCGCGAAGGAGCTCGGTTACCCGGTGATGTTGCGCGTCGCCTACACGCTCGGAGGCAAAGGCGGCGGCGTCGCGCGAACACCGGGGGAGCTCACGGAGGCCGTCGAGCGCGGGCTCCGCGCGAGCCCGGTGAAGCAGGTCCTCCTCGAACGGTACGTCGGCGCGTTCAAGCAGATCGAGTACGAAGTGGTCCGCGACCGGCTCGGGAATGCGATCACCGTCTGCAACATGGAAAACGTCCTCGGGATGCGCGTGCACACTGGGGACAACATCGTCATCGCGCCGTCGCAGACGCTGACCGACGCCGAGTACCAGCTGCTGCGCCAGGCGGCGCTCCGGGCGGTGGCCACGTGCGGGATCATCGGCGAGTGCAATATCCAGTTCGCCCTCGACCCGACGAGCCTCGAGTACTACGCGATCGAGATCAACGCCCGGCTCTCCCGCTCGAGCGCGCTCGCGAGCAAGGCGACGGGATACCCGCTCGCCTACGTGGCCGCGAAGCTCGCCCTCGGTCACACCCTCCCGGAGCTGAAGAACCGCGTCACCGGCGTCACGACCGCGTGCTTTGAACCGGCGCTCGACTACGTCGTCGTCAAACTTCCTCGGTGGGACCTCGCGAAGTTCGCCCGCGCCGACCGTCGCCTCGGCCCCTCGATGAAATCGGTCGGCGAGACGATGGGCATCGGGGCGTCGTTCCCCGAGGCGCTGCTCAAGGCCGTCCGCATGGGCGACCCGCGTGCGGAGCTCGCGCCCCCCGAATCCTGCCGCCCCGGCGACGAGATCCTCCGTGACTTGGCCGAGCCGACGCCGGACGTCCTCGAGGTCGTGCTCGAGGCGCTTCGGGCCGGTGTTCCGACCGAGCGCATCGGCGCGACCGCGTACATCGACCCGTGGTTCATCGAGGCGCTGCGGCATGTCGAGCAGGTGGATGCCCGGTTGCGCGCGACGCGCGCGGCCACGCCTCTGTCGCTCCCCCTCGTGCGGGAGGCGAAGGAGCTCGGGCTCTCGGACCGTGCCATCGCCCGCGCCGTCCGGCAGGACGAGGAAGCGGTCCGGTCGTTCCGCATCGCCGCGGGACTTCGACCCCACATCCGGATGATCGACACCCTCGCCGGGGAGTGGCCGTCCACGACGAACTACCTCTACCTCACCTACCGGGGCGACGCGGACGACGTGACCCCCGGGCCGTCGGGGAGCGTCCTCGTCCTCGGGGCGGGTCCGTACCGGATCGGCTCCAGCGTCGAGTTCGACTGGTCGACGATGAACCTCGCGGACGGCCTCAAGGCCGAAGGCGTCCCGTCGGTCGCGGTGCTCAACTGCAACCCGGAGACGGTCTCGACCGACTACGACCGCTCGGACCGCCTCTACTTCGAGGAGATCACGCTCGAACGGGTCCGTGACATCGTCGAGCTCGACCGTTTCGCCGGCGTCGTGACGTGCGTCGGAAGCCAGGTCGCCCAGAACCTCACCCCCCTCCTCGCGATGTGCGGCATCCCGGTCCTCGGCACGTCGCCGACCTCGATCGATACCGCGGAGGACCGGGCCCGCTTCGCCCTACTTCTGGAGGACCTCCGGATCCCGCAGCCCGCCTGGCGCGCCTTCACCACGCTGGAGTCCGCGCAAGAGTTCGCCGACGAGGTCGGCTACCCGGTCCTCGTGCGCCCATCGTACGTGCTCAGCGGCCAGGCGATGCGGGTGATCCCGGGGCGCCACGACCTCGAAGAGTTCCTCACCCGCGCGACGCGGCTCTCGCCGGAGCATCCCGTGGTCATCACCAAGTTCATCGAGGACGCCTCTGAGGTCGAGCTCGACGCGGTCAGCGACGGCGATCAGTTGCTCGTCGGGGGCATCCTCGAGCATGTGGAGCGGGCCGGGATCCATTCGGGCGACGCGATCTTCTGCCTGCCCCCCCGCCATACCTCCCCGGCGGTCCAAGAGGCGCTCGTTGACGTGGCCCGCCGTCTCGCGCGGGCCCTCGCCATTCATGGACCGTTCAACATCCAGTTCCTGGTCAAGGACGGCGCCTACCAGATCATCGAGCTCAATCTCCGGGCGAGCCGCTCGCTTCCGTTCCTCACGAAGGCGACCGGAACCCCGCTCCTCCGCGAAGCCGCTCGGGCGATCTTGGGGAAGCCGCTCCGCCAGGACGGGATCGCCCCGCTGCCGCCCGGCCGCTGGGGCGTCAAGGTCCCGCAGTTCTCGTTCCTCCAGCTGACGGGCTCCGACCCGCTCCTCGGCGTCGAGATGCAATCGACCGGCGAGGTCGCCTGCTTCGGCCCGACGTTCGCCGACGCGCTGGTCAAGGCCCTGGTCGCGACGGGCGTTCGGCTGGCCCGTCCGCACGGCTCGGCATTCGTTTCCGTCGGCGGTACCGCTCTCAAAGAGCAGTTGCTTCCGACCGCGCAGCGGCTCGCAGCCCTCGGATACGGGCTGTTCGCGACCGAGGACACCGCGGCGTTCTTGCGCGCCCGGGAACTGCCACGGGTCACGGTGCTGCACAAGGTCAGCGAACCCGACCGCCACCCCAACGTGATGGAGGCGCTTGGGGACGGCAGGATCGACCTCATGCTCGCGGTCCCAGCCTCGCTGACCCAGGAGAAGATCGAACGGATGCTGGAGGACGAGTACATTCTCCGCCGGCGGGCCGTGGAACTCGGGATTCCGCTGTTCACGAGCCTGGAGGCGTTCGATGCGTACGTCGAAGGACTCGCCTGGGTGCGGGAACACCCGCTCACCGTCGAAGCCCTCTACGGGACGAGCGGGGAGAGCGGGAGCACGGTGGGGCCGGTCTCCGGTGTCCCGCTCGTCTCGGTCCGCCGGCGCTCGCGGCCCGCGGCGACTCCAACTTCGTCGGCGCCGGACTCCCATACGAGGAGCCGGCGGTCGGACCCGCCGTAGCCCCGCCCGCACGTTCATTACACCCTGGCGGGGTACCTACGCCGATGCGACCCGTACCCGTCTGGCTCGCCAACACCCTGCCGCTCGAGCCGGGCGAGGTCCCGCAGGACTTCTGGGGGCCGATGATCACGTACTTCGGCGAGTACGAGATCTCCGGGTTCGTCTACCTGACCAACCATCGGTTCGCGTTCGTGCGGGCGGAAGGACCGGGGCCGACCTACGTGGCCCTGCAATGGGCCCTACCGTTGATGAGCGTGATTCACGTGACGACGCAGTTCAACGCCGAAGAGGTGTACCTCTCGGTGAACAACATCGTCTTCCATGGACTCGTCCCGCCGGGCATGCACCCCGGCATGCTCGCGCAGGAGCTGCAGCAGGTCATCATCCACACCCGGCAGCGAAGGGTCGGCGAGATCCAGGCGGCGGCCGCGCCGCTACCTCCCTCTCCCAAGCCCCCGTGACGCCGGGTCCGAAGTTTACCGTCGGTTCGATCCGCGGTCCCTCGGTCGCCGATGGACCCGAATCCCGGGGGCGTTGGTTCTTCGCCGCTCGGAGTTATCCTCCGGGTCACGCTGGTGGCTCGTGCGCCCCGTTCCCGACTGGATTGTGCAGGTAGCCCTCCCCCATCCGGGCGAGCAGCATGTCGAGTTCTGGGGTCCGGTCTCGGCCCGGACTGAGGGTCAACTCGGCGCGGGGTACATCGTCCTCACGTCGCAACGATTCGTCTTCCTTCGTTCCGCCGGCCGCGCGCACAGCGACCTCGCGGAGGGCTTCGACCTCCCGCTCGCCGAACTTCGGCGCGTGACCGCCTCGGCCCACGGTGTGGAAGTCCACCTCCGGGTCAACCATCACGAGTTTCGGATCATCGCCCCGGGCGACGTCAACTCGACGGACCTCGCCCACGAGATGCGGACGGTGATCGTCGAGACACGACGCCAGCGCGTCACGGAGCTCAAG
This sequence comes from Thermoplasmata archaeon, assembly GCA_022749895.1. Taxonomy (GTDB): domain Archaea; phylum Thermoplasmatota; class Thermoplasmata; order Lutacidiplasmatales; family UBA184; genus Lutacidiplasma. The sequence goes on from JAKIWS010000047.1 coordinate 8,342, forward strand.
GGCCCGCCACCTTCGACGACGGGTGGCCGAAGTAGTTCCCACGCACCCGGGGAAACCTCCTGCCGCTACTGCGGCACGATCCTCCCCGCGTCCGCCCTGCGCTGCCCGTCGTGCGGCGCCCCGCGCCGGCGGTGATTCGGACGGACTACGACGCCGCCGGCGGCAGCACGGCGAACGGCAGCTTCGTGACCGAGTACTCCGGCACGAGGGTGCTCGTGTCGATCACATCCGGGATGCCGCGGATCCGGTCCGTGACGAAATCCAAGATCTGGCGCTTCTTGCTGTTCGGGTCGAACTCGAGGACGACGAAGACATCCCAGTCCCCCGCGAGCAGGTGGAGCTCCCGCACCTCGGGGAACCGGAGCAGCGATTCCCGGATCTGGTCCAGGTCGCCCCCCCGCACCTTGAGGTAGGTGAACGCGCGAAGTCGGTGCATCTCGGTCGGCATGACCTCCGCGAGCTGGTCGGTCGTGAACATCATGGGCCCTTCGAGCCGGATGCCGCCCCAGCCCACCAACACCGGGAACTTCTGGACATTCCGAAGGTGTTCGGTGACGAGCCGCTCGACGAGCCCCGCGCGACCGACGTCGGTGACCTTGAGCGTGTAGCCCCGCTGGGCGGCGACCTCTTCCGCGAGGGCGAGGGCCCGCGCCTGGTCGTCGGAGAGGAAGAACTCCTCCTGGCCGGCCCCGACGCGGTCGTCGCCGGTCGTCGTGGAGGCGCGGAAGTCGGTCCCGAGACCGACCCCGGCCGGGCCCGACGCCTGGCTCGTGGGAGGCCGGTAGAAGCTCGTGATGACCTTCTTGCTCTGGACGTAGATCGATAGCTCGCGTGCTTTCGGGTCCGCCATGGCCGGGTGCGCCAACCGCGGTGCGATATTATACCCCTACCTTGGAGGGAATCCGCGCCGAGAGGGCCGCGCGGCCAACGAACCACCGGGGGGTCGACAAGGAATAGGTTCGCGGCCCCGCCCGGCCCCCGGTTTTGAGACCGGGGCGGGGCCGCTGGAAACGCAGGTCTAGTAGCGCTTGTAGGTGTCCGACCGTTCCCGGCCGCCACCACCACCGCCGCCGCCACCGCCGCCGCCGCCACCGCCACCACCGTAGCGCTGACCGCCGCCGTAGCCGCCGCCGCCACCGCCACCCCGGTCGCGGTATCCGCCACCGAAGGAACGGCGCTCCGACTCGAACTCTTGCTGGCTCATGTCGAGCGTCTGGTTGACCTCGGTGATCGGCTCCGTGGTCTTGGTGAGGTTACCGTATCGTCCGACGTTGAGGCGCATGTGGCCCCGCACGAGGGAGACGTAGCCGTTGTCGACCACGATCACATCGTCTTTCGCGATGGACCCGATCTGTTCGTTCCACAGGGAGAGGGTGATCACGGCGCTGTCGTCGCCGATGACAGCTTCAGCGACCTTGCGGGGGTCACCGTACTTGCCCATTACCTCCTTGGCGTCGCCCACGTTGACTACCTTCGCGTGGACGTTCACTTGTTTCGAGCTCGGCGTTAGGTCGCGCACTTTGGTCATCGGCTTGTCCATGGTCCTTTCCTCTTGTTCGCTTTCGCGTTGGGTTGGTTGAACGAAGCCGAGCCGCTCGGCCCGCTCATCCAGAGCACACGCCAAAAACCGGGTGTTGACGCACACGTGGGGGCGGGTCGAGGTCTCGGATTCCTTCGGTTTCGCATCCGGAGGTCGCTATTTAACACCTCGGGAACGCATGCGACGCTCGCCCACGCTCGCGCGGGGCGGGTCGAGTCCGGTCGAACGGTAGCCTTTTCCTCCGGCGGACGCTCGCACGTCGTACCGGGCGCGAGGCCGGGCCATCGTGAGCCAGCAGTTCGACATCGGGGTCCACTACATCCTCAAGGGGGAGTACGACCACGCCCTCAAGATCTTCAAGGAGATCGTGCGGGAGGAGCCCCACAACGCCCGCGCCTGGGCGTTCCTCGGCACCGCCCATGCTCACCTCGGTCAAGGGGCCGAAGCGGAGGGGGCGCTCTCGCGGGCCGTCGGCTTAGGACCGCAGGACGCCGAAGCCTGGTTCCATCTCGGGGTCGCCCGGTCGATCCGCGGCGAGTGGTCGGATGCCGCCAACGCCTACCGGCACGCCGTTGCGTTGGACCCGGAGGACCTGGTCGCCTGGCACCGGCTCGGGGTCGCCCTCGCCGAGAGCGGGGAAGAGTCGTCGGCGACCGCCGCGTTCGAGCGGGCGCTGGTCCTTTCCCGAGAAACCGGCGCCGGCCCCCTGGAAGAACCGATCACCCCGAGTGCGCCCGACACGCATCTCGCCGAAGTCGGTGAGAAGGAGGGGACGCGCGAAGCGCAAAGCTGGCTCGACCTCGCCTTGCAGCTGCTGAGTTTGGGGGAGGAGGAGGAAGCGATCGCCGCGTACGACCGGGCGTACATCCTCGACCCGAAACGCGCGGCCGCGTCACTGTTCCAACCGATGCTCCGACTCGTCTCGGCCGCCTCGGGCGCTGAACTGACCGACGAGGTCGTCGACGACGACGACGATCAAGGTCCTGTGGGACCTCAACCCCCCCGCCGTCGGGAACCCGGGCCGCCCGACCGGTTCGACCGACCGGAAGTCGCCTAGGCGCCCCGCGGTTCGGGGGCTTGCGCCCCCGTCGGGGGCCGCTCGATGATCAGCGATTCGGCGTAGTCGCGGACCTTCTCCCGACGGGCCTTGTGGTCGTCGAGGAACCCGTGGACCTTCTCGAGGAGGTTCCCCTTGCAGTCGCCACAGAGGAGGGCCCCGGAGCGACAGTCCCGGGTGATCTGGTCGAACTCGGCATCCGTGCGGGCGAACCGCGTCCTCCACATCGCCCAGACGGAGCAGATCTCGGGCGTCGCCCCGAGCCGACGCTGCTCTTCGACCGTGGCGCGTCCGCCGGTGAACGCCTTCCGGAGCTTTCGGTCGACCTCCTGCGGGGAATCGTCGAGGAAGAGAGCGTTGTCCGCGACGTCCCCCGTCGTCGACATCACCCGCTCGCCGAGCAGCCCCGGCATCATCTGGCTGTGGAGGAGCGCGGGTTTCGGGTATCCCAACGTCTCCGCGATGTCCCGCGTGACCCGGAAGTGCGGGTCCTGGTCGATCCCGCACGGGATGAGGCACGGGATCGACGCCCCCGCGGCCCAGCTCGGGTAGAAGCACGGGGCCGTCTGCAGCGCCGTGTAGAACAGGAGGCCGATGTTGGTGCTCGGCGTGAAGCCGAAAACGGCCTTCACGGTGGAGTAGTTGACGCGCTTCGCCACGTCGACGGCGATCGGATACAGGGCGGCGATCGACTTCGTGTCGAAGAAGACGTGCGTTCGTTTCGGGTCGAAGCCGACCGCGAGGATGTCGATCAGGTTCTCGAGGCCGAACCGCGCCGTCTCGGCGCGCGTGAGGCCCGAACGCACCCAGAACTTCTCGTCGTCGGTGATCTGGATATACATCGGGGCGTGGAACTTCGCCTGCAGCCACTGGCAGAACTCGAACTGGAGGAGGTGCGACGTGTGGAGCGACCCGGAGGGACCGCGGCCGGAGTAGAGGAAGAAATGGTGGCCCGCTTCGAACCCGCGGAGCAACGCGGCGACGTCCCGGTGCGAGTAGTACACACCGCGGGCCAGCAGTGGATGCAGCTCGCCCCCGGCGAGGCGGCGGATCTCGGTGAGGAGCTCCGGCGTGATCTCCTCCGTCCCGAACAGCTCGCGCAGGCGGGCGTAGTCGATCTTACCCTTGACCTGGTAGGGCGTGACGACGAACTCCTCCTTCACCGGCATTGTCCCACCCCTCCGGCGCTACCCTTCGGGGAAGGAGATCTTGGCGAGGATCGCTTCCCGCTCGTTCGACGGGACGCCCGCCGCACTCAACGCCTCGGCGACGCAGGCGCGCTGGTGGTTGTGATGGATCGTGTGACCGCAGCTCGGGCAGGACGCGGTGCCGGTGATGAGACGACGCAGCCCTTCGCGCGCCGCGGAAGAATCGCGCCGGGCGAACCGGTCCACGAGGACCGCGCCCCCGGACGAACCTTCGAGGTAGGAGAGGGGCACGCGCACCTGCGTGTTGCAGATGGGACAACGCGCCGGGTTTCGGCAGGTGCACCCCATATCGACGTTCCAATGTAGCGCGGGATTAAGCCTTGAGGCTTCTCCCGCGCAATGGGTGCCAAAAAGGTGCCGCGCACGGCCCGGAGCCATGGCTAGGTCGCCTACGGCCCCCGAGGGCACCGTCGGACGAGGCGGTTCTGCGTCCCCCCTGTCGTCGGGCGTCGCGGGCGAGATCCCGTCGCTCGCCGGGATCACGCTGCGGCGGGCCGCGATCACCGGAAAGCTGTACGTCGGGATCTCGGTCGGGATCTCGTTCGTCTACGCGCTCATCGTCCTCTCGGTTCCTCACGGGGGACCGAAGATCGTCTTGCAGATCTACCCCCTGCAGGGAACGCTGTACCTGGCCCTTGGCTCCACGGGGGCGCTCATGGTCTTCACGAGCGACCGGAGCAAGGGCGTTCTCGAGTACCTGATCGCCTACGGGGTCTCCCCCTCGACCCTCTTCTGGAACGGCGTGCTCGCGACGGCGGGGCTCGTCTCCGTCGTGCTGGCCGCCTCGCTGTCGGCCGTGCTGGGGCTCACCTGGGCGCTCG
>JAKIWS010000048.1 GCA_022749895.1 Thermoplasmata archaeon
AAGATCATCCTGAACCACGGGGAGGAATCGAAGATCCTCGACCTCGCGACGAGCCTCCACAAGCGGTTCAACCTCGAGACTCGGGCCCCGTACAACCTCGAAGCGGTCCGACTTCTCTAGGCGTGTGTACCACGCTTTATAAGTCGGGCCGCTGGGTAGCACTTCCCCTCCTCCGAGGTACATTCCGCTCGTGATGCGACCCCACCGCCGACGCTTTCTCGTCCTGGGCCTCGACGGGGGAACCTTCGACCTTCTCACGCCTTGGATGGAATCCGGCGAGCTACCGTTCCTCGCCTCGCTCGTCCGGGGCGGCGCCTCCGCCCCCCTTGCCTCCGTCTATCCACCGAAGACGATTCCGGCCTGGTACTCGTTCGCAACGGGCCAGGACCCGGGGAGCCTCGGCATCTTCGGCTTCACCGAACCGGACGGCGGACCCGGGCGCAGCCGGTTGGTACAGACGTTCCGGCCCGCCGAAGCCGTTTGGGACCACCTCTCCCGGGTCGGGGTCCCCGTCGGCGTCCTGAACTTCCCGCTGCGGGCGGGGTACCCGCTCAACGGGTTCCTCGTACCCGGGATGATCAGTGAGAACCCCCCGACGTTCCCCGAGACCCTCCGGGGCACGCTCGAGCGGGCGCTCGGCGAACCGTACGTCCCGGAGCTGCCCGCTTACCGCGCCTCCGACCGAGCGACGTGGATCGGGCAGGCGACCCACGGCGTCGAGCAACGGGCCCGGGCGGCGGAGATCCTCTGCAAGACCTACGGCCCGGACTTCCTCTTCGTCCTGTTCCGCGAGACCGACCGGGTCCAGCACCAGCATTGGTCCGAACTCGCCGGGCCCCATGCCGAGGTCGGCCACGACTTGCGGGAGTTCTGGCGCGCGGTCGATGTCGCCCTCGCGCGGGTCGACGGGGCGTTCCGGGCCCTCGGGACCCCGGCCATCACGCTCGTCATCTCCGACCACGGACACGGAGCGGCCCGGTCGGACTTCTTCACGAACCGGTGGCTCGCCGAGGAGGGGTACCTCGCCTTCCGCGGAAGCGCCAGCGGTCTGCGTCGACGGCTGGTCTCATCGTCCTTGCTGGCCGCCGAGAAGTGGGGACCGACCCGGCGGCTGGTCCATCCCGTCGTCGACCGACTGCGGGGCGGCCCCCGCCGGGAGGCGTTCGGACGTCTCGTCACCGGGGAATCAAGTTTCGAGGCGATGGCGTCCCGGATCGACTGGGCGAAGACGGTCGCCTTTTCCTACCCCGTCCCCGAAGGGATCTACCTGAACCGGTACAACCGATCGCTGACCGCCGAGCGCGGGGCTGAAGCCGTGGCCGAGATCAAGCACAAGTTACGCGCGTACCCCGGCGCCCGCGTCGAGGTCTTCGAGCCGAAGGACATCTACCGCGGGCACAACCTGGAAAACGCCCCCGCCCTGCTCCTCAAGGTCGACGAGCTCGAGACCGAGTTGCGCATGGATTTCAGTTACGCGAAACCGATGCTGCGCGAGCGGCCGGGCTTCTTCTACGGAACCGGCGTTCACCGGATGAACGGGATCCTGGTCGCCGCCGGCGACGGGATCCGCGCGCAGCGCCGAGCCGCGCCGTTCTCGCTCCTCGACGTCGCCCCCACGATCCTCGAAGGGATGGGGCTCCCCGTTCCCGCGAGCATGGTCGGGCACTCGTTCGCGCCGTGGCTCGGCCTAGGCCCCAACTAACGCGACCCGTCCATGGGGCGTTGGCGGATCGACCTCCTCGCGACGGAACCGGCGGAAGCGACCGCGAGCGGGCTGAGTCGCGCGGTCTGGGAGCTTGCGGCCGCGCTCGTCGACCGGGGGCATGCCGTCCGGGTGCTGTTCCCGGCCGACGAGCCCGCCGAACGACCGGCGCACCGCGGCGTCACCGCCGTCGCCGTGCCAACGATCGGGACGAGCCGGCGGCCGTTCGGACGGGACATCGCGATCGGCAAGAACGCGAGCGAGCTTCTGGACCCGAGCGCCGACCTCGTCATCGGGAACGATGAGAAGGCGGGAGCGCTCACGCTCCCCAAGGGCGCGGGCGGCCGCAAGCCGGTGTTCGCCATGCTCGTGCACGACGTCGCGCTCCACACCTTCGAGACGCTCCGGCCGCTCGAGCCGGACCGTGGGTGGCGACAGAAGGTGGGCAACTTCCTCGACCGTCGGACGCTCCGCCGCCTGGAAACAACCGCCCTCAATCGGGCGCGTCTCGTGATCGTGGCCTCCGAGCTCAATCGAGAACTGCTCCGGAAGTACTACGACGTGCCCCCGGCCCGGGTCGCCCTGTTGCCGCACGGTGTTCCGGATCCGCTCGACGTCGGAACGAAGGACGAGGCCCGCGCGGCGCTCAAGCTGCCTCGGGACGTCCCCGTCGTCGTCTTCATCGGGCGAAATCCGGAACGGCAGGGTCGGGACATCGCCCTCGAGGCGTACCGTCGCATCCGCGTCTTCTTCCCCGGGGCCCGATGCCTGGTCCTCGGCAGCACCGTCAAGGTCGAGCCCGGCGTCTCGTCGCTCGGCGTCGTCGACGAGGCCACGAAGGCGCGGGCGTTGAAGGCCGCCGACGTCTTCCTGTTCCCCGCCCGGTACGAAGGTTTCGGCCTGGCCCCGCGCGAGGCGATGCGCTACGGCGTCGCGACCGTGGTCAGCCGGAACGTTCCGTTCGACGGGGCGAAACCGGGGGAAACGGTCCGGGTCGTCACGGACGAGGACCCGGGGGCGTACGCGTCCGAGCTCGCCGAACTCCTCGCCGACCCCGCGCTCCGTCGGCGCGTGGGCGAGGCGGGGCGCCTCTACGCCGACGACTACAGCTATGCGAAGATGGCGGAGCGATTCGAGGGGCTCTTCGTTCCGATCCTCGGTGCCCCGACCTAAGGCTCCGATCCCCCGCTCGGGAATTCATCCATCGTCCAGTCGAGCGCCGGCCGCCGACGGTGCGTCGCCCGCGCGGCATGCGCAGCGAGGCCCCATTCGAATCCCTCGGGCAACCCGCCGGTTTCCATCGCGTCGAGGAACAATCGCAAGCGCGCGCGCGGCTCCTCGAACGGGTCGGGCTCTCCGGGGTCGTAGAGCGGCACCGCCGGGCGGAGGACCTCGACCTTTTCCTCGGCGACGACCCATACCCCGACGCGCGCGGCACGGCCCCGGGAGCTGCGCGCGAGCACCTTCGAGGCCAGGGAGCGACGGGGCAGCGCGACCGCGACCCAGTCTCCCCACGCACGTCGGCGCAGCGCCTGAACCAGGACCGTCTTCCAATCCGCGATCTTGAGCTCGACGAGCCCGACCTCATGGTTCCGTCGCGCGACGACATCGAGGAAGTCCGAACCGTCGGGGTCCACCCAGACCCGGAAGCCTTCGGCTTCGAGATGACGGCGCACCGGTGGGGCGAGCGAGCTCTCGGGAAGACGGGGCCGCGGAGGTTTCGCGGTCATCCCCGGGACCGGAGGAACCACCCGTCGATCCGATTCCGGGGAAGGCGGATCAGGATCGGACGACCGTGGGGGCACGCATACGCCGTCTCGGGAAGCGCGTACAACTCATCGAGGATCCGACCCATCTCTTCGGGAGAGATCTTCTCGCCCCCACGGACCGCGGCGTGGCACGCGACCATCGCGGCGGTCCGGGCCTCGAACCCGTCCGGGTTCGTCGGGCGGCCACCCTCTCCGATCTCGTCCAGCAGGCCGGCAAGGCGGTCGGCGGGCACGCGCCGCCCACGGTAGGACGGAACCGACCGGACCCGCCACGTGCCTCCGCCGAACGGTTCGACATCGAATCCGGCGGTTCGGGTCTCTTCGGGGTGGGTGCGCAGGATCTCGGCCTGCCGTGCGGTCAGCTCGACCCGAACGGGCTCGACCAACTCCTGGCGGGCCAGGTGACCCTTCGCGATCAGGTGGTCGAAGATCACCCGCTCGCTCGCGGCGTGCTGGTCGACGAGGACGAGGTCCTCCGCCCCTTCGGCCAGCCAGTAGAGATCGAACACCGAAGCTCGGAGCATCAACCCGGGGTGCCGGGGGGTCGGGGCGACTGTCGACGCCGTCGCGGGTTCGTACAATCGGCGCTGGGCCCCCGACACCTCGAGCCTTTCCGCCGCCAACGCGGGCGAAAACGAATCGACAGGGGCGGCGGACCTTCCCTCGGCGGGGTCCCCCATCGATGCCGTCGGCAACGCCTCCTGGGGGCGCAGCGCCGCGTGAGGTTCCGCCCGGAGGGCCTGACGCACGACGGTGCGCAGGAACTCGGCGATCTCCCGCTCGCGATCGAACCGGACCTCGCGTTTCGTCGGGTGGACGTTCACGTCGACCCGGCCCGGGTCGACGGTCAGCTGCACCGCCCCGACCGGGAACCGTCCGCGGGGAAGGTAGTCGACGTACGCCTGGCGGACCGCGGAGGAGAGCGAGCGCGCGACGATCGACCGGCCGTTGACCGCGAGCAGGAGCCGCCCGGGGCCGGCCGCGCTCACGACGGGGCGGCTCAGCTGGGCCGAAACCCGGACTCCGGTCCCGCGGTCCGCCTCCACGGAAAAGGAGGCGACCGAGAATTCCGGTCCGAAGACGCGCGCGGTGGCTTCGCGGAGTGAGCTCGCCGGGGGGAACCGCGCGACCTCGCGGTCGCCGGCCCTCAGCTCGAGGCCGACCGCGGGCCGCGCCAGGTAGAGGCGCTCGAGCGCGGAGAGGATCTCGACCTGCTCCGTCGCCGCGGACCGAAGGAACTTGCGACGTGCGGGGGTTTCGAAGAAGAGGTCCCGCACTTCCACGCGCGTTCCGACCGGGGCTCCGGCGACGTAGGGGGTCCCCGTCCGGCCCCCCTCGACCGAGAGCCCGTGGGCTTCTGAAGCCGTGCGGGGTCGTGAGACGACGGTCAGGCGCGCGGCCTCACCGATCGCCGCCAACGCCTCGCCGCGGAATCCCAGGGTGCGGAGTCGGGTCAGCTCGTCGGGATGCGTGAGCTTGCTCGTCGCGTGGCGCTCGACGGCGAGCGGGAGCTCGGCCGCCGGGATGCCGGCACCGTCATCGATCACTTCGATGCGGTCGATCCCGCCGCCTTCGAGGGCGATCAGGACTTCGGAGGCGCCCGCGTCGACGGCGTTCTCGACGAGCTCCTTGACGATCGAGGCGGGGCGCTCGACGACCTCCCCCGCGGCGATCGCCGCGATCGCCGCGGCGTCGAGTCGGTGGATCGGGGCGGGGGGTCGGTCACCGCGGGTCGTCACGAAGGGCCCTCACGCGCACCCTCGGCGAGGCGCTTGCGCCACGCCACGAGCCATGCGTGCGCTTCGAGGGGGGTCATCCGGTCCGGGTCAATACCGGCGAGGGCGGTCTCGACGCCCGACGGCGTGCGCCCCGGCTCGGCCAGCAGGATGGCCTGCGTGTACCGACCGCCTTTGCCGCGGCCATGACCCGCCGTGGGTATCGTCGATTCCGCCTCGAGACGCTTCAACAGTCGGTCGGCCTCCTTGATCACTTCCGGGGGAAGACCTGCGAGACGCGCGACGTGGAGCCCGTAGCTCCGGTCGGTGCCCCCCGGGACCAGATGGTGGAGGAAGACGATCTCGTCGCCGCTCTCGCGCACCGCCATGTGGGCCGTCGCGGCCCCGGGGAGGGAGACAACCAGGTCGGTGAGTTGGTGGTAGTGCGTTGCAAGAACCGTCCGGCAACCGATCCCGTCGTGCAGGTGGCGCAGGGTGGCCCACGCCAAGGCGAGACCGTCGAAGGTGCTGGTCCCGCGCCCCACCTCGTCAAGGAGGACGAGCGACCCGGCATCGCACGCCCGGAGGATCTCCGCGACCTCGCTCATCTCGACCAAGAAGCTCGACTTCCCGCGGCCGATCTCGTCCGTGAACCCCATGCGCGTGAACAGCGACGTCACAAGCCCGATGCGAGCAAATTTCGCCGGTACGAACGAGCCCGCTTGCGCGAGCACGACGAGGAGACCGACCTGGCGCATGTACGTCGACTTGCCGGACATGTTCGGTCCGGTCAGCACGAGCAAGCGGCGACCGTCCGCGTCGAGGTCGGTGTCGTTCGGTACGAAACGCCCCGTGAGCAGGCGGTCGAGCACCGGGTGGCGGCCGTCGCGGATCTGGAGGCGGTGGTGGTCGTCGATCTCGGGGCGCACGAGGCCCCGCTCCTGCGCGAGCCGGGCGAACGCCACGAGCGCGTCGAGTTCGCCGACGGCGCGGGCGAGACGGTTCACGCGCGGCAGGAAGCTCTCGACCTCGCCGAGGAACCGCTCGAACCGATCGGTGTGGGCGGTGGCGAGGCGGTCCCGCGCGGAGAGGATCGTCGTTTCGATTGCGGAAAGTTCGTCGGTAGTGAAACGCTCGCCCTGCGCCAGGGTCTGTTTGCGGCGGAAGTGGGCCGGAACGCGGCCGAGGTTGGTCTTCGAGACCTCGAAGTAGTAGCCGAACACTTGATTGTACCCGACCTTGAGACCCCGAATGCCGGCGGCGTCCCGCTCGCGACGCTCGAGCTCCTCCAGCCGAGCGAGGGCGTCCTCCTCCTCCTTCCGGAGTCCGTCGAGCTGGCGGTCGTACCCCTTTCGGAACAGTCCGGCCCCCTCGACCGTAGGGGGAAGATCATCGGCCAGGGCCGCGGCGAGGAGCGACCGGAGCTCCGGAACGGGGTCGAGCCGTTCGTACAGCTCGTCGATCTGCCGGGGGCGCGTCGGCGCCACGAGCCACGCGCGCAACGCCTCCACGGCATCGACACTCTCCCGGAGGGCCCCGAGCTCGGACGCCCGCACCCGGCGACCGGCGATCCGCGCGCCAATACGGGCGACGTCCGAGAAAGGACGGAGGAGCGTCGCGGCGACCGCGAGGTCGCTCCCCCGCCCGGCGAAATGCTCGACCGCGTCGAGGCGCCCCGTGATCGCCGTCACGTCGGCGAGGGGATTCCGCAGCCAGTGGGCGAGCGCTCGATGACCGGGCGCGGTCACGGAACGGTCCCACGACCCGAGGAGCGTCGGTCCGGACGGGTCGTCGGGATTCATGGGTCGGATGATCTCGAGGTGGCGGAGCGTCTTCCCGTCGAGCGGCAGCCGACGAACGCCGCGCCCTGCGACCCGCTCGAGATACGGGAGCAGACGCGGCTGGCTCGCCCGCACGTACGCCGCGAGTCGACCTTCGGCCTCCGCTACGGCCGCTGGTTCACCGGGGAGGACCGCGAGGCGTTCCGGGCGCATGCTCTCGTCCAAGGGAGGCGGGGCCGGCTCGAGTCGGGCCAAGGGAAACTCCCGCCGGAGGACCGAGCCTAGGACCGACGGGGTGTCGCGCCGGCCCGGTTCTTCGTGGAAGAGGATTTCCCGAGGATTGAACGGGGCCAGCGATGCCACCGCCGCTTCGGCACCCGGCTGATTCGCGGCTCCCGAGTACCACTCGCCCGTGGTGATGTCGACCGCCGCGAACGCCGCGGCCCCGGAGGGTCGGGCGACGAGCGCCGCGAGGAAGTTGTGGTCGGTTCCCGGGAGGATGCGCTCGTCGACCACCGTTCCGGGGGTGACGACGCGGGTGACTTCGCGTCGCACGAGCCCCTTCGCGAACCGAGCGTCCTCGACCTGGTCCACGACGGCGATCTTGTGGCCCCGTCGGAGGAGACGGCCGAGGTAGCTCTCGACGGCGTGGTGGGGGACCCCGGCCATGGGGGTTCGTTCGCCCGAGGTATCCGGCGCCCGGGCCGTCAGGACGATCTCCAGCTCTTTCGAGAGCAGCTTCGCGTCGTCGCCGAACGCCTCGTAAAAGTCCCCGACCCGGATCAGGACCAGGTGACCCGGGTACTGCGCCTTGACCCCCTCGTACTGCTCGAGCAGGGGGGTCAGGGCGCCGCCGCTCGACGGCATCGCGGGCCGAGCGGAGGGGGGCGGATAATAGCCTTGGGCCGGGTTTCGAAACGCATCTCCCTCTCGCCCCGGTCGGGCGTGCGCGACCCTCGGGCCAAGCTCTGGGGAGCTCCCCGGGGCCCGGGGGGAGGCGCTGAGGGGGAGATTTGAACTCCCGTGGCGTTGCCGCCACCGGTTTTCAAGACCGGCGCCTTCCCGAGCTAGGCTACCTCAGCGTCCTCGCCGGAGGCCGGAAGCCGCCGTCGGTCCCATAATCCTGCCGCACGCGAAAATCGGTAGCCGTCCGGCGGCGGGAATGCAGGTGCCGGGAGTTCCGCGGCCGCCGCGCACCGGTCGACCGGTTCGAACCCGGGTGATCAGCTTGGAGGGCTGATATCCTACCGCTAGATTACACCTGCAACGCCGCCGGACGCCAGCCGACGACCCGACCGGTGCCCTAAGACTCTTTGCTCGGAGGCGCGTCCGTGTGGTGGGCGGCGCCGAGGTCGACGAGCGCCACGCGCTCGAGGATCAATCCTTCCCAGCCTGCAGGGGTGATCGCGGCGCGCTCCGCGGGCTCGATCCCGAGCCGGTCGAGGAGGGCCTCGTCGACGTCGCGCGGGAACGCGGTAGGGTCGCTTTCCAGACCCAGAGCCGCGAGGAGCGGTTCGACCGCCCGCGGACGCTCGGTGACCAGCACGAACTGCTCCGTCCGGTCGGTGAAGCCGACCTTCGCGAGGGCGCGCGGTAGTTGATCGTCCCCGGCGACGAACAGCGCGAGTTCCGCGCTCCGGTCGCGCAGCCGCGTCGTCCCGCGCGATCGAGCGCGCCCGAGGTGGGCCCAGGCGGAGAGGAGATGCCGCTCTCCCCCGATCGCCGCGGCGTCGAACAGGGCCACGAGCTCCTTTCCTTCCGTGCCGAGACGCCGCAGGATGGTGACCAGCTCCTTCGTAGTCGGGGTCCCCGCGACGCGCCGACGGGCGCCGACCGAGACGACGGGGCGTTCTCCTGCGGGTGGGAGGGGGGCCATCGCGGAGTTCACTCCTTCAAGAAGGCGATGAACTTCTCGCGGGTCCTCGGGGCGAGCGTGTAGTTCTCCCGCTTCTCGCGACCGATCGTCGAGGTCGGCGTGACACCGTAATCGTGCCCCGGGAGCACGACCAGCGCGTCGTCGAGCGCCTTGACCTTGCCGTGAAGGCTGTCGTACATTTGCGACGGATCGCCCTCCGGGAGGTCGGTCCGGCCGCACTCGCCCACGAACAAGGTGTCGCCGGTCGCGACCTGGCCCTCGAAGATGTAGAGCACGCTATCGCGCGTGTGACCGGGGGTATGGACGACCTGGATCTTGAGGCGACCCGATTCGATCGTGCTTCCGTCGTCGACCGAGATGTCCTGACGAAGCGGTGCGACGCGATGGGCGACGACCTTGGCGCCGGTGCGCTCGCGGACCTCCTGATTCCCGGCGATGTGGTCGGAGTGGCTGTGGGTGTTCAGAATGTAACGGACTTTGATCCCGTGCTGGTCGATCGACGCGAGTACCGGTTCGATCCCGAACGACGGGTCGATCACCACCCCTTCGCCGCCCTCGCTCTCGCCGACCAGGTAGGTGAAGTTCTGGTACGGGCCGACCTGGTGTTGCTCGAGGAACACGTCGCGTGAACTCCGCGGACGATATTTGAGAGGGGGGTGCGGCGCCGATGAGCGCCGGAACGAGGGGACCCGCCCGGGAGGCGAACGACCCGGGATGTCCCGGGGAGGAGTCCCCGCGCGGGACCGAGCTTTTTGTCGCGACGTATAACCGGACTTTATCTATCGGACCCCGGTGCGGGGCTCGCGCAACCGGGCAACCGGGGAGCGAACGACCATGAAAACAAAGTTGTCGAAGGGACGAATCGGGATCGCCTCCGCACTCGGGGTATCGCTCACGGTGGGGCTGCTGCTGTCCTTGGCCTCCGCCTCCGGACCGGTCCACGCGCGCGTCGTGAATTCGCCGGCGCTGACGAGCCCGGCGCTGATCAAGTTGCATGCGGCGATCGAGCTGACGAGCGGCTCTCCGATCAGCTCGGGGCTGTTCGGCAACTCCGTGGCCGTCGCGGGCAATTACGTCGTGGTCGGGGCTCCGTACGAGACGCACGCCACCCATACGGGGGCCGGGAACGTCTACGTGTACAACGCGACCACCGGGCAGTCGGTCGCCGTCTTCGGGAGCCCGAACCCGAAGTTCGCCGGTTTCTTCGGCTTCGCCGTCGCGATCAGTGGCGCCACGATCGTCGTCGGAGCACCGAACGAATCCGCCAAGACGACGATCCTCAACGCCGGCAATGCCTACGTGTACAGTATCGTCGGGAGCGTCGTCACGCTGCAGCACACCCTACCCGAACCCGTGCCCCAGCCCGGAACGGTCCATCTGCTCGGAGGCGCTTTTGGCTACTCGGTCGGAATCAGCGGGACGAGCGTGGTCGTGGGGGCCCCGAACGAGACCTCCCAGAGTACCAAGTCGGCCGGCGACGCCTACGTCTTCACGACCGCCGGCACTTGGATCGCGAATCTGACCACGCCCAATCCTACGGCCCAGGGGCTTTTCGGTCTCTCGGTCGCGCTGAGCGGGACGACCGCGTTCGTCGGCGCGCCGGCCGAGCGAAGCGGCGGCCATGCGTACATGATCCTCAAAGCGACGGGGCCGGCGAGCGGGCGCACCGTGTACGTCCTCTCGAGTCCCAACGCCCAGGGCTCGGGGTTCTTCGGCGCCTCCTTGGCCGTCGGAAATGGGATGCTGGTCGTGGGGGCGTACAGCGAGAACGTCTCGAGCTCCCTGTCCGCCGGGAACGCCTACGTGTTCGACTCCACCACGGGACTCTTCACACGGCAGCTGACGAATCCCGCCCCGGAGTACTACGGCCAATTTGGTGCGGGAGTTGCGGTGGGGGGCGGCGACATCGTCGTCGGCTCCCCCGGAGCGACCGCCAACGGCGAGCTATCGGCGGGCAACGTCACCCTGTTCAACGCCACGTCCGGGAAGGTTGTCTACAAACTGACGAGTCCCAATTTCGTGGGGCTCGGCGGCTTCGGCGCGTCGGTGGCCGCCGACGCGTCGTGCATCGTCGTCGGCGCCCCGGGGGAAAACGTGGGAACCCTGACCCTCGCCGGGCATGCGTACATCTACTAGGGCGGGGGAGGTTGCGAACGGGCGGGACCCGAGGAGCGGACTTACGGAGCGGCCGGGGTCCTCCCGGCCCTCCGAACAGGCGGGCACCGTTCCGGTGCCCCCATCGCGTCGCTAGGGTCGGTCGTCGGGCGAGATCTGTCGAGACGGACCCCGCCCCGGGTCACCAACGACGCAACGATTGCGCGATCTGTTTCCGAGCGGCCTTGGTCTGGTGCGGAGGAGCATTCCGCGTCATCGCCGTGCAGGCGCAGGCGCGACAATGGCCGTCGGGCCCGTGCAATCGCCGCTGATGCAGGCATCCAGGCGTCTCGCACTCCGTCGTCAAGGCATCTCGTTCCCACGTCGGTCCATCACTCTGACTAACCCCGATGGAGCATAACAATGATTCCCGTCGGAGAGAGCCGCCAGACGACGCCGTCGGAGGTGGGGTCCTCGGATCCCGGGTGCCCGGCGGGTCTACCGTGCCTCGTCCAGCTCGGCGACCGGTCCACCGCTCACGGCATCGACGACGACGCGCCCGCCGGAGCTCTCGGCGTACCAGAACGGAACGTGCAGGATCACCGGGGTTCCCACCGCCAGGTCGGCCGCGCCCGGCGGGACCTTGCGCCGCTCGATGATGAGCGCGCCCGCGTGCTGCTCGGTGTGGTCGACGCTGACCGTGTGGTGGCGTCGGAGGGCGGCATCGGCCCGCGCCAAGGCCTCGGACTCGCTCAGCATCGGGTCGAGCCGCTCCGACGGCAGCTCGATCGACTCGACGAGCTCCCGCTCCCCGACCTCCCAGATGTCGACGCGCCCCGAAAGCGCGTTGACGGCGACCAGGTGGTCCGCGATCGTGCCCGGGCGCCCGTGAGGCGTCGGCGTCCGGACGCGGTACGGTGCTACGAAGTACGGAACGAGCCGCAGCACGTACCGACCCTCGTCCACCCGGGCCACCGTCCGCGCGTCGTCCTCGGAGAGGCGAGGGCGAACGATCCGGGTCTGGGTCGGGACGAACGACGGCGGCGCCTCGAGCGGACCGTCGCCTTCCTCAGTGTCCTCCGTGTCGCGCACGAGGGCGACCGGCGAGGGGAGCAGGATCTCGCCGAGCGCGGGGCCGAGGGTTTGCGCGTCGAGCACCTCGAGCCCGCGCTCCGAGGCCACGGAGCGGGCCGCGGGGCCAGGGTCCTCGGTGTAGATGATCGTTCGGTGGAGAGAATCCGGGGGGAACTCGAGCTCGACCTCCGCGGGCGACGGGGCGCCGGCGACCACGAGGACGACGCGGCGGTCCCGATTCCGGACGGCCTTGAGCCCCGCCGGGCGGTCCTCCAGCCGGTAGCCCGCGGCATCGAGGAGCCGGCGCAACAGCGACGTGCGCGTGCCGCCCTCGACCATCGTCACCGCGACGCTGCCTCGGATTAATCTCACTATGCCCCGATTCGCAGTGGTTTCTTGGGGGTCGGTCCCTCGACCGAATATCCTAACGTAAGGGGTCCCCTTCCCCTGCGGTGGAGCGTTTCCGGGTCGGCTGCTCCGGATGGGGGTACGACGACTGGGTCGGTCCGTTCTACCCCCCGGGCACCCCGGCGGGCGACTACCTGGTCCGCTACGCCCGCGTCTTCGACCTCGCCGAGGTCGATTCGTCGTTCTACCGGGCCCCGACCCCGTTCTTGACCCGCCGGTGGGCGACCACGACCCCCGACGATTTCACGTTCACACTGAAGGTTCCCCGGGCGATCATCGACGCGACCCCCGCCGAGATCCCCGAGGGCGTCGCCGCGTTCTGCCGCGCGGTCGAGCCGATCGTCGCGGCCGGCAAACTGGGAGCGCTGGTCGCGCAGTACCCTCCGTCCTTCCGACGGGAGACCGGTCTCCTCCGCCTGCAGGCGCTCCTCGCGTCGTTCCCGGCAGAACTCCCGCTCGCGGTGGCGCTCCGTCACGGGAGCTGGTGGGTCCCGGCGACGCGGTCGGAACTCGAGGGTCGGTCGGCGTCCCTCGTC
>JAKIWS010000049.1 GCA_022749895.1 Thermoplasmata archaeon
AGGTCGATGCCGGTCTGCCCGAGGAGCTCCTCGGTGAGATTCTTATCGAAGACGTCGCAGAGGAGGTACGAGTGCGTCAGCGCGTTGTGGCGGAAGACGCAGTTCGTCCGCACGATCTTGAGGCTGCCATCGGGCGACTCGGTGACCGTGGATCGGAAGCCCAAGTGGTTGAGGGCGGTCGAGAGCGCGGCGGCCCTCTGGCGGATCGAGGCGTTCCGGGGCAACTCCCGCGCGATGGTCCGGGCCATCCGGCGCGCGGCCTCGGCGAACAACGCGGACGCGAAACCTTCCCCTTCCCGCGCGAGCAGCTCGTTCATGAGGCTGTCGAGCAGGAGTTCGTACCGACGGGGAAACAGCTCCTGGCCTTCCGAGGTAAGCACGTACCGCTTACGAGGACGACCCACCCCTTCCCTTCGGAACGAGGGAACGACGAATCCGCGCTGCTCGAGTCGGTCGAGATGACCCCGCGCCGCGCTCTCCTGGATGCCGAGCTGCAGGGCGAGGTCCCGCGCTGTCCGCGGGGCGATCGCGAGCTCTTCCAGGATCTTCCCGCGGGTCCCCTCTCCGGGGCGCATTTCGGCCGCGCTCATCGACGTCGTCTCCTCTCCTAGGTCGGTGGAACCCTTGAGTATTTTACACACCGCGCCATGCTTAAATAACCGTATCGGGTGGTAACGCCCGAGAGCGTTCGATGGCGGAAGACGGGGCTGGAGGGAAGAGCCTGGTCGTCCGGGGACTCCATTGCGAGGTCGGTGGGAAGGAGATCCTCAAGGGGGTCGACATCACGATCCACCAGGGCGAGCTCACCGCGTTGATGGGCCCGAACGGCTCCGGCAAGAGCACCCTCTCCTACGCCCTGATGGGGCACCCCAAATACAAGGTGACGGCCGGCACCGCGACGCTCGATGGCAAAGACCTGCTCACGATGACGGTCGACCAGCGGGCGCGCGCGGGGCTGTTCCTCGGGTTCCAGTACCCCCAGGAGGTTTCCGGGCTCTCGCTTTCGAAGTTCCTCTGGACCGCGTACATGCAACGGCATACCGCCGAGACCGCGGACTCCGACCTGTTCGGGAAGACCCTCGACACCAACATGCGGACGCTCGGGCTCGAGAACTCGTTCCTGAAACGCTCGCTCAATGAGGGGTTCTCGGGCGGGGAGAAGAAGCGCGTCGAGGTGCTCCAGATGGCGACGCTCGACCCGCTGTTCGCGATCCTGGACGAGCCGGATTCCGGGCTCGACATCGACGCCGTCCGCTCCGTCGGCGAGGCGGTCGCCCGCTACCAGAACCCGAAGATCGGGATCCTCGTGATCACGCACTACCAGCGGATCTTGAAGTTCCTCAACCCCGACCGGGTCCACGTCATGGTCGACGGGGCGATCGTCCGCTCGGGCGGCAAGGAGCTCGCGGAAGAGCTCGAGGCGAAGGGGTACGAGTTGGGGAAGCCCGTCCCGCCGGGCGCGGCGTGAGTCGGCCGGGCTCGTTCGTCGAATCCGCTCCGATCCACCGAGGAGAACCTCGTGAACGTTGAGAGCCTCCGGAACGATTTCCCGCTCCTGACCCGCACGTTCCACGGCAAGCCCCTCATCTATCTGGATTCCGCCGCCACCTCTCAGAAACCAACGGCGGTCATCGAGGCCGAGTCCGAGTTCTACGAGCAGAAGAACGCGAATCCCCACCGGGGGGTCTACGCGCTTAGCGAGGAAGCGACCGAGGCGTACGAGGGCGCGCGGGCGCGAGTGGGTCGTTTCCTCAAGGCGGCCTCGCCCGACGAGGTCGTCTTCGTCCGGGGAACGACCGAGGCGATCAACACCGTCGCCTTCGGTCTCGGTCGCAGCGTTCTCGCGAAGGGCGACCGGGTCGTGTCGACGGTGATGGAACACCACTCGAACATCGTCCCATGGCACATGCTCCGCGCCGCGCCGGGGATCCACCTCGATTTCGTGGGGATCGGCGACGACGGGCGGCTTCAGCTCGACGAGCTCGACCGGCTGCTCGCTTTGAAACCGAAGGTCGTCGCGGTCACGTTCGTCTCCAACGTCCTCGGGACCGTCAATCCGGTCCGGGAGATCGCCGACCGCGCGCACGAGGTGGGCGCGCTCGTCGTCGTCGACGCCGCGCAGGCGGCGCCCCACCGCCCCATCGACGTCGGGGCGCTGGGGGCCGACTTCCTCGCGTTCTCGGGCCACAAGACGCTGGGACCGACGGGCATCGGGGTCCTCTGGGGACGGAGCGAGCTCCTGGAGAAGCTTCCCCCGTCCGAAGGCGGCGGGGAGATGATCCGCGAGGTTCACCTGGACCGGGTCAGCTACCGGGAACCTCCCGGGCGATTCGAGGCGGGGACCCCGAACGTCGCCGGTGCGATCGGACTCTCGGTAGCGCTCGACTATCTCGAGGGGGTCGGTTTCGAGGGCCTGGCGGCGCACGAGAAGAAGCTCACGCGGCGCGCCTACGACCGCGCGATGGAGCGGTTCTCGGACCGCATCACGATGTTCGGCCCACGACCGAACGGCGACCGGGAGGCCGTCCTCTCCTTCGCCCTGAGAGGGGTGCATCCGCACGACATCGCGAGCCTCCTCGACGCGGAGGGGATCGCGATCCGGAGCGGTCACCACTGTGCCCAGCCGCTGATGGAGCGGCTCGGCGTCCCGGCCCTCTCCCGGGCCAGCCCGTACCTCTACAATACCGTGGACGAGATCGACCGCCTCTTCGAGGCCTTGGCCGGCGTGGAGAAGGTTTTCGCGAGATGAGCGACACGCATGCGCACGTCACGCACGCCCCACACCGAGGACCGAGAGTCGCACCCTCGGCTACGTCCCATTTAAATACCATTATGTGATGGAATTATTGGAGGGGGGCACGATGGCACAGAGCGCAGAGTTCCAGCCGCTGGACTACACCCGCTACGACTTCAAGAACCCCGAAACGTACAAGGTACGCACCCCCCGCGGCCTCTCCCGCGAGGTCGTGAGCGCCATTGCGGAGCTCAAGAACGAGCCCGAGTGGATGCGCGAATACCGCCTCCGCGCCTACGAACACTTCGTCGAGCGGCCGATGCCGGACTGGGGCCCGAGCCTCGACGAGCTCGATTTCGACGCCTACACGTACTACGCGAACCCGCTCGCCGAGGGGGACACGAAGAAGCGGTGGGAGGACCTTCCCGCCGACATTCGGAACACCTTCGAGAAGCTCGGCATCCCGAAGGCGGAGCGCGACTACTTCGGGGGCGTCGGCGCCCAGTACGATAGCGGCACCGTCTACCACAAGATCCGCGAGGACCTGACGAAAAAGGGCGTCATCTTCACCGATACCGATACCGCGCTCAAGGAGTACCCCGAGATCTTCCGGAAGTACTTCGGGAAGGTCATCCCGTACAACGACAACAAGTTCTCCGCGCTCAACAGCGCCGTCTGGTCGGGCGGGAGCTTCGTCTACGTCCCGCCCGGGGTTGACGTCGGCATCCCGCTCCAGGCGTACTTCCGGATCAACGCGAAGAACGTCGGCCAGTTCGAGCGGACGATGATCATCGCCGACCGCGGCGCGAAGGTCCACTACATCGAAGGCTGCACGGCGCCGGTCTACTCCACGAACTCGTTGCACGCCGCCGTCGTCGAGGTGATCGCGGAGCCGTACGCCAAGGTCCGCTACACGACCGTCCAGAACTGGTCGAAGAACGTCTACAACCTGGTCACGAAGCGCGCCCACGCCTACGAGAACGCGCTCGTGGAGTGGGTCGACGGCAACATGGGCAGCCGGGTGACGATGAAGTACCCGTCCGTGTTCCTCAAGGGACGCGGGGCCCGGGCCGACATCCTCTCCGTCGCCTTTGCGTCCGAAGGTCAGATCATCGATAGCGGCGCGAAGGCTGTCCACTCGGCCCCGGACACCTCGAGCAAGATCGTCTCCAAGTCGATCGCGATCCGCGGCGGGCAGACCAGCTACCGGGGACTTCTCCACGTCGCGAAGGGCGCGACCGGGGTCAAGGCCGCGGTGCGGTGCGACGCGCTGCTCCCCGACGAGTCGAGCCGGAGCGATACCTACCCGTACAACGAGATCCACGAGGAGGACGCGACGATCACGCACGAGGCCGTCGTCGGGAAGATCGGCGAGGAGCAGATCTTCTACCTGATGAGCCGCGGTCTCAACGAGAACGACGCGGTCCACCTGATCCTGATGGGCTTCCTCGCGGAGTTCGCGAAAGAGCTTCCCGTCGACTACGCCCTCGAGCTCAACCGGTTGATCCAGCTCGAGATGACCGGCGCGGTCGGTTAGGCCGGTTCTCGGCCGTCCGCCGCACGGAGCGGCGGTCGTTCGGTCAGAGGAGCTTCGCGTCGAACCGCCACTCTTCGGCGCCCGCTTCCGTCGAGAGGTTGAGCGGGCCCAGGGCGGGCGAAGTAGGCGTCGACCAGAGGACCGGCCGCTTTTCCCAGCGGTCGTTCATGATCGGGTGGAGCAGCTCCGCCAGCCCGTCGATCGGCGTCCGTTCCAGGACGTAGGCGAGGAAACCCTCGGCGAGCATGCGGATCGCGTCCTCGCGGGGGATCCCCCGACTCTCGAGGTAGAAGATCCGCTCCGGGTCGACCGGCGCGACGGACGACGAATGTGTCGCCTTCACGTCGCGACAGAGGATCTCCAGGATCGGCACGGTGTCCGAACGGGCCCCCCGCGAGAGCAGCATCGCGTGCTCGGAGATGTAGCTCAGGGTGCGGCGCGCCTCCTTCTCGATCCGGACCAATCCGCGGCTCATGCCGCGACTCTGGCCTTGGAAGATGCCCCGCGTCATCGACCGGGCGTGGGTGTCCGTGCCGCGGTGGGTGAGCTTCACGTAGCTGTCGTAGGACTGCTCCGCGTCCCCGTAGAAGGTCTGCATATCGTCGACGTCACCCCCGTTGCCGCCGAGCTCGGTCGCGTTCCGGCTCCGCGTTCGGAATCCGCCGAATCCCGACCAGACCCAACGCAGGCGCGCCCGGTCGCCCACGGTCGCCTGCCGCTGGTACACCGAGACGACCTTGGGGTCGGGGGCGTGGAGCGTGAGGGCGATCGCCGTCGCCTCCGGCCCGACCTTCACTTCGGTCGACGAGGCGTAGCATCGTTGGTGGTCGGGGGCGGTCGTTGAGAAGACCTGCTCGCTCGCGAGCAATCGGGCCTTGCGACCGACTAAGAACTGCCGGCGGACCGCGAGCGCCTCGTGGGGCTGGGACAGGACGACGATGTCGCGGAGGCGGACGGGAAGCGGACACTCGTCGGGTATCGTGACGCGTATCCCGCGATTGACCAGGGCGAGCGCGAGCGCCGTCAACCGGTCCGTCGGCGTTTCGCTCCAGCCGAGGAACTCTCGGACCCGGGCGTCGCGCCCCAGGATGTCGGGGAGCGTCTCCACGCGGACCCCGGCGCGCTCAAGATCGGGGGGGAGCGTTAGGTGGCTTCCGGCCGCATCGTGGAGCACCTCGATCTGCAACGGATCTAGGACCGAGGCAGCGACTGCCGGCCCGTGGGCGAGCGGGTTGACCTCGGCGAGGTCGACCCCGGCGAAGTAGCCATACTTCCGGTACAAAGGGTCTGGCTCGATCGGAAGTTCGAGGAAGGCCCGGTGCGCCTCGGTCCGAAACCGTGCGAGCTCGGGCGTGTCGCCCAGTTCCGAGGACAGCTTGCGGAGCACCGGCTCCTCGAGCCAGGCGTCGAACTTCGGAGCCGCGGCCGCCATCTAATTTACACACTCAGGCGTGTTTATAACCTGAGCGATGATTGCGCGCGCGATGGTCGCCGGAGATGATTTCGTCGAGGGGCGCACGGGCGCGAGCTGGCCGCCGACGGGAGCGCGGTTCCGCCGGCCGAAAGGCTATTTCGGCCTTCGAGTCTCCCACGTCCGGGGAACCCGATAGGGGAGGTGGAATCCTATGGCCTACGACATGTACCAGAATGTCGTGCTCCCTCGACGGTCTGCCCTTTTCGCGGCCAACTTTCCCCAACGAGACACGCCCTAGCTGAGATCGGCGAACGAACGCGTATCTATCCTGCTCGGCCCTCCACCGAGTAGGAGCCAGCCCATTCCGCCCCGGGGAGACCCGGGGCGACCTTCCGTCCGAACCTCGTCCAGAGCGGTCGCTCCGGTTCCGTGCCGGCACAGCTCCGTCGAGCGGCCGACCTGAGATATTCCGCAAGGACACGGCCTCTCCGGGCGGCCCGTCGATTCCGCCCGTGTCCGCGCGTCCTTCGCCGTCCTCGCCGAACGACTACGAATCTCTCCTAATCGGTCCTCCACCGAAAGGGAGCCAACCATTTCGGAGGGCAGGGTCCTTCCCCGGCCCTCCGCTTTCTTGTGCGAGACGGGAGGGGGGCTCCCTCGAGTCTGTCCAAGGGCCCATCTCGAATCCGTCGAGTCCGAGTCAGGTCTAACACCAGATTATCCGCCGGCACGTTAAAGGTTCAGCCGCTCGTGAGCCGTCTACCCGAGCCGGGACCCGGATGACCCGCCTTTGTATGCGCTGGGACGTTCGTTCGCTTGGCTCGCCGAACTCAAACCGTGTTTGTGGGTGCGGCACTAGTCTTGAGGCAGAGTCCCGATCCGATTGGCTTTTTGTCGGAAAAAAATCAGCCAAGCTAACGCCACCCCGATGCAAACGATGACAAAGCCGATTGTGAGACCACCGACGAATTCAGGAGAGGGTGGCACAGGCTCCGCTGAGATGGGGCCGTATGTAGAATCCCACCAGTACGTAATCAGCATGATTAGGCCGCCAACTATCCCTGCGGCCCACGACCAGCGGTACGTGCGGAGCTGCACAGCCAGACTAGATTCCCTCCCCCTAGTTAAGCGTACACGCAAGGATCGATTGACTCTATGTCATCAGCCTCTGCCCGGCTCACTTGGTCCATTGTCTCCGCCTGTGAATGTTTTCCGAAGAAAATCGGGCCGAATCGGCGGACGCGAAGGGCGGTCCGAGCGACTGGTAGCGATTCAACGCCGAAGACTGCGTAGGTAGCGGAAGCTATTATTGTCCGGGTCTGGCATGATACGTTTCATACCCCCGGGTAGAAGTGAAGCGAAATCCGCCCGTCAACCTGTCGGTCATCTTGCTCGTCTTCGCGGTCGCACTTTCGGTACTCGGTGGTCTCAATTCGACCGAACCAGCTCCAGCTCGTCCTGTCGTTCCCCGCGAACCCCAACCGGAGGCCAGTGGGGTTGTTCCCTCCTACTTCCTATGTGTCTGCAATGGTAAGGGGGGTGGGGGCGGCGGGGGTGGCGGCGGAGGTACCGGAACGGTTAGCAACGCAATCGTCATGGTTGAAGTCTACCAGTACTCGTCCGGCGGATTCCGGGGCAACGCTGCCACGGTTTCGCTCGGCGGCTCAACATTGAAGAATGGCGATTCGATAATTTTGACGGGGGGCACCGCTTACTCGATCACTGTAAACCCGTCCTCCGGTTATTCCTTCGTCAAGTGGGAGTCGAACTCAGGAACTGTATCAAGTCCTACCTCATCTTCCACGACCTTGACTACCAACACCGTGGGGGGCGGTCACCTGACCCCTATCATGAGCTGGGATCCGCCAGGCAACGGACGAATCTGGGCCGGTTACATCGAGAGCGGCGTTTCGATGGCCCAGATCGATGCTACCTTTAACATCCCGACTTCCAATTGGGATACCGTTTGTTGCCCACTCAAGGAGATCGCCCTGATCTGGGTAGGGATAGGTGGTGTCGACGGCGCAAATCTTTGGCAGGCAGGCATCGAGGTAAAGTACACGAGTTCCACGTCGCTCAGCCTGTGTGGATTCTACGAGGCCTACACTCCCTCGGGCGGGAGCCTGACCGACAAATGCGACTTCATTCGCTCCCAAGGCGATCAAATCACTGTAAGCCTTGGATACACGTCGTCTACCGGGATCAGTTGGTTCTCCATCAGCGACTACAATTTTGTAAACACAGTGACATGGTCGGGTTCGACAACATTTACACCTGACACAGAGACGGCCGAGTTCGTTGCGGAGGCACCCCAGTGTTCTGGAAACGGGTGCTGGATCACTCTCCCGAAAGTTGGGACAGTCACATTTACTGGCATGGACGTGAACGACCCGTCGGGCTTCGGTTGGAACTACGGGATTGGCGGCCCAATCGTGACGACAACACTGTACCACCACCAAGTGGGATTGCCGGCGTACTCCCAAACGTGGACTCCTGGTTCGGTATCGTCGGACTACACTTCGTTTGGGATTCCCGGCCCCACCGATGGATCTGGATAGTTCGCTCGTAGCTTGTCAGTGGACGTGAAAGCCCCCATCAACTACGACGCTCTCAGGGCGTCGTGAACCCGGGCCCGGGCGACCGATCTAAGCTGCGTGCCTCGAGCACGATTGTAAGTGTTGTCGACCTTACGACGGGTCCATCTGGGCCTCGAGCCACCTCGGCTCCCGAGCCCGTACGGGAGATGGTTGAGACCCGGGGCCGGGTTCGCCCAACGAAGGAGGCGAAGAGGAACGTGTACGACGGAGCGATGCACTCCGAGCGGCCCTGTGTCGGGCTCGAGGTGCACAAGGGGACGACGACTGCGACCTACTTGGCAGCGGGGGGAAGGCGAATGAAGCAGCGAACCTTCCCGACGACGTGACCGCCACGATGACCGTGCAGTGGAAGGCGGACCCGGTGGGTCCCGGCGGAACCCTGAGGCCCGCGGGCCGCATGGCCGACTCCACGGCGGATGCGGAGCTGATCCTGCTGAGGGGGTTCCTTCGGGGGGCGGGCAATCCGATCCACCTCGCGAAGTTGGTCTGGCGGCATCAGCGAGGAGACCCCAGCCGCCGCCGATGGTTCGACGCGTAGACGGTCGACCGCATCTTCGCGGAAGGTCCCGACCGCCTTCGGCCGATGGTTGCCCTGACGGCATGGGTCGGCATCCGTCGGCGCGAAGCGTGGTCGCTACGTTGCGGGGACGTGAACCTCGGCGCGGATTCGGCCTCGATCAGCGTCGTGCGGAAGGGGGGAGAGCGCAAGATGCTCCCCATCCCGCAGGCCGCCTTGAACGTGGTCCGGCCGGCAGTTTTCGGGCCGCGGGCGGAAGAGCGCGTGCACCCGTTGGGCCTGGTTTCGATGGACAAGGACCTCGGTCGGGTGGGAGCCCGGCTCGGGATTCGGGTCGGATGACACGACCTTCGACGGAGCTTCGCCCGGCAGTTGTGCTACGACCACGGGGTCTAGATCAACACTATCCGGGCGCTCCTGAGCCACAAGAGCCCCGAAACCACGGTCCGGAATATCGTAGATCCCGAAGACCGGACGCTCGGGGCCGTGCGGGTGTTCGATCGCCCGAAGGTAACCCCGTCCGAAGTCGTCTTAACGGGAGCCTGAGTCTTGCCAAGTGGGCCGGGAACCGGGCAGGTCTCTGATGGCGTATGACATGTACCAGGAGATCATCCTCCAGCACTACCGCAGTCCAAAGAACTTTGGCACGCTCGTCGAACCCGACCTCGTCGGGGAAGAGAGCAATCCTCTTTGCGGCGACCACATCACCCTCCAGCTCAAGCTCGACGCGGCGCGCGTCAACGTCGAGGACGTCCGATTCTCCGGCGATGGCTGCGCGATCAGCGTCGCCAGCACGTCGATGTTGACCCAGAAGATCAAGGGGCTGTCGCTGGACGACGTCCACAAGCTGACCCGGGACGACGTGATCAAGCTCGTGGGGATCCCCCTCTCGCCGGTCCGTGTCAAGTGCGCGCTCACCGGTTTCGCCGCCCTCGGCCGTGCCCTTCACGGGGAAGCCACCGACGCCCGGCCTGCCGGGTCCGAAGCCCCGGGAGGCACGACGTCGACGTGATCGCCGTGGATCACGACGCGTGCGTCCTCTGCGGGCTCTGTACCGGCGTCTGTCCGCCCAAAGCGCTCGACCTGACCCCGACGCGTCTGGAGGTGCTCCCGCACTGCTCCGACTGCGGCTGGTGCGTTCCGTACTGTCCGGTCGGGGCCCTTTCCGGCGGTCGGGGTTCGGGTCGCCGGGGCATTCGCCGTGGCTGACCGCGTCCCGGCGGCCCGAAGTCGAGGGCGGAGCGCCGCCCGCCTGCTGCTGGTCGACCCGTACGTCGCGCGCGAAGATCCGATGGAGCGCAAGTACGTCGAGCTCTACCCGTCCCTCGGCCTCCTCACGCTGGGCGCGTACGCCCGGACGCAGCGGATCGTCCCGACGATCGTCGATCTGACGTTCGCCCGGGACCTCGCGCCCGTTCGCGCGGCGATCCGGGACGCTCAGCCGGACCTCGTCGGCGTTCACACGAAGTCGCTTACGGCCCGCCGGGCGATGGAGGTCGCGCGGATGGCCGCCGGGGCGGGTGTGCCGAGCGTCGCCGGCGGGCCGGATGCGGCCACGCGACCCGAGCTGTACCTGGACGGCGGATTCGATGCGGTCGTTCCTGGGGAGGGTGAGCGTACGGTTGTCGATCTGACAGAACGAGCCGCCTCCGGCGAAACGCTGGTCGGAACGCCGGGCTCGGTCACCCGTACCGGGGGCAAGTTGACCCGCGGGCCACCCCGGTCCTTCTTGCGGGACCTCGACGAGCTACCGCTGCCGGCCTGGGACCTCATCGACATGGACGGGTACCTCGGCCGTTGGGAACGGAGGACCGGCGAACGCCGGGCCGCCGTCCTGACGTCCCGCGGCTGTCCCTTCGACTGCTCGTGGTGCTCCAAACCGACGTTCGGTCGAACGTACCGTCAGCAGAGCCCGGAACGGGTTGTAGCGGAGCTCGAGGCGCTCCGGGCTCGCTTCCGGGTGGACTACGTGCGGTTCTGCGACGACGTCTTCGGCGTCAACCGGCGGTGGTTGGAGGAGCTGCTCGACCGGATGGACCGATCGGGGCTCGACCTGAAGTTCGAATGTCTCGCCCGGGTCGAGCTCCTCAAACCCGACCTGCTCGCCCGGATGCGTACGCTCGGGCTCGCGCGCGTCTACGTCGGGGTCGAATCCGGCAGCCAGAAGATGCTCGACCTCATGAACCGCGGCACCCGCTTGGCGCAGATCGAGCGGGCCGCCGAGAGCCTTCGCACGGAGGGGATCCGACAGTTCTGGTTCCTCATGCTCGGCTATCCGGGGGAGACGCTCGACGACATCGAAGCCACGCTCCGCCTTTTCCGGCGCTTCTCACCGGAGGAGTACTCGGTCTCGATCGCTGTACCGGTGCCCGGCACCCGGTTCTACGACAGCGTCCGCGAGCGGCTCAAACCTCCGGCACGACGGCGGGCGTCGACCGGGGGGACCGCGCTCCTCTTCGAGGCCGCCTATCCCCGGTCGATGTACCGATGGGAGCAGGCACGGTTCGATCTGGAGGCGGCGCTCCGACGTGCCCACGGCCGCCTTTCGGACCGCTTGATCGCGCAGATCGCCAACGCCGCGGATCGGTTCCACGAGCGCGTCGCGACTCCATTGATCCTCGGCACCGGAGCGGCCGCCCGGGCCCGTTCAGCGAGGACGGTCCGATCCCCCCGTCCCGTTCCGGCCGTCACGCCGGTGCGGCCGGGGTAACGCGTCGCCGCCGCGGTCAAGAACGCCGTGCCCCATCGGCCGGCTCGATCTGTTTCGTTGATGGGACTCCGCTCAGGAGGTTTTCCGCCCGTGCAACGGACATGGGCGCTTGAGCCGACAAAACCGACATTTCTCGACGGACAGCGGGGGGATCGGCTTCCGGAGCCGTCCGTACTTTCGGCGGGGCATGCGAACCCTCGCTGCCGCGATGAACCCCGGAACATCAGGGTGTCGAATCGAGCGTCCGGTTGTCGCGGAAATCGCCGCTGGTTCTCCCTCGCCGCATGCCGGATCTCTTGCCGATCCCTGAGGCAAATGGTTTTCCCCGGCGAGATTGAGGGCGAACGACCGACGATGACCCCCGACGCGGAAGATCCCCGAGAGCTGGTCCGGCGAGGTTGGGACCGGGTTTCGAAGATCTATCGCCCCCCCGAACGCGCGGACGTGGACGCGTTCGGCCACCCTCGATCGGAGTACGCGACCTGGCTCGCCCCGATCTTGGGTTCGGTCGGAACCGGGGGGGCGGCGTTGGATCTCGGCTGCGGCTGCGGAATCCCTACCTGCGAGATCTTGGCCCAGAAGTTCCAGGTGACCGGCGTCGACCTTTCGGACGTCCAAATCGAGCGGGCGCGCCGGCGGCTTCCCGGCGTCCGCTTCCTCCGAGAGGACATGAGCCAGGTCCGGTTCCCGCCCGGCGCCTTCGCGGTCGTCGTCTCGCTGTACGCGATCATCCATCTCCCGGTGGCGAACCACCTGCCGCTGTTCCGGAAGATTCACCGTTGGCTTCGGCCCGGCGGATGGTTCCTCGCGATCCTCGGCGAATCCGCGTACACAGGAACCGACCCGGACTGGATGGGATGGGGGGCGCCGATGTACTGGAGCCACGCGGA
The DNA here is from genome assembly GCA_022749895.1 of Thermoplasmata archaeon. Classification (GTDB taxonomy): domain Archaea; phylum Thermoplasmatota; class Thermoplasmata; order Lutacidiplasmatales; family UBA184; genus Lutacidiplasma. The sequence goes on from JAKIWS010000049.1 coordinate 12,400, forward strand.
CGGCGACACGTCCGATCGGTGGCTTCGCACGTCGGGATTCGAGGTGGTGCACCGGTCGTATGTTCCCGAGGGCGAGGGCGGGCACGCGCTCTTCCTCGCGCGAAAGCCGGGCGCTGGGACGCTCGGGCCACCGCGCGCGGTCGAACGAAAACACCGGAGGGGACAACCCGCCCCCGAACCGCTTTAGCGGCACGCGACACGCGGCGCCATGGACCTCGCGGCCGGGCAAGCGACCCCGGACGGCACGCGGAGGTTCAAGGACCGAGCCGTCGAGGACGAAGGCGTGCTGCCCGCCCATTTTCGCACCGCGCCCGCGGGTCTTGAGCTGACGACGCTGGGCCTCGGCACGTACATCGGCCCTCCCGACGCGGCCACCGACGCGGCGGTCGAGC
>JAKIWS010000005.1 GCA_022749895.1 Thermoplasmata archaeon
CGCGCCCGCGGGCGAGCGGAGCGCGGGCGTGACGTTGGCCGCGAGGACGAGCCCCCCCGGGGTCCCTCCGAGCACGTCGATGACGTACGCGCGGGAGAGGTTGCCCCAGCCGAGGTCGGAGAGCGAGCCGATGGCGACGTAGATCCCCGGTGTGATGTACGTGTGCGGCACCGAAAGGCCGACGGCGGTCGTTCCGTCCCCGAAGCTCCAGTTCGTCCGGGCCAGATTGGCGAGATGCCCGCCGCTCGCCCTCGCGTTGAACGTCACCGTGAGCGGTGCCGGGCCGGTCGTCGGCGACGCGGAGAGCCGACCGGTCAGGGCGGGGTAGAGGGTCACGTTCACCTGGGCGATCGTCTGCTCGTCGAGACTGTCGTTGACGAAGGCGGTCAGGGTGTGGTTGCCGGGTCGAGAGAAGATGCCGCACGTGCAGGCGTTCACATAGGGGTCGTCCGTGATGTACCGGACCGAGAACGGCGGGGTTCCGCCCGTCGTCATGACCGTCAGCGGCAGGTCCCCGGGCAAATCCGCCGCGGGCACCGGCGCGATCAACTGCGCCGAGAGTGGGGTCGGGGCGTCGCAGGCGATCGGTCGGGCGCCGCCGACCGCGAACGCGATCCGGTTGGAGGCGCCACCGTCCTGCGGCGAGTGCGAATCCCCGACGACCACGGCCGCGCAATACGCCGCGGCGGCGCCGTAGGCGTGCGAGGTCGAGGCGAAGCTCGTGTTCGCGAGGTACGTTCCGTCGCCGAAATCGTACGTGTAGGTGAACGGCGCGAGCCCGTTGCGGACCGTGACGGTGAACCCGACGGCGAGCCCGGTGGTCGGGGTCGCGTTGGAGACGGTCAGGGTCACGTTGATCGCGCCACCGCCCCCGACGACGACCGCGACGGGCGGCGAGGTCGACGAGTTCCCGGCCCCGTCGAACGCCGTCGCCCGAGCGACGAATACCCCCCCGGTCGCGTAGGCGTGTGTGGTGTTATTCGCGGACGTCGCGGAGGAGTTGCCGTCGCCGAAACTCACGTCGTAGAAGGCCAGCCCCCGACTTTGGTTGCTCGTGCTGAGGTAGAACGTGACCGGCGCGCGCAGCGGCACCAAACGGGGCGTCGCGTGCAAGGTCACTTGCGCGCCGGACGGTGCGGCCGCACCGTCCGCGAGGTTCGGGACGAGGGCCCCTACGTTCGGACTGCCGAGCCCGGTGACGGGGTCCCAGCCCGTACCCGCGGCGTACCCGTTCGAACCGGACGTGACGTCGTGGATGAACCGGCCCGGGTTCGTCCCCCGGGCGATCTGGTACAGTGACGGATTGAGGTCGCCGAGCGCGCCCCCGTGCGCCTGGTCGGCGATCGCGGCGATGCCGGCCCACATCGGCGTCGATTCGCTCGTTCCCGCGACCCCCGAGAGGCCGTCGCTGTAGACGATCGACACCGGCGTCCCGCCGACGATGGAAACATCCGGTACGCCGCGGACCTTGGGGGAGTTGGGGAGGCCGGGCGCTCGCTGCCACGCCGGCCGGGGGAACGGCGAGTAGCCGCCGCCACTCCCGCCCTGGTTCTGGCATCCCGGGGACGCGGCCCCGGACGCGTTGCCCGACCAGGCGGTCTCCGAGCCGTAGCCGCCATTGCCGTTCAGAGTCAGGTCGGTGCCGCCGACGCCGACGGCCGCCGGGTCGGACGACGGGTATCCGGTCGCGACGCCGTTGGTCCCGTACGCCGCGCCGCAATCGCCGGACGCGACGAACACCCCGATCCCCTCGGCGATCGCCGCCTCGAGCACGGGATGCAGGAGTTCGTACGACCCATCGGAGGTCGCGTTGCACTGGTTGGCGCAGGGACCGGCATACCGGTTGTAGATGCCGGTGTCGGGTTCACCCCAGCTCAGCGAGAGCACGTCGACCGCGTGGTGGGCGACGAGCCAGTCGACGGACGCGTAGAGTCCGGTCGAAGCATCGGGCGCGAACGTCATGTCGATCGTCGCGCCCGGCGCCATCGCCCGGCTCCATTCGAGGTCGAGGGCCTCTTCGAGCCCCCACGAGGTGGAGGTCGCGTTGAGGTTCCGGGTCGTCGGTACAGGGTACAGGTACCGGACTGGTCCGACGGGCAGGGAGTAGTTCTGGGCGAAGTCTTTGAGGTCCTTCATCAGCATCGTCTGGGGTTGGGTCCCGTCGTAGGTGTCGACGACGCCGATCCGGTAGCCAGTACCGTTCGTTCCGCCGTTGAGGAGCGCCGTGGCGTTGTACGCCTTGTACACTTGGCACGGAACGAGGAGGCCGGTGCCCACGCACGTCGCGCTCGGTCGCGCGGAAGCCCCCGGTAGCCGCTCGACCAGCGGCCTCACGGAGGTGGCGTTCCCCAGGCCGAGGACGCCGTACAAGTGCATCGAGGCGGGAAGGGTCGCCGCCGTCGGGTGGTTGTAAAAGATCTGGGAACCGGCTTGGTACTGTTCGAACGTCGTATGGAACGCATGGGCCACACCGGACGAAGGTCCCGCGACCTGCAGCAAGAACCGGTCCGGGCTGGCCGTAACGGTGAGTCCTCGAGCCTCAAAGTACGCGGTGGCCGCGTCGATCGCCGCGGGCGTCGCGCCGTACTGCCCGGCGAGCTCCGCCGGCGAGAGGAACTGATGGAACTCGGGCGATCCCGGGGCGTACTCGAGCGCAACTCGGGCGGCCAGGGCGTCGGACTGTGCCGGGGCGAGTCCTACCAGCACGTTGAGTGGCACGTCGCCGGGTTGGACCCCGAGGTCACGGACGCCCGGTCCCGCTACGAACGCTGGAGCGACGATGACGCTCCCCGCGGAGGATGAATCTCGACCCATTGCCGACGATCTCCCAGGGGCGAGCGACGGTGGCGCGAGGATCAGCACGAGGATGGCCGCGACGAGCGTGACGAGAGCCCCGGCCCCTTTCCGGGAGGCCCCGCCGCGCCAACGACCCATCGCTGCCCTTGGTCGGTCGAATGGTGGCGTGTGTGTATAAAGAAAGGGCCATTTCACACGTCCGGGAAGCGCGCGGCGTCCTCCGGGACGCCGTCGAACCGGCAACGGCTTTACCCTCCGCACGGCGTCCGAACGCCGGAGAACCCCGTGGACGCGCTGACCGGATGGCTGATCGCGCTCGCGGCGGTGATCGTCTACGCCGTCGCCGTGGTCGTGCTCCAGCGGACCGGCCGGCTCGGGCCGGAGAAATCGCTGACCCTCTTCGGTCCGGCGCTGCTCGTCAAGACCCGGCGCTTCTTGGGTTGGCTCGACCGGATCGGCCGGTTCAAGCGACTCTGGTCGGTCGTGGGGGACATCGGGATCGTCTTCGCCGCGGCCGCGATGGTGGCGATCGTCGGGGTCCTGGTGCTCGACGCGATCGTCGTCTCCCGCATCCCGGCGTCCGCCGCGCCGTCGCCGCAGCAAGCGCTCGGCATCCCGGGGATCAATCCGATCATCCCGATCGGCTACGGCCTGCTCGCGCTCGCCGTCGGGATCGTGCTGCACGAACTGTTCCACGGCGTCATCGCCCGGTCCCAGAATGTGGGCGTGAAGAGCGTCGGCATCCTCTGGTGCGTCATCCCCGTCGGGGCGTTCGTCGAGCAGGACGAGGAACAGATCACGAAGGCGTCGCGGCGGCGCCGGGACCGGATCGCGGCGGCGGGCGTGCTCGCCAACTTCGCCCTCGCCGCGTTGTTCCTTCTCCTTTTGGGCGTGATGCTGGGGACGTCCGTCACGCCGAACGCGAACGGCGTGGGGATCGCCTACGTCGTCAACAACGCGCCGGCGCACAACGCGTCGATCGCCCCCGGTGACATCATCACCTCGATCAACGGGACCTCGACCACCACCAACAGCGCGCTCCTCGACTTCCTCAGCCACTCGCATGCCGGACAGACCGTCCCGATCTCGTTCTACAGCGCGAGCGCCCACCATCTCGTCGCGACGAACGTGACGCTCGCGCCGCTCTCGAGCTACACCAACAATCCGAGCGATAGCCAGCGCGGCTTCCTCGGCGTGGCGCCGACGTTCCTACCCCCGGCGCAGCTCACCCAAGTGATCGCGAACCCGTTCGGAGCGTCGAGCGGTCCCCTCCTCGGGAGCACCGACTGGGTGATCCTCCCGCTCGCGGGCATCGAGCCGGTCGCGGGGACGACCCAATCGTTCTACCATCTTACCGGTCCGTTCGCCGGCGCAGACCCCGGGAACTTCTGGATCGTCGCGAACACGTTCTACTGGCTCGCGTGGATGAACCTCCTGCTCGGTCTCTCGAACGCGCTCCCGCTCGTGCCGTTCGATGGTGGGCTCCTGTTCCGGGACTTCGTCGGGGCGATCACGCACCGTCTAAGGGGAAGCTGGGACGGCGCGCGGCTCGACCGGTTCACCGCCCGGGCGGCGGCGGTCTCCTCGGTGGCGGTGGTGGGACTCCTGGTATGGCAGTTCGTCGGTCCGCGGCTGTAGGCGACGGCGAGCTGCTGTCGACGTACCCGTTCCTTCCCGGCGCGGAGCGCTTGGTCGCGGCGTTCGCCCCGTCGCTCAAGGACCTGATCGAGGACCCGGCGTTGAGCCGGGCGCGGGAGCTCGGTCGCGCGCGGATCCGATCCGCGGTCGAGGACCCGACCGGCGCGACGGGCGTGGAGGAGCTCGCGCTCGCCACGCCGGAGGAACGGTTCCTCTCCTTCCTCTACGCCCGGCTCCTTCTCTCCGCGCCCCGGTCGGGGGCGGCGATCCGACGCTGGGCCGTGGCCGAAGCCAAACGCGGCTCGGCCCGATTGAACGCGGCCGACGTCGAGGAGATCCGGGAGGTCGCGCGACGCCTCGGGTTCGCCGTCGAGGTGCACGGGCCGGCCGTCGACCTCCCGATCCCCGAGTACCTTCGACTCGCGACGCCGATCCGCGAAGCGGGGTTCCGCCTCGTGCATCAGGCGGTCGCGCACGGCTCGGTGCGGGTCGACCGCGAACGGGCGGCGCGTCTCCTGCAGGAAGCGGTCCGGCTGAGGCTCGGCGAACCGATCGCGCTCGGGGACGACGTCCGGACGCGTCTCCTCGACGCCGAGGCGGATTTCCTCGAGGAGATCCTGAAGCGGGTCCCCACGCCGACGTCGCGGACGGGCGGCGTCGGCCCGCTCCTCCCCGATAAGTTCCCGCCGTGCATCCGCAAGATGCGACGGGTCCTGGAAGCCGGGGAGAACCTTTCGCACGCCGGACGATTCGCTCTCGCGGCGTTCCTCCACCGGGCCGGCGCCGACGCCGAGACGATCGTCGACGCGTACCGGGGCGCCCCGGACTTCGACGAGGGGATCACACGGTACCAGGTCGAACACATCACGCACCGCGACGAGGGTCGCGGCTATTCGCCCCCGGAATGCGCCACGCTCCGCAGCCACGGGCTCTGCGTGCGCGACGGCGACCCGAACGCCGCGGCGGCCGTCGACCGCGGGCGCGACGCCTTGTGCTTCGAAGATCGCCTGCGGCACCCGCTGCAGTACTACCGCATCAAGGGCGGGCGACCGGTCGACGACCTCTCGCCGGAGGCGCCCGGCGGCGGCTCGCGGCCCGGGGTCGGCGGCAAGGCCGCGTAGATCCCGCGCGCGCGCAGCAGCACGGTCAATTGCCCGGCGACGAGGAAGTAGACCATCGCGAGGTCGATCACCGTGAACGAGATCCCGGCGAGCTGGAGGCGGGCGAGCGGGGAGGTCGGCGCCCACGGCCACGGGAGCGAGAGGTCGAACTCCAGGAAGGCGACGAACGTCAGGAGGAGCAGACGGTCGGCCCGCCCGAGCAGGCCGCCGTACGCGCGTCCCCCGCCGACGGCCTGGGCCTGCGTCCCTAGGTAACTGACCAAGAGCAGGCTGACCAGCCCCAGCAACGCGAGCTCGGGGTTGACGAACCCCGAGGCCGCGAGGCCGAGGAGGATTGCGACGTCCGCGTACCGGTCGAAGACGTGGTCGAGGAAATCGCCGCGGAGCGAGGCGCGCTGGGTCCGACGGGCGACCTCCCCGTCGAGGGCGTCGAAAACGCCTCCGGTGAAGATCAGCAGGGAGACCGGGAGGAAGAGGAGAGGACCGCCCCACCGCACGGAGAGCGCCACGATCCCGGCGAGGACGCTCACGACGAGCGAGACGACGCTGAGCCGCGCCGGGCTCCACGCGAGGAACGGCGTCGCGAGCCGGGCGAGGTACGGTGCGACGCGCCCCCGATACCCCTCGACGACCATCAGCCGGGGGAGCGTGTCACGGGTCCAAAAGATGCTCGGTGACCGTGGGCTCGTCGAGCCAGTCGACGAACTGTTTCGTCGTCGGCGGGGGCCGGTCGACGAGGTCCAAGATCCGTCGGGCGACCTGCGCCGGGGTGCGCCGCGTCGTATCGACCTCCCAGATGCGGAGGTTCCGTCGACGGGCTTCGAACAGGATCACGTCGGTGGCCTCCGCCCATACGTTGTCCCGCCGCTCGTTGAGCGACATGGCCCGCCCTCGCTGAAGACGCCGGGAGAGTTCGCGCGGGTGACAACGCAACAGGATCACGCTCGCAATGGGGAGAAGGTGCGCCAGGTGACCCACGATCACGGTCGGCCGGCCCTGGGGCGGATGGTCGGTGAGCCACCGCCCGAGTCGCTCGAGGTCGACGACGACGTTGCCCCCCTCCGGTACGGCTCCGAGCTCGCGTTGCGCGAGCTCCTCGATCTCGAGGTGTTCGATCCGCCGGGGGAGCAAGGCCGCGCTGCTGCTTTTACCCGTTCCCGGGACCCCGGTGAGACCGATGTACCGGGCCCCGCGTCGGGCCGAACGGAGCTTGGGCACCGGCCCTGAGGAGAAGGTCGCTCGGCAATGAGTTCGCGGGGGCGGCGCGGCGACGGCCGTCGGGGCTCACTCTCTGACGGAGAACTGAACCGAAGGTCTTTAAACAGAACCTAGTATCGCTCGCCCGCTTTCAAGCCCCTTTAGGCTAGGACGTGACTTTCGAGCTTATGCAATCCGCACCCGTATGCCAATGTGCACCCATGAACGTCCGACCGAACAGCGGGAACGTAACCCGTGGCTTGCTGGCCCTCTTTGTCGTCGTCCTGTTCCTCGCTTCCGCGGGCACCGTGAGCGCGACCACGCGCCACCCGGGGCCGGTCACCGGCGCCTCGGCCCCTAAGGAAGTCCTCCTGAGCGGCGCCGCGCTCCAGCACAGCCCGTTCCTGACCAACCCCTCCTCGGTCCCGAAGCTCGCCCCAACGACGACGCTCGTCGGCCCGGCTCCGGCGAACCAACCGGTATCGTTCACCATCGGATTCCCGATCGGCAACGTCGACCTCTTGCAGAAGACCATCCAAGCGCAGTCGACCGCCGGCTCGCAGTCGTACCACCAGTGGCTCACGCTCGAACAGGAGCAGCAGAACTTCGGCGCCGACCCGGTCGCGATGCAGAACACGATCACCTACTTCACGTCGCTTGGGTTCCACGTCCAGACCAAGGGCCTCATCTCCGTCTCCTTCACCGGCGACGCGGCGACGACCCAGCTGGCCTTCCGCACCAGCCTCAACTTGGTCCGAAACGGCTCGGAGGCCCCGGCCGTCATGAACACCCTGCCGCTCTCCCTCCCCGCGCCGATCGCCTCCGGGATCGTGAGCGTGAACGGCCTCGAGGGGGCGTCGAAGTACCACCCGGCGAGCGTCTTCAACCAGCTGCTCGCGAACGACCTGCAGGCGTCCCTCTCCGCACCAGGGGCGGTGACGCCGTCCCTTCTCACGCCGAACGAGGTGAACCAGTCGGTCGCGTTCAACTACACGAACCAAGCCTTCCTATGGTACCAGTACTACTCGCACCACTACAAGATCGTCCGAACGTTCGCGCTGGTCACGCCGGCCGCGCTGAACTTCCTGTACAACGCGAACCCCCTCACCGCCGCCGGTTACAACGGTGACTCCACCGGGACCCCGATCACGATCGCGATCGTGATGGCCGGCGGGATCAACCCCGACGACATGCGCAGCTACGCCTCGCTCGTCTGGAACAATCCGAACCAGATCATGAACCGCCTCGTTCCGACGCCGATCGACGGGGCGTACACGACCAACGGGACGGTCTACTGGTGCTGCATCGGGAGCGCCTCCGCCGAGATGGCGCTCGACATCACCTGGTCGTCGACGATGGCGCCGGGCGCGCGGATCATGCCCGTGTACGGTCCGACCCTCAACACCAACGTGCTCGACGACGACTACGCCACGATCGTCAACATGGCGAAGGTCCCGAACATCGTCTCGAACTCCTGGGGCAACGGGGGCGAGGATGGCGGGCCGCTCTACGGGCCGAACTGGGCGAACTCGCTCACCATGCACGACTACTTCATGCTCCTCACGGCCCGCGGCTCGTCGGTCATCGCGTCGAGCGGGGACGGCGGCGGGTTCGACGCAGCGAACGGTCAGCTCGCCGGCAGCTGGCCCGCCACCGACCCGTACGTCCTCTCCGTCAACGGCGCGCGAACGGCGGCGGTCGACGCGGCGGGCGCCGTCCTCCCGAGAACCGGCCTGCTGGGCTACTTCAACCAGACGTTGGGCTCGCCCCCCACGGTGATCAAGAACGTGCCGTACTACGTCGCGTCGACCGCGCGGATGGGGTACCAGGGGTACTGGTACGTGCCCAACACGAACTACACGCTGACGCAGCTGCCCCCCGTCGCGTCGGGCGGGTTCGGGACCAGCTACTGGTTCAACCAGAGCTGGTGGCAGCACGGCTACGGCGTTCCGAACCTCGGCCGCTCGCTCGGTTCCGGCGTCGCCGCCGAATCCGACTTCAACGAGTCGATCTTCTTCGACGGGGTCACGAACTGGGGCTGGGGTGGTACGAGCTTCGCCTGCCCGACCACGGCAGGCATGCGCGGGCTGATCGACGAGTATCTACTGGCCCACGGCCAATCCCCGTACCTGGGGAACGCGAACCTCGCGGTCTACAAGGTCGGGAACGCCTGGCAGAACGGCAACCTCTCGCTCGTCCCGTACTACGACATCGGGACCGTCCCCTACAACGGGGCCACCGGCGTGCTCGGCAACGGGACCAGTTTCTGGGGCAACTTCGGCGTCCAGCAGGGCTGGCAGTGGCCCCCCGGTCAGAAGTTCCCCGTCAACGCGCTGGGTCAGACGAACTACGGCGATACGCTCCCCGGATGGGACTTCCCGACCGGCTGGGGCTCGATCAACGTGTACAACTTCGCGGTCGACCTGCTCAAGCTGGACACGCTGCCCGGGCAGTTCCAAACTACGAACCCCGCCGGCACGTCTTGGAATCCGAGCGGTTGGGCAAATCTAGCGATGAACTCAACGTATACGATTCACGTAAACGCCAGTTCGCAAATTGCACTGTCTAACCCCCACGTTACCCTGAAGTACATGCCTGAGAACGGTCCAGTCTCGACGTTCCAGCCCGCGTTGACGGCGACGTTAACCCCTACCGCAGGCTACACCTTCACTCTCGACACGTCGACCGGCGTCATCAACGGCCCCGGGACCGTCATTTTCGAGTTCGGGAACGCTTCGAACCCTACTCTTGGGTTCGCCTACTCGTGGATCTCCCTTGACCTGCCGAAGACCGGCGCGCTCGTCGTCACGGTGACGCAACCGTCGAGCAGCTCGATCGTGGGCGGCTTCTCCTGGTTCAACACCGCGCTCGGGTACAACGCGCCCATCACGCTCTCCCCCGGGCTCGGCCCGAACTACGGGAACGAGTTCACCGTCCACGTCACGATGAACGGAAAGCCCGTCTACAACGTGAAGGTCGACGCCACGATCGCGTCGCCCTCGTTGCTCGCCTTCTCGGGCACCCGCCTCGAGCAGGTGACGAACGGCCTCGGTAACCCGCACTGGGAGCTGCCGAAGATCGTCTCCGAGTCGTTCACGAACGTTACCGGGGACGCGTTCGTCTACACCTGGAACATGATCAAGCCGACCACGTACTTCGTCAACGCCTCCTACGGCGGCGCGACCGGGGGCACGACCTACCTGGTCACCCCGGGCCCCAACGTGGGAACTACGGACGCGTACAGCGGGAACTATTCCCAGTTCAGTACGCCGGGCTTCGTGCTTCGGGCGCTCCGCCAGGTCGTGAACGGCGCGACGATCAACGCGACCGAACCGAACGCGCTCAACCAGACCGCACTCTACAACGTGATCTACTCGTGGAAGGGCGAACTGCTCAACGTCACGACCAACGACTGGCAGGGCAACCGGCTCTCCGGTCTCAAGGTCTGGCTGGCGACGCTCGACCTCGGGGGCGAGAACAAGTTCTATCGGTACGAGGGATCGCGCGGTCTCATGGGCGTGACGAACGTCTCCGGAACCTCCGCCATCACCGACCTGAACGGTCAGGCGCAAGTCTACGTTCCGGACAACTACAGCGCGCTGCCCTGGTTCCAGTACCCCGACGGGACGATCGCCGAGCTCGGCTTCGTCGCAGCCAGCATCCCCGGGGCGTCGAACCGGACCTTCTCCTACCAGGAGCCGTGCGCGCCCAACAACCTCGGTAACCCGAGCACCAAGATCACGTGCCAGTACAACGACTCGTATTCCCGGAACTATACCGGGGCTCCGATCCTGGTCCTGCCGAACCCGGTCGATGCGTGGACGCAGACGCCCAACCTCGTCCAGCGGGACTTCTTCGGGAACGGGGCGAACATCTCCTGGGGGTACGACGTGACCCTCCCGAACAACGACCCGTTCCTGACGGGGATCGGCACGGCGTGGCTGCCGGGGACCGAGCACATCACCGGCGTTCACGCGTTCGTCGACGGGGCCCCGGCGGGCGATCTATCGCCGGGCAATCCGCCCAACTACCAGAGCTACACCGCGAACGGCAACCTGACGGGGGTCTACGCCGACGGGATCCACACGCTCACGGTCATCGTGACCGACTCGACCGGGCACACGTTCTCGAACCGCCACACGTTCATCGTCGGGTCGATCAAGCTGACCAACCTCGGCGTGACGAGCACCTACACCGTGCTGCCGTTCAACATGACCTGGCACCTCAGCATCCCGGCCGGCCAGATCAGCAACCACACGTTCAACCAGTCGCTCCAGATCCGGTACGTGACCGGCGCCTGCGGCGGGATCATCCCCTGCCCGGAGGTCGTCAACTACTCGATCAAGATCAAGGACGGGGTCGCCGATTACCAGCAGTCGCTCAACATCACGCTGCTCAATCTGAAGCACTTCTACGCCGGGGCCGGCGAGCCTCCGCCGGGCCAGTACCAGCTGATCGTCTGGGTCACGGCGAACCATTCGGGGAGCATCGCGACATCGATCACGTCGTACCTCGTCTTCGACTCCGTGGCGGGGACGATCAACGGGCCGACCGCGAACGAGCTTTTGCCGCAGGGGAACGTCACGATCTCCTACTCGTACTCCGGCCAGTACGTTCAGAACTCGACCCTCGAGATCTTCGCCGTGGGTGCCCCGACGATCCCCGTGTTCACCGCGCAGGCGTTCGTCCCCGGTATCGGACTGCGGGGTGGTGCCGTCCAGTGGTCGGCGGTTCAGGGCGGGGCGTACCAGATCGTGCTGAGCCTAGGTACTCCGTACCGTACGTTGAACGCCACCGAGTGGGTCAACGTCTCCGGGGGACCCGGGAACGTCTGGCTCAACCAGAGCCGGCTCGCGTCGCCGCTCATGATCGTCAATCCGGCGGTGACCGCGACGGTGCTCGCCCTCGTGGTGGGCCTCATCGGGTTGCTCCTCGGACTGTTCCTCGCGCCCGCCCTCCGCTCGCGTCCAAGCGGGAGTGCGGTCGCCGCGCCGCCGCGTCCGTGGGAGGAGAGTTCCTCCTCGCCCGGCGGGCCGAGCGGCCCCACCGGTCCGCCGCGGTATGCGTGCTCGACGTGCAAGGAGGAGTTCGAGACCTCCTACGCGCTCGCGCAGCACCGGAAGATCGTTCACGGGATCGACGAGTAGGCCCGAGCTCCGACGGACCGAGCCCCCCCGGTTTCGGGCGGGCGGTGCGCGGTCAGCGCCCCGTGGACTCGAACGTGAGCTCCGGGTCGCATCCCGGTCTTACCCCCGAGGTCCGGTGTTATCGGCCCACCGCCGAAATATTTCGCTATTATAACTGACTCAGCTTAAAAGGGGGGAAACGGGGTCGGAGCGATGTGAACGCCCACATTCGCCCCACCGTTGTTCCCCGAGCGCCGCGCCGATGGCTCGTCCTCCCACTCCTCGTGGCCATCCTTGCGATCACCGTGGTCGGGTCGGTCCCCGCCCTCGGCCGACCTCTCGCGACGGCCGTCCATCTTCCCACCGCGAACGGACCCGCCTCGGCCGGGGCCGCGCACGCGGCGATCACGGCCGCCCGCGCCTCGCTGGCGTCGGGTCAGGGACCTGCCGGGCTCCCCGTGCTCTACTCCGGCTCGCCGGCAACCCCGTGGACGCCCGCCTTCCAGCCCAACGTGGCCCCGTCGGCCCGCGCCGCCCTGGCGATGGCGTACGACCCGAGCGGTCCGTACGTGGTCGCTTTCGGCGGCGGGTGGAACGGCGGGACCTCGACCAACGACACGTGGGTGTTCGCGAACAACTCGTGGACCAACATCTCGGCGACGCTCACGACCGCGCCGGGTCCGCGCGAAACCCCGATGATGGCGTACGATGCGGCCGACGGCTATCTCCTCCTGTTCGGGGGGTACACGGGCAAGAACCCGAATTCGACCGGTTCCTACACCCTCAACGACACTTGGAAGTTCACGGCCGGGGCGTGGACGAACATCTCCACGTTCTCGTCATCCGCGCCCTCCCCCCGGTTCGCCGCGGCGATGACGTACGACTACACCGACGGCTACGCGGTGCTGTTCGGCGGGAACACGCTGTTCGGACCGCCCCTGAACGACACCTGGACGTTCCACGCCGGAGCCTGGACGAACGTCTCCGCGACCGCCGGGACGGCACCGGCCGGTCGGGACTTCGCCGCGATGGCGGACGACCCGTTCGACGGCTACGCCCTCCTGTTCGGCGGCTGGAACTCGACCAGCTCCGCGCTCTACAACGACACCTGGACGTTCGCGGGGGGGCACTGGGGCGCGCTCGCGACGACCGTGCAGCCGGTGCCGCTGCGCGGGGAGAGCCTCGCGTACGACGCTTCGCACCACCAGGTGATTCTGTTCGGCGGGGCGGCAGCCGGCCTCGGTGGGCCGTTCTACCCCCAGGCGCAGACCTGGAGCTTTGCCGGCGGGGTGTGGACCGACCTCACCGCGACGATCGCGAGTCCCCCCCCGGCACGCTACCTGGCCGCGCTGACCAACGTCTCCGCGAACGGCTCGCTGCTGATGGCGGACGGATGCCTCGGGCAGGGCTGCGCGAACTTCCTCGACCTCTCCGATAGCTGGCTCTTCAACGCCTCGGGACCCGTGGCGCGGCCCTGGATCGAGGTCGGCGCGGTCGTCCAACCGTCCGAACGGGCGACCCCGGGGATGGTCTACGACGCCGCGGACCACTACGTCCTCTACTTCGGCGGCGGGTGGAACGGCGGAACCTCCACGAACGATACCTGGGTGTACGCGAACCACACGTGGAGCAACATCAGCGCGAACGTGACGACCGCCCCCGCGGCCCGCGAGGACCCGGCGATGACGTACGACGCCCTGGACGGCTACGTGCTCCTGTTCGGTGGATACAGCGCGACGGGTGGCTACGGCTCCCCGTCGTACACCCAGAACGACACGTGGACGTTCCACGCCGGGGTCTGGACGAACATCACGGCCTCCTCGCCCACCCACCCGTCCGCGCGCTTTGCGTCGGTCATGACCTACGACTACAACGACGGCTACGCCGTCCTGTTCAGCGGGAACGTGCTCTTCGGTGGCCCGATCGAGGACACCTGGACGTTCCACGCCGGGGTCTGGACGGACGTGACCGCGACGGCGGGAGCGCCCCCTGCAGGCCGCGACTTTGCGTCGATGACCGACGACCCGGCCGACGGGTACGTGCTCTTGTTCGGCGGGTGGAATTCGTCGATCGCCACCGTCTACAACGACACGTGGACGTTCGCCGCCGGGAAGTGGGCGCCGCTCACCCCCGCGGTCTCCCCGATGCCGATCCGCGGCGCGAACGTCGCGTTCGAGACCGTCGGGAACTACGTCCTCCTGTACGGCGGCCTCACCTACAGCGGCTACGGTTGGCCGTTCGGCTTCGTCACGGAGACGTGGGCGTTCAAGGCCGGGAACTGGACCAACCTGACGCCGATGATCACGACCGAGCCGCCCCCCCGCATGCTCGGCGGGATCACCAACATCTCCGGTACCGGGGAGATCGTGATGGCGGACGGCTGCATCTACCAGGGCTGCCCGGTCAACGAGGACCTCGCGGACACGTGGATCTACAACTGGACGAACATCAACGGCACGTTCACGTCGCTCGCGCCGGTCGTGCTGCACCAGTCGGCGAAGTTCGCGGTCCACGTCTTCGGCGGCGACGGGGCCTATTCGTACCGGTACTCCGGCCTTCCCGGCGGATGCACCTCCGCGAACGTCGCCGTGTTGAACTGCGTCCCGGCCTACGGGGGCAACTACACGATCGTGGCGCAGGTCACCGACCGCGCCGGCAAGATGCTCGACCTCCGCCTGAACCTCACCCTCGGGGTCATGCCCCGCTCGCTCGCGCTGAGCGCCTCGGTCCCGGTGCTCGACGTGGGACAGTCGGTGACGCTGAGCGCCGTGGCCGGTGGAGGCGCGGGTGCGCCGTGGACGTACGCGTTCACCGGGTTGCCGCCGGGCTGTGCGAGCGCGAACGTCGCGTCCCTCAGCTGCTCGCCGACGCAGGGCGGGAGCTACACCGTGACGGCGACCGCGACCGACGCCCAGGGTGGGCCGGTCCGCTCGGTCGTCGGCTTGGTCGTCCACCCGCCGGTGCGCGTCGCCGCGACGGTCTCCGCGGCGACGTTCGACCTCACGGAGTTCGTGACGATGACCGCCGCCGCCAGCCAGGGGTCGTCGGTCTACACCTACCTCTGGTCGAACCTTCCGACCGGTTGCCAGGCGGGCGCCACGACGACGACGCTCCAGTGCAAGCCGGCAACGGCCGGGACGTTCGCGACCACGCTCCAAGCGACCGACTCCCTCGGGGAATCGGCGGTGACGGCGCCGATCGCCCTCACGGTGAACCCGCTCCCCGGGGTGCAGCTCGCGGCCCCGGTGGTCTCCACCTCCGACCCGCTCTCGGCAACGCTCGCCGCGCAGACGACGGGCGGGACCGGTCCGTACGCGGTCGCGTGGAACTTCGGCGACGGTCAGGCGGGTTCCGGGCCCTCGGTCGTCCACATCTACGCGGCCGGCGGCACCTACACCGTGGCCGTGTCGGTGACCGATGCGCGCGGGTTCGTCGCCTCGAGCAGCCAGAGCGTCACGGTGCAGGCGAGCCAGTCGAACTCACCGCCCCCGAACCACCCGACCGCGACGCACGGGGCGACGCCCTGGTTCGCGACGTTCGCGGGGATGTTCGGACTCGGCCTCGTGATCGGACTCGTGGCGCTGGCCGTCGTGGTCGTCTGGGGCGCCCGCCGTCGGCGGACGCTCCTCGAAGCCGAGCAGCTCGTGACGGCGATCCCGCTCGTCGTGGAAGGTCCCCCAGGGGCCCCCACGATGGGCCCGGCCACGCCGAGCGGACCGTCCCCCCCACCGAAGGTTTAGGAGCCACCGAGGTCTCTCGAGCCTGGGGGGGATGGGATCTCGCCCACCGCATGGGAGTTCTGGGCCGGCCTCGCCGCGGGGCTGGCCCTCGCCGCCGGGGTGTACGGCGCTCTCCGATGGCAGTTCGCCCGGCTTCGGCGCCGGCTTGCGGCGTCGACGCCGGCGCTCGGTGCGACGCGGGGGGCCGGCGCGCCTTCCGCGCCGAGTCCCTCGCCCCCCGACGATCTAATCGAGCCGGTTGAGGCTCCGGCATCCCGAAACGTCGGAGGAATCCCCCCGACCCCGGCCGCCGCGCCATCCCTGATACCGGCGGTCCGGCTATCCCGACGCATCCTCGGCCATCTGGCGCGGCTCGGCGATTTCGGGCAGGACCCGTCGCGGGCCGCCGCCGCCACGCAACGGGGGATGGGGGACGCGCTCGGGGTGACCCAGGGGGCGCTCTCGAGCGTCCTGCGCCGGCTCGAGGATGCGGGCGCCATCGTCTCGGAGAAGGCGCATGTCCGGGGCCACGAGCGACGCGTGAAGGTCTACGTGCTCACCCCCCGTGGACAGAAGCTGTGGGCGGCCGTGCCGCCCGATCTACGGAACGGCAGCGTCGCCGTCGAACTTTCCACCGCCCCGCCGTCGATGAAGCGCGCCCGTCTGTCCACCGAACCGCTCGCTCCGATGGTCGAGCGGCGTCGCTGAACCCGCGGCCGGGCTACCCGGTCTTGGGCAGGAGGCCGAACGCCTTGCTTTCGGAGACGAGGACGAGGGGGGAGCGGCCGGTGGCCGCCGCAAAGTCCACGAAGGCGTAGCTCCAGTCGACGTCGTCGGACGCGAGCCACCCCGCCGCCGAGAGCTTCGACCAGGCGAGAGCGAACTCCAGGCTCTGCCAACGGTACGTGTGGTCGCTGTCGTGGATGAACAGGTCGATCGACGGGATCGACGCAAACACGGCCTCGAGGTCCCGGCGCGGTCGTCGCCGCGACAGCAGGCGAAGGTCCCACCCGGCACGCAACTCGGGAGGGATCAGCGCGCCGACATCCGGTCGGACGTCGATGGAGGTGAGCTGGCCGCCGCCGTTGCGTCGAAGGGCCTCCAGTATGAGGTAGCTCGAGTGGCCGTTGGCGACCCCGGTCTCGACGACCCGTTGGGGGGCCCGACCCCGGACGATCCCGTAGACCAGGAGCGACTCCGCGCCCGAGAAGGCGGAAACGGTCGGGTACGGCAGCGACGACCCATACCGCTTCTTGAGCCCGTCCGACACCTCGCGGAACTCGACGACCAGTTCACCGACGCGGTCCCGGGGGAATCCCGGTATCCGGGTGAGGATCGCGGCGGCGTCCGTGCTCTGCAGCGTGGCGCGGGCGTACGACTCCATCATCCGGGGCGCGACGAACCGGTGGGCGAGACGGCGCACCGCGCCGGCGTAGCGGTCGGCGACGTAACTCCGCCCGACCTCCCAGACGCCCTCTTGACGCAGGCGCTCACGAACGGTGGAGCGGCGCGGAGCGTTCGGAGGGGGCGAATTCGCCAACCGTTGGGACCTCCGAAAGCTGAGGTCCGCCTCCCGGTCGAGGACGAGAAGGGCCGGTATATGGCCTGCGCGGCGGGGCGACGCCCGGCGGGGAGCTCTCGAGGGCGAACGACGCGAAAGTCGAAGACCTTGCCTCGTTCCGATCGTTTCAGCGTCGCCGGATTGAGAGAGGCGCGACGCTCGGCGGAGGAAGCGCACCCAAAGATGGTGCGTCCGAGTGTGACGAATCCACATCCCTTCGAACGTCGGAGGTAGGTGCCGACGCGGAGGCGCGTCGCCCCGGTTATTCTTCGCCGGAGCGGAGCTTCGCCCGAGAGCCGTGTTCCGCGAGATTTAAGTAATGAAAGTCGTCACCAAGCTTATGCGCCGAGCTTCGGGTAAGAATGTAGGTGCGGTAGCGACTACGGCCATACTGGTGCTCGCCGGGGTCGCGGTGTTGGGGTTCGGTCTCCTCAGCACGCACTCGGCGGTCTCCGTGGGGATTCCCCACGGGGGTGCGGTCGCGCCGTTCACCAAGGCCGTCCACCCCGCGGCGGCCCCGAAGCCCCTAGCGCCCCCAAGTCCGCCCGTCACCGTGACGGTAGCGATCACCGCGCAGCCGCCCACGAGCTCCGACATTCCGCTCTCGTTCAACTTCTCGGTGGTCGTGACGGGGGCCGTCGCGGACCGGCACAACCTCACGCTCACCGTGGCCGCCTGGGAAGTCGCCCCGAGCACGCTGATCGCGAACTACTCGGTCCACGTCGTCAAGAACCAGGTCGCCTACACCACGACGGTCGACTACGGCAAGCTCAACACCCAACTGTTCAACGGCGGAAACCTGCCGGGCGGCAACTACCAGTTCACCGTCTGGGGAACGATGGTCAACAGCACCAACGCCTCGGTGGCCACGGCCACGGGGAGCGCGACGACGGCGCAGAGCAAGCTCTACGTCATCGACGTCCGCACGAGCCTCGCGAACGGGCTCACCCTCTACGAGACCGTGCCGTTCAACATCACGTTCAACGTGTCGATCACCGGCAACCAGGGCGTGCCGCTCCGCACGGACAGCGCGGTGCTCTCCGTCGAGGCACGGTACATCGTATCCGGCTGCGGCAGCGTCTTCGGCTTTGGTGGACCGTGTCCGTCGGTGACGAACGTGACGGTCCCGGTGGTCAACGGGACGACCTCGTACACCTTCACCGTGAACGGCGCGTTCCTTACCGCCGGCGGCTTCGGCGCGGCGACCTCGGTCGCCGGACTCCCGCACGGGTCGTACCAGGTCATCGCCTGGGCGACGATCATGAACGCCAGCAACGCCTCGGCCGAGCCCCGGACGGGAGCGGCGGCGCACAACCAATGGCTCGTGCTCAACCCGCTCGTCGGGGCCGTGCTGTCGCCCGGCGCCAACACGACGATCTCGACCGGCAACGTGACGATCTCGGTGGGCTACGGCGGCGACTTCATCAACGGCGCGAACGTGACGGTGACGTCACCCTCGGGCTCGACGGTGTTCGCGAACCCTGTGTTCGTCCCGGGCACCGGCTATCGGGCGGCGACCACCGTGACGCCGTGGGTCGTGACCACGCCCGGAACGTACACGATCACCCTGGTCGTGACCTCGATCCCGGGCGGGACGGCCGGAACGCTCACTGCGGTCGAGAAGGTCACGGTCGTGCCCGCGGGCGGAACGGTGTTCCAGAACACGAGCTCGTTCTCGAACCAAACGGTCATCCCGGGACTCAGCGGGGCGGTCGGCGGTGCGCTGCTGATCGTCATCGGCCTCATCATAGGCATGATCGTCGCGCTCGCCCTGGGGCGGGCGATGTGGGGCGGAGCGAAGCCCGCGCCGGCCCAGCCGTGGACCGGGACGACGTCGCCGACGGAGTGCCCCGTCTGCCACCAGACGTTCCCGACCGAAGAGGCGATGAAGGAACACTCCAAGTCCGCCCACGGGATGCAGTAAGCACCTCGGGCCGGCGCCGGTAGGCGCCTCCGGCGAACCCCTTCCTTTCCCTCTTTTCTTTCCTCCCAACGGCGGGCCTACCCGCCGACCCTGCGTCAGCGATTGGTCAGGGTCCGTCGGCAGTCGTCGTCCGGGGGGTGCGCGGTGCGGCCGGTTTCCGAGCGACGAAGACGTCGCAGCGAACTCCTTCCTCCACGCGGCTCGTCCGGCGGGCGACGAGTCCCACGTCGCGTAGGATGCGCAGCCAGGTCGCTCGAGGGAACAACCCTTCTCGGTGGACGTCGTGGACCGCCCGGACGGAGCCGTTCCTCGCGCGAAGGAGCAGGGCGTAGTGGGTCTCGTTCTCCGTCGCCTGAGGGGACGCGGGGGGCAGCGTCCATTCGAGGTAGCGGGCGCTCCGACCGGTCCCACCGCCCCGGAGCCGTTCATCGTGGCCACCTTTCCCGGTGGAGGGGCGGAACGTCTCGCGCGTATGATCGGGGATGACGAGCGCCGCGCCGCCGACGCGAAGGTGCGCGGCGACCGTCGCCATCGCGGCCCGAAGGTCGGACTCCGTCCGCATGTACATCACCGCGTCGTGGACGAAGACGCCGTCGAACGTGCGGCCGAGCCGGACCGACCGCATGTCGCCGGCCACGTGCCGGCACTCCGGATTCAGCGCGCGGCTGACCCGGCGCATCCCCGCCGACGGGTCGACCAACGTCATCGAGAACCAGCGCTTGAGATGGCTCGCGTTGTTCCCGCCCCCGCTGCCGAGCTCGAGGACGTCCCGGACCGGGATGCGGGCCTCGCGACGGAGCCGTAGCGCGGCATCCCCCGCCTCCCCCGCGTAGTCGGCGGGGTCGGAGATCAGCGGCCAGAAGCTCGCGGCGGCTCGGTACATCTTCATACACGCCGCGCGCCCGCTCCCGGCCCTCGGGCGCGAGCGGGTTCCCGCCTCAAAGGAACTTGGCGCGGGAGAAGGTCCGGCGCCAGGCGAGGACCTCCTTCCCGACCCGGTCGCGCCCGATCCCTCCGCGCACCAACAGGTCGGCGAGGCGATCCATGTCGCCGGGGACGAGGCCCAACCGGGCGATCTCGGCGGTGCCGAGACGTCCGACCAGGTCGGTGATCAACCGATGCCTTTCCCACCGCCGCGCCAGGACGGCCGCGGAGACGCCGTGGCGGCGGCGGAGCTCCCCGCGGTCGAGATGGACCTGGTGGGATTCGGTGAAACCGAGCTCGCGGCCGCGGACCGGGACGCCGCGGCCGTCGAGGGCGCCGGCCATCGCCCGGGCGTTCTCGATCGTCGCCGCGGCGTAGGCGGGGCCCACCCGCTCGAGCTCCAGGAGCGTCTGGGCGACCCCCGCGATCCGATTCCAGTGGGCGTTGTCGAAGACCCGCCAAACGAGCGCCGGGGCGATCTGGGCGAACAGCTCGGTGCGGTTGGTCAGCAGAAGACCGCCCTGCGGTCCGGGGAACGACTTGTGGGTGCTGCCGAAGACGACGTCGGCCCCGTCGCGCAGCGGGTCCTGGAACCGGCCGCCGGCGATCAGGCCCAAGACGTGGGAGGCGTCGTAGAACAGGAGGGCGTTGTGCCGGTGCAGCTCTTCCGCGAGCGCCCGCACCGGGTAGGGGAACAGGAAGAAGCTCTGGCCGAGCACGACGGCGTCGGGACGCTCGCGCCGGACCTCTTCGACCGCGGCCGCCTCGTCGAGCGAGTTGCCGGGTCCCTCCGCCGGAAGGGGCCGGACCGTCCATCCGAAAAGTGCCGGGATGTATCCGGGTGCGTAGCCATCGTACCCACCTTGTTCCGGTGCGATCGCGAGGATCTTGGCGCCCCGGGGCAGCAGCGGGACGAGGGCCGAGAGCGCGGCGATATGACCCGATAGGGGCCGCACGGTCGCGTGCTGGGCATGGAACAAGCGTGCGGCGGCGGCATCGGCGAGCGCCTCGATCGCGTCCGCGTACCGCGTCCCGGCGTAACTGTTGTCGATCGTTTCGCCGTCGAACGGTAGGGGGCCGGGCAACGTGTACCGACCGGCGAGGTCGCTCGCGAGGTATTTCCGCGCGGTGGGGGAGACGGCGTTCTCGCTCGGGAGGAGGTTGAACACCTCCCGGCCGCGCCACCGGTCGTGGGCGCGGACGAGCTGCCCGAGCCGCTTCTCCTCAGCGGCGGTGTCGACCGCCATGATCCCGACCGCCGTGCTCGCGACGGGCTCCGGGCGGCGGGCCCGAGCTCGTCGGGCCGCCCGAACCCTCGACCCCCGCGAGCTTGCGCCGCTCGCGGTTGCCGCACCGCGGGCAGGTGAGATCCTTCCCGGTCGGGGCCAAGAGGGCGTGACAGACCTGGCAGCGGGCGGAGACGACGCCGAGTTCCAGGCTCTGGGTGGAGAGCTTGACGGAGCTACCGGTTTGCAGGACCCGCGCGAGGACGATGTCCCCCGGCTGGAACTCGTCCCCGAGGGTCTCGGTGTAGCCGTCCTTCGCTTTCGAGATGTGAACGGTCCCTTCGGGCGCGCCGGGGACGGTGCGCTTGTTCGATCCCACGGCGATGATCGTGCAGACCGCCATCGCGCTTTTGACCTCGTCGACGCGCGCGTACACGAGGTCGCCTTCCTTGACCTCCGGGATCGCGTTGATCGCTTCGACGCGGACCGCTCGGTCCGACGGGTCCACCCGGGCGTGGCCGAGGAGGGCCGCGTAGATCCGACCGCTGTCCTCGTAGGTCCCGCGCCCCGGGACGAACTCTTCCGCGGTGCCGAGCAGTTCGCCGGGGAGTACCAGCCGGTCGTTGGGGGAATCGCTCATCGATCCTGTCCGCGTCGCAGCACCCACAGGTCGACCGGGATCTCGGCGCGTCGCTTCCGATGATGCGGAAACGTCCGCGCGAGCTCCCAGCGCACCGGCCGGGTCACCTCGATCCGCGCGGCGCGCGCGACCGCGCGGCGCTCTATAAAGGTTCGCGACGCCGCCGAAGCGAAGGCGTAGATCGCCCCGTCGGCGAGGGCGAACGCCGCCTCCCAGAACGGAGCGTCGGCGTGCTTCGTCTGCGCCCCGAACGGCGGGTTCATGATGACCGTGTGGACCGTGGGCCCGCTCGCGTCGACCTCCCGCGTCTCGAAGGCGACGTCGACGCCCTGGCTCATCGCGTTCGACCGTGCCACCGCGACGGCGGCGGGGTCGATCTCCACGCCCCGGACGAGGGCGCCCAGGAGGGCCGCTCCGATCGCGAGCACCCCTGTGCCGCTCCCGAGGTCGAGGACGTTACGGCCCTCCAGGTCCCCCCGCAGGTCGGCCTCCCCGAGGAGCTCCGTCGCGAGCTCCGCCGGCGTGACGACCTGCTCGAGTTCCGCCTTCGGATCCGGGTACGGCGCCAGGCGGCCCAACGTTCGACGGAGCTCCCCGGTGCGGGGGGTTCGGGGCTCCGCGGGGGGTACGATCGCCGCGGTCGGGGACGATGCGGGGAGCCGGATTCGAACCGGCGAACGCCTTCGCGGCAGGATCTCCCGGGTCCGGGCCGGGGCCGCTCGACCGTTTAAGTCCTGCGCCGTTGCCCTGGCTTGGCTATCCCCGCGCCGTTACCGGGCCGCGGGAGCCGCCGCTTCGAGCTCCTTCGCCGCGCGGGCGGGGGCTTTCTTCATCGAGACCCGCTTCGGGAAGTACTTGAGGAGCACGACGTCGTTCACGGCGGCGACCCACCGGTAGGGCACGCTGACCGGCTTCGACTCATCGACCAATAAAGGGCTGGATTCCGCGACGAACAGACCGTCGATCTTGGCGCCTTCCACGTCGACCACGAGGTTGTCCACTTCGCCCAAGAGGCGCCCGTCGGGGGTGTAGATCTGCCGCCCCACGAGCTCCGTCATCTCGACCAGCATCGTCGCGCCCTCGGAGCGAGGAGCAGGTCGCCCCCTCTTAATCCTTGGGTCGGAAGCGAACGGAATCTCACGACTCGGGCGCCGCCGGACGCGCCGGGGCCTGCTTGACCTGCGCGCGGTACATCGTCACGAGCTCGTCGGAGGTCGTCGCTTCGGTCGGTCCCTTGTCGTCGCGCCATTTCCCCGTCGAGCGCGGGAACCGGAGCGCCAAGCCCGCGTCGGGACGGATCTTGCCTACGCCGGCCCGGTGGATCGGGCTCAACGTGAGCTCGGCGCCGCGCACCTCGAGGACGAAATGGGGTTCGATCCACTGGTCCGGTTCGAGCTCGGTCAGGAGGCCTTTCGGACGCTCGGCGACCTCCTTCGACTTGAGCTTCGCCGGCAGGCCCGCGACCGTCGCGTCGTCGAAGCCGCCCCCGACCTTGCAGAACGACTCGTACCGGTCCTCCTCGGGGTTGTAGGTGGCCAGGAGGAGCGCGCCGTACCCTCCCGCGCGACGACCTCGGCCGTAGAACGCGCCGACGACGACGCCATCGATCGTGTCGCCGAGGGTGTGCGTGTAGTCGCGCTTGTACTTGATCCACCAGAAGCCGCGCGCCCCGGCCCGGTACGAGCTTCCGGCGGCGATCGATTTCGCCATGATCCCCTCGCAGCCGTCGGCGATCGCGGCGTCGAACCAGGTCTGGGCCCCCTCGACATCGTGGACGACCTTCTGCTGGGCGAGTCGAACTCGGTCCGTCGGCCGGACGAGCGTGACGAGTTCCTTCCGCCGATCCGGCAGCGGCCGATCCATGACCGACGTGCCGCCGGCCATCAGGGTGTCGAACAGGAACAGGCAGACCGGGATCTCGTCCTGAATCTTGTCGAGGTCGTACTTCCGGCCGCGGCGGCGGGAGACCTCCTGGAACGGACGGATCTCGTCCGTCTCCGGGTCGATCGGAACGCACTCTCCCTCGACGATCGCCGGTTTGTGCCGGATCGCCCGCGGCAAGTCGGCGACGAGTTCCGGGAATTGTGCGCTGATGTTCTCGAGGCGGCGCGAGAACAGCTTCACGGCCCCTTCGGAGGGGATGTGCGCCTGCACGCGCAGGCCGTCGTACTTGTACTCGATCGCCGCCCCCTCGGGCATCCGCTCGAGGATCTCGGCGAGATTCGTCGCCCGCTCGGCGAGCATGGGCCGCACGGGCCGTCCGACCTCGAGGCCGATCGAGCTGAGGGCGTCGAGCGAGCCGCTCGCGAGCGTCGCGGCCACGTGACCGAGGTCGCTCGAGAGGTTGTACGCCGCCTCGATGCGGCTGCGGGCCTCCTTCGAACCGTCGGCGAACGCGACGCCCAGGGCGTCCAGAAGGGACATCTCGCGGACGCCGAGCCGGAGCGTTCCCAGGACGAAGCGAAGCACGTACTTCCCCTCGGCCGGAGTGGCGCGGTTGAGGAGGTCGACGAGCGTGCGGACCTTGACCTCCTGCGAACCTTCCCCCGAGGCGCGCGCGATGGACGTGAAGCCGGCGTAGACCTCCTCGACCTCGAGCGGCGCCGCGGTGTCGAGCCGCGGTCGCTTTTCGAGCAGCGTCGCCGCCGTCGTCCCGAGGTCGCCGCTCGCGCGGACCGAGGCGGTCACCTCCGCGGCGGAAGCCCCGGTCGCTTGGACCACCGCCTTGCGCGCGAGGGAGTCCGCGACGCCGAGCTCGACGCCCTCGTACTCGGGGCGCAACATTCCCTGCGACAAGTAGAGGACGATTGGGAGATCCTTCGACGGCGTGGCGCGGAGGAGCTCTACCAAGATCGAGCGCATCTCGAGGCGCTTCGACGTCGCCTCGATCCGGTCGTACCAGGCGACCAGGTCAGCGAACCGCACGCTTCGCCCCCGCGACGACCGCGTCGCGCAGCATAGCGAGGTTCGATTCGACGCGCCCGCCCGTGAACACCGAGTTGCCGCAGACAAAGAACGACGCTCCCGCGGCCGCGGCCTCGGCCCCGGTCTCCGCCGTTACGCCGCCGTCGATCGAGAGCTCCGCGTTCGACCCCATCGTGTCGAGCGCGGCGCGGGCTTGGCGGAGCTTGGGGAGAGCCTCCGTCAGGAACGACTGCCCGGAGAAACCGGGATGGACGCTCATCACCAGGAGCTCGTCGAGGTCCCCGAGCCATCGAGCGGCGGCTTCGAGCGGGGTCTCCGGGTTCACGGCGAGCCCGACCTCCACACCTAGCGCGCGAATCTTCGGAATCAACTCGCGAGGAGATCCGTCCGCCTCGACGTGAAAGACCAGGGTGGAACCACCGGCGGCCGCGAACGCTTCCACGTACTGGGCCGGCTTTTGGATCATCAGGTGCACGTCGAGCGGGAGCTTCGTACGGGAGCGGACCGCGCGCACGAGCGCCGGGCCGAACGAGATGTTCGGGACAAAATGGCCGTCCATCACATCGAGGTGGAGCGCGTCCGCCCCGCCGGCTTCCGCGGCCGCGACCGCGGCCCCGAGTTCGGCGAAATCCGCGCTCAGAAGCGACGGGGCGAGCCGAAGCCTCCGGCTCGCCGAGGTCACGAGCGCCCGTGTCCGGTCGAGTATATATATCACCTACGGGGTCGGACCGCTAAGTTTCCGGGGAACCGGGATCTCTTGGGTGAGAACTACATGGAGCAAGCGAAAGCGTCGTACACGGGTCGTTGGGGAGGCCGCCGAGGGATCGGCACGGCCATCGCCGCGGTGGTCATGGTCATCGTGATTGCCCTGGTCGGGGCCGGCACGTATGTCGGTCTCAATTCCCAGCCGCACGGGAACAAGACCGTCAAGTCGTGCACGCCGGCGAACTCTCCGATCTGTGTCGCTTCCGCACAGACGCACGATGTCGGTCTGCTGGTGCCGTTCAAGGCGTCGCAGACGGGCAATACGGTTCCTTTCACCGCCATCCTCCCGGCCGGAGACACGGCCTCCAGTTTTGCGTTCAATTTTGGTGACAGTGGCCCCACGAGCACGGCGACCTCCACCCAGCCGACCGTGACCCACGTCTACTCGAGCGCGGGCGTCTACCTGATCTCCGTCCAGGCGACGGTCCGCGGCGTCGTGCACGACAACTACCAGAAGCTCACCGTTGTGACGGTCTCGGCGTTCGCGAGCGCGGGCGCCGCGAACCAGCCCGGCGTGTCGGGCTCGGTCGTGACCAACAGCACGGCGATCACCGGCTCTCCTCCCACGACGATTCTGCAGCCGGGCGGCTCCGTGACCTTCACGGGCTCCTACACCGCCGCTCCGACGAACCCGCAGTTCGTCTTCGCGTCCCCCACCATCATCTCCTCGACCGGCGGCACCGTTCAGGGAACGCCCACGAACACCACCACCTCCGCCACGGCCGCCTATTCGTTCGCGGCCTCGGGAACGTATGTGGTGACGTTCGTCGGGAAGGCCGTCAGCGGAACGGTGAGCGCCTTCCAGAACTACACTTGGACCGTCTTCGTCGCGCCGAGCGGCATCCACGCGGGGGTCGCCGGTACGGGGGTCGCAACCAGCCCGCACAAGGGCTCGCTCAACATCTACGAAGAAACCCCCGGCGGCGGCACCAGCGAAGACCCGGCCGTCGACTACGAGACAGCGGGCTACGAGGTCATCCTCAACGTCTACCAGACCTTGATCGCGTACAACGGCAGCCAGACGGGTCCGACGTACGCGTCGTACGTCCCCCAGCTCGCGACGTGCGTGCCGGGAAGCCCGGCGTGCGCGCTGCAGTTCAGCGGCAACACGCTGGTCCGCGGCGACAACTACACCTTCGTCCTCGACTCGGCGGCGAAGTTCTTCGACCCGGCGACCAAGGCGTCCTGGGGCGTCTACCCGACCGACGTCCTGTTCAGCGTCGCGCGCACGATGAGCTTCGCGAACCTGCCGTCGTTCGGCGGCAACAACGGCTGGATCCTCGAGCAGGCGATGCTGCCCTCCGGGAACAAGAACTGGGACGGGGGCCTCCACGGCGCGCGGAACAACACCCCGGACAACATCTACAGCCACGTCATCCTCAACGGGAGCGACTGCCCCGCCGTAGCGATGACCGGGGCGGCCTACCACGGCTGCGTCACCTTCTGGGCGAACGGCGCGGGTCATTCCTGGCCGTACTTCCTGGAACTGATCGCGGACAACCTGGGCGCTTCGATCGTTCCGTGCGGCTGGTTCAGCGCGGCACCTCAGGTAGCGGGCATCCCGTACTGGACGTACAACAACGTCACCGGCTCGGGCGACCACCCGTGCGCCGCGCCCGGAACGCCCGGCTGGGGCCTCTCCCCGACGGCCATCGCGGCGAAGCCGACGGCGTGGGACAACTACCAGATGGTCGGCTCGGTGCCTCCGTTCTGGGGTAAGGTCCAGTGGGCGTTGGCGGGCAGCGGCCCGTACTACGTCCCGACCGGCGGCTACCAGATCGGCTTGAGCTACCTGCTCCAGGCGAACCCCGCGTACGTCCAGCCGTCCTTCTGCCACGGCGCCGGCTGCGAGCCCGCCGCCGGCCAGTACGCCGCGAAGGTGAGCGTCATCTGGGAAACGACCCAGACGCCCGGCGAGCAGGCGTATGCGACGGGGGTCGCGGACGAAGCGTCGATCCCGGGAACGGACACGGCGTTGCTGCTGTCGTTGGTCGCCCAGGGGAAGATCCAGGCGATCACGTTCCCGTCGATCAGCATCGACTTCTTCCCGTTCAACCTGTTGTTCAACGCCCCGGGGGCCGCGAAGTACACCTCGAACCCGATCACCGTGCAGCCGGACTTCTTCAGCTACCTCGCGGTGCGGCAGTTCTTCGCGCATGCGTACCCGTACACGACGATCCAGTCGACGCTGAACACGATCGACGGGATCCAGGGGGCGTTCAACTACGGTGGGGCGATCCCGCAGTTCATGGCGAACTACTACCCCACCAACGTGAGCTTCCCCAACGCGGACCCGTGTGCGGACAACACGAAGGCCGCGTGCGCGGTGTACTGGTGGGCGCAAGCGACGAGCGCGTCGTCCCCGTACTACGATAAGGAGCTCGCGGCGTGTTCGTCGTCGAGTCCGTGCGAGGTGCCGCTGTTCGGCCAGACCGGCGCACCGACGCTCGATGAACGGATGGCGCTGTGGGCCGCCTCGATCAACACGATCTCGGGCGGTGCGGTCAAGGTCGACACGCTCGACATCAACTTCGTCGACGCGGTGATCAACTCTCTGTTCAGCCCGCCGGGCGCCAACGCGATGCCGTTCTACCGGCTCGGCTGGGCGCCCGACTACCCGGACCCGACGGACTACGTGACGCCGATGTACCTGCCCGACAGCACGTACACCTCGGCGGACACCGTCGCGGAGCAGCTCGGGGTCGGCGTCAACACCGCGTTCAACGACAGCAGCTGTGCGACGACGGCGGCGTTCACGAACTACGTCAAGTGGGCGTCGATTGCCCAGACGACCGGCGGGATCCCGAACAACTGCCAGGGCATGGCGTACAGCTCCATGACCTACCTCGAGGGCTTGGCGGCCGTCCAGCCGGCGGGCCCGCAGCGGGTGCTGATGTACAACTGGGTCGAGCAGATCGCGAACGCGCTCGCGCTCTACACCTACTCGTTCCAGAACAACTACATCTACACCTACGCGAGCTGGATCGACGGGTCGACGATCAACAGCAACGTGACGATCGGGGGCGGCGGCGACTCGCTGTGGTACCTGATCGGCGGCAACGGGGTCTACTGAGCCGTTCGGTAGCGCGTGACGGGCGGGACCCCCCGAGCCCATCGGGGGGTTCCCGGAACCCTTTCCTCCCTTTTATTGCCGAAATCCCTGCGAGGGCCCGGCTAGGCGAGCGACATCGGAGCGGTTCACCGACCGTGGACGCCGAAGGGTTCCGTCGTATCGCGCTGAAGCTACCCGAAGCCGAGGAACGGTTCCACCAAGGCCACCCGGACTTTCGGGTCCGAGGCCGCATCTTCGCGACGCTCGGCTCCCCTCACGAAGGGTGGGGGATGGTGAAGCTCGAGCTGAGCGACCAGGCCCAGTTCATCGAGGGGGAGCCACGGGCGTTTGTCCCCGCGAACGGGTCGTGGGGGCAGCGGGGCGCGACCAGCGTGCGTCTCCAAGCTGTCAGCGGGCCCACGCTCGAGCGGGCCTTGCGGGCGGCGTGGGCGAACGTCGCGGCGAAGGTTGCAGCACCCCGCGTGCGGACCCGTCGCTAGCCGCTCGGTTGCGCTCGTCGAAGAGATCGAGGCCGAATCGCCGAGGGGCCGTTGGCCCGAGCTTAGAGGAACTCTCGGGGGTCGGGGCCTACGCGACCCGGATACGGGTCGAGACCGGCGCGGATACGGTCGGCTTCGGGGGTCCATCGACCCCAGGGGACCGGCGTGAGCCACGTGCGCCGGAACGGTTGGCCGCTACTCCCCGTCCGCTCGATCGGAAGCCGGGCCCACAGGTACCGGTAGGCGAGGATCTCGAGGTAGAGGGCGCCGAGGAGCGCCGGAACCATCGCGTAGACGTCGAACGGACGGAGGAAGGTGGCGACGATCCACGCGTCGGCGATGAAGAAGCCGAGGACGATCCACGCCCGGGCGAAGTCGAAGAGGAACCACTCCCGCCACGTGGGGCCGGGATCCGCGAGCGCCGCCTTTCGGCCCTCCTCATCGAGCGGGGGGCCTAGGCCTCGGAGCAGCAAGGGGGGCATCCTGAGCGCTCGGGTTCGGCGGCTTCAAGCGGTCGTGGCCGCCACGGGCCCCCCCGCGGAGGTGGAGGTCGCCGTGGCGCCGGCGAGCGCCGCCTCCGTCGGAGGGTAGAGGTGGCAGGCGACGAAGTGGTCCGGCCGGATGGCGATCAGCGGGGGCTCGACCTTCGAGCAGATCGGCATGACGGCCGGGCACCGGGTGTGGAACCGGCACCCGGGCGGCGGCGCCGCCGGGCTCGGCACGTCCCCCCGGAGGACGATCCGCTCCCGGTGGAGCTGCGGGTCGGGGATCGGGATCGCCGACAGCAGGGCCTGGGTGTAGGGGTGGAGCGGTCGACCGAACAGCTCCTCGGTGGGAGCGCGCTCGACGACCTTGCCGAGGTACATCACCACGACGCGCCGCGAGACGGCCCGGACGACCGAGAGGTGGTGGGAGATGAACAGGTAGGCCAGGTTCTGGTCGGCTTGCAGGCGTTTGAGGATGTTGAGGATCTGGGCCTGGACGGAGACGTCGAGAGCGCTCGTGGGCTCGTCCAGCACGATGAAATCCGGGCGCAGGGCCAGGGCGCGGGCGATGCCGATCCGTTGGCGCTGACCTCCCGAGACTTCGTGGGGGAACCGCCAGAGGTGCTCGGGGTTGAGCCCCACCGCTTGCATTAGCTCCGCCACGCGCTGGTACCGCGCCTTCGGGGTACCGAGACGATGGATGGCGAGCGGCTCGGCGACGATGTCCCGCACGAGCATGCGCGGGCTCAAAGAGGAAAACGGGTCCTGGAAGACGATCTGGAGCTTGCCGCGGAGCTTCTGCAGCCGCCGGCCGCTCATCCGGTAGATCGAGTACTGCTTCGCGATCTCGTCGAGCTCGGTGAGCAGCGAGGCCGAATTCGCGGGGAGCTCCTCCCCGTCCTCGTCCCCGGCGTACGCGGCGCCGAGCGACGTGTAGAGGCTCTCGAGCCGGGCGTGGACGTCCGCGGGGGGCTTGTAGAAGGTGTGGCCCGAGGTCGGCTCGATCAGGCGGAGGAGGAGACGTCCGACCGTGGTCTTCCCGCATCCGGATTCGCCGACGAGACCGACGGTCTCGCCCTCGTGGACGTCGAACGAGACCCCGTCGACCGCGCGGACGTCCCCGATGTGGGTCGAGAAGACGCCGCCGCGGATCGGGAAGTATTTGCGGAGGTTGCGGACGGAGAGCAGTACCGAGTCATGGCCGTTGTCCATCCGCCCCGTCCCCCGTGACCCCTAGCCCTTGGCGACCGGTCCGTGGTAGAGGTAGCAGGCCACTTGATGGCCCTCCCCCTCGACCGTCATCGGGGGGCGCACCTCCTTGCAGATCGGCATCGCGTGGGGGCAGCGGGGATGGAATCGGCAGCCCGAGGGGGGATAAATGAGGTTGGGCACGGACCCGGGGATGGATTCGAGCGGTTTGGTCGGGTCGTCCATCCGCGGGATCGAGGCGAGCAGACCCTGGGCGTAGGGGTGGAGCGGCCGCAGGTAGAGATCCTTGACGGGGGCGATCTCGACGATGTTGCCCGCGTACATCACCGCCACCCGGTCCGCGACCTCGGCGATCACGCCCAGGTCGTGGGTGATGAGCATGATCGCGGTGCCGACCCGCTCTTTGAGGTTCTTCATCAATTCCAGGATCTGCGCCTGGATCGTGACGTCGAGCGCGGTCGTCGGCTCGTCCGCAATCAGGAGCTCCGGGTCGGACGAAAGCGCCATCGCGATCATCACGCGCTGGAGCATGCCGCCGGAGAGCTCGTGGGGGTAGCCGCGGGCGACCTGGACGGGGTTGGCGATCCGGACCCCTTCGAGGAGACGCACCGCGTGCCAGAACGTCTCCTTCCGGATCGGTTTTCGGACATGGCCCCGGACCCCCCAGAGTCCGAAGTAGAACGTTCGGAGCCTGAGCGCCCACGTCCGGAGGGTGATCCTCCGCCGGGCCAGCGGCTCGGCCTTGCCGTTGCGCATCTCCCGTAGGTAGACCGCCTGCAATTCGCGGGCCAACGTCCGCAACGCCCGCTCGCGCTGGAGGTACCGGCGTTGGAGTTGGCTCATGTTCAGACGCCGGAACGCCCGCTCGATCTCGGGTCGCCGACTCTCCGGGTCGGCCCACGAGCCCCGGACCGCGTAGAACGCCTGGGTCCCGAGCGAAGCGAGGCCCGCGACGTCGCCGAGATGCTCCGCCGCGGCCCGCAGCGTATCCTGGTCGTTCTGGCGAGCGACCTTGAACAACTGGTCCAAGGCCTCCTCGATCCGACCCGAGGAGAGTCCCGCTTCGGTCGTCCGCTCGGCGCGGAGCCGGCGGGCGCCGTCGGCCGCAAGACCGCGACCGTGGCGGCC
The DNA here is from genome assembly GCA_022749895.1 of Thermoplasmata archaeon. GTDB lineage: Archaea > Thermoplasmatota > Thermoplasmata > Lutacidiplasmatales > UBA184 > Lutacidiplasma. The sequence goes on from JAKIWS010000005.1 coordinate 31,937, forward strand.
GGCCGACGCTTGGAGCAGGCCGTCGATGACCACCTCGCCCCGGTGCAGCATCAGCGCCTCCGAGATCTGGTCGGAGATCGAGAAGATCGGGTTCATCGCCGAGGTCGGCTCCTGGAAGATCATCGAGATGCCGCCGCCGCGGACGGCCGTCATCCTGGCCTGGCCCTGGCGAATCCTCCGGAACCTGCGGCTGACCTTGACGCGGCCCTTCTTCAGGGTCTTGAACTTCGCTTCCTTATCGAGCCCCCAGAGAAGGTTCGCCCCCTTGAACAGGATCGTCCCGTCCATGATGCGTCCCGGCGGGTCCGGGATGAGCTTGGTCACCGAGAACGCCGTGACGCTCTTGCCGCAGCCGGTCTCGCCGACTAGCCCGATCGTCTCTCCGCGACGGATGTTGAACGTGACGCCGTCGAGCGCCTTGACGACGCCGTCGTAGGTGAAGAAGTAGGTCCGCAGACCGCGGATGTCCAGGACCACGTCGCCCACCGGCTTCGGCGCGCTGGTTGCGACCGCGGACGGCGGTGCCTCCGCTGCGCGGAGCAGGGCGGGCTCGAGCGGGACGGGGGCCGATGACGGGAGGCTCGCGGAGGCGCTCAGGCGCTACCTCCGCAACCTCGGGTCGAGCGCGTCGCGGAGGCCGTCGGACAGGAAGTTCACCGAGATCGCGAACAGGAAGAGGGTGATGCCGGGGAAGAACAGCTGCCACCACGGGAAGAATTGGCAGGCGGCGACCGCGTTTTCGCAGGTGGTCAGCAAGCCGGGGATAGGGAGCACGGATAGGGCCGACATCGCCCCCCACTCAGGGAAGTACAGCGTTGGATAGATGTGGAATCCAAGAAAGACAATCGCCCCGATGCCGAGCGGGATCGTCCCCACGTCTAGCGACATCTGGACGAAAACGGGGTACATGCTGTTCGGCACGATGTGCTTGAGGAGGATGCGCCCCGACTTGGCCCCACTAGCCCGGGCGGCTTCGACATACTTCTGCTCCCGCGTTACGAGGACCTGGCCCCGGACGATCCGCGTGTAGATGGGCCACCATGTGATGATAAATGCGACCAGAAGGACTACAATCGAGCCGTAATTGGTCGCCCCGATCTGGATCTTGATCGAGTTGTTCAGGACCGAGAGGAGGACGATGACGAGGAGAAGCCCGGGGATGGAGAGGAAGACATCAGTGACCCGCATGATGAATTCGTCCCACAGGCCACCCTTGAACCCCGCTAGGGCCCCCAACAGGAGACCTACGCCGGCCCCACTCGCGACGATCGTTGCCGAGAGCCCAAGTGACCACGGCGCGCCCTTAATCAGTCCCGCGTAAATGTTGTAGAAGTAGTTGTTTCCCGGGCTGGCGGTGAGAGCGCCGAGAGGCAGCGGCCCACTCGTGAAATGACCGATATTCACGGTCGGAGGTAGAAGCGATGGATTGAACTGATCGACTGGGTAGGCCGTCGGGCCGCACTGAGGAACAATATTCGGCGGGCTCGTACACACACTGATGCACCCAGTACTCGGGCCGCTTGGCTGAGAGTTTCCCGTGTAGGTCCCGCAGTACAACTGGAGCTGGGTCGCGGGTGCAGGATAGGAAAACGAGTAAACAGCCACGATGACAAAGAACAGCAGAATGCCGAGGCCAATCATGGCCAGCGTGTTCTTCCGGAGGAAGTAGAACGTCCGCTGCATCTGGGCGATGCGCGGGCTTGGGTGGCGGGGGGTACTGCCCCGCCGACGTAGCAGCGCACTGGGCGCGGTTGGGTCGATCGTCGCCATGGGTCTACCCGAGTCGGACCCTCGGGTCCAGGTAGGCGTATAGAATGTCGACGAGGATGTTCGCCAACACGACGATGATTGTAAACAGCAGTGTGGTGCCGAAGATAAGGCCGTAGTCGAACTGCGGCTGGATGGCGTACGTCAGGACCAGCCCAATTCCGCGGAGTCCGAAGATGTTCTCGATGATCGGGAATCCGCCGATGAACCCTGCGAACGTTAGCCCCAGTACGGTCACCGTGACGTTTAGCGAGTTGCGCCCCGCATGTCGCTTGATCACCTGGCGTTCCGCGACGCCCTTGGCCCGGGCGGTCCGGACGAAATCCAGGTTCATGACCTCGAGCATGCTGTTGCGGACGAACCGAAGGATTCCCGCGATGCCCCCGAAGGTGATCACCAACGCGGGGACCAACATCCGCTTCACGGACTCCCAGGCGAGGAACCAGTTTTGGTGGAGGGCCGCATCAACCGTGGGGAATCCCGTGGGCGTCGTCTGGAGGTACGGGCCGATCCACGATGGGTATCGACCACCGGGAAGACATCCCAAATCCGGCCACGAATTGTGCCACTCCGCGTAGGGGGTCGACGTTCCGTTGCAAACCGCGCCAAAGCCCCCCGAGATAACTGTGATTGCGGTCAGAGCGAGAATGGCAAGAAGGAATCCGGGGAGGGCGAAGCCGGAAAAGGAAAGGACCCGGGACGCCTGGTCAATCGGTCGGTTCCGATACACGGCGGAGTAGTTCCCGAGCGGGATCGCGAGGAGCAGGATCATGAACAGAGATATCGCGGCGAGTTCCAACGTGTAGGGCAGGAAGTAGGACAGGACCGTGGAGACGGGAGTCTGACCGGTGAGGGCGAAAGCGTGGGACGCCTGACTCTGCGACCCGGTGTACCCCCAGTTCAGCTGCAGGCTGTTGAAGATGTAATGGCCCCATTGGGTCCAAATCGGTTGGTCATAGCCGAGTTGATGGATGGCCGCCTCATAGGCGGGGTTCGGACACAGCGCCGTACTGCCCTGGGCGCATGGGATGGTCGGAGTGCAGGGTGAAGCCGCACCATGACCGCTGCAGAGGTAGTACGACGAGACGCGTTCGCTGACGGGGATGGCCTGGATGATGACGAAGGTGATCGTCATCACGCCGATAATGACCGGAATGAGAAGCAGGGCTCGGCGAATGATGTACACCGACATCTTCATCGGACGACACCCCGCGGGACGGCCCCCCGCGACCCAGCGATTCGGGAGGGGCTATTTATGGATTTATCAAATCCACCTCGAGGGTGGACGCCAATCCGGCATCCCCCCAGCGTGGCGGCGCGAGCCGCCGCGGACGTGGCCGGTAGGGAGCGCTAGTAGAGCGGCAACTGGCCGGTGACCGCGTCGATCTCCTCGACGCGCGCGGGACCGAGACCCAGGACGGTCGTGGTACCGGGCGGAACCTCGGTGAGCCCAGCATCTTGAACGAACACTTCGAGGATCTTCCGGGCCCGGGCTTTCGCGGACAGAGCGTTGAGGTCGTCGAGGGTCCGGGCCGTCACGACGATCTTCTTCTGACCCTGTCGGAGCCAGGCATCGTGCACCTCTTCCCGGCGACCTCGGGCGAGGTCCGCGAGCATGACGGCCGCGTGAGCGACCTGGACCGCCGCCTTTCCCGGCGAGAGGCCCAGCTCCCCCCGGAGGACCAGGACCATCTTGAACTCACCCGAAATTCCTCTCCTACCCGGCAAGCTCCGCCTCCCGCGCCGCCCGTACGGCGGACGCTTCCGTCTGGACCTTTTCGAGCTGATCTCGGATGCGCCGGTCCTCGTCGGATCCGGGCGGAATCCGGGTCAGGGAGCGGCGCAGGCCCCGCTCCTGCCGCGCAAGGTCGTCCATGCGACGCATCGCTTCCCACCCCCCGGTCGCCCCGGTATCCTCCTCGGGATGAGGGGCCGACGGCGGGTTCCGCGCGAAGGCTCCCCGAAGGTACGCGACGGCCAGCCCCACCAGGCTGATGCCCGCGAGCGATAGCTCGAGAGCGGGGTTGCTCCACGTCGCCTGGAACCCGCTGGGAGCGGCGTTGAGGAGGACGAAGCCGACCAAGACCGTCAGCGTCACGCTGAGGACGAAGCTCAGGGTTGCGAGCTCGACCGCCGTCAGGAGCGCGCCCGCACCACGGACCCTCCACTCGGGGAACACGGATTTCGCGACCGCATAGCCGGGGAGGGCGAAGACGAGAACCCCTCCCACGATGGCGAGCGCCAGGTTGACCGCCACGCCGACCTCGCGCTACGCCGGTGGGGTTCCGCCGGAGAACTGGCGTTCGAGCTGGCGTCGCAGACGGCGGTTCGAGGCGATCCCGTGGGCCGCCTTCCGGGTCGTATCGTAGTACTTGAGGAGGGCCCGGACCTCCTGCGATTTCTGGCCGCTCCCGCGGGCGATGCGGTGGATCCGGTCGCCCTTGATGAGCTGGGGATTCTCGAGCTCCTCCGGGTTTATCGAGTCGAGGATCGCCCGGAACCGCTTGAGCCGTTCTTGGGTCGCCCCGAGCTGGCCCTCGTCGATCTTCGCGCCCCCGAAACCGGGGAACAAGGAGAGCAGCTTCGAGAACGAGCCCATCTGCCCGATCGAGTCAATCTGGGTGCGCATGTCCTTGAGCGTGAAGCGCCCCGTCATGAGGTGCTCCGCGGCCTTCTCCGCCTCCTCCTTGTCGGCGAGCTCGTCGAACCGCTCGAGCAGCGTCTGGATGTCGCCCATGCCGAGCAGGCGGGAGACGAACCTCGTCGGGTCGAACCGCTCGACGTCGTCCATGTGCTCGCCGACGCCGATGAAGACGATCGGGGCGCCGCTCGTCGCGACCGCGGAGAGTGCACCGCCGCCCTTCGCCGACCCGTCGAGCTTCGTGAGGATCACCCCGGTCAGCCCCACCGCCTCGTGGAACGCTTTCGCGCTGCGCCCGGCGCTCTGCCCCATCGCCGCGTCGAGGACGAGGAGGACCTCGTCCGGCTTGAGCGCGGTCCGGACCCGCTTCAGCTCCTCGATGAGATCAGGGTCGATCCCGGAACGACCGGCCGTATCGACGATCACCGTGAAGTGCGGGGGGAAAGCGCTCAGCGCCTCGGTGACGATCACCTCGGCCCGACGTTCCGCGCGGTTCGCGTAGAACTCGCAACCGACCTTTTTCGCGACCTGCTCGAGCTGGTCGATCGCGGCCGGGCGGTGCACGTCGGCCGCGACGAGACCGACCCGGATCCCTTTCTTCTGGAAGAACCGTGCCAGTTTGCCCGCCGTCGTGGTCTTCCCCTGACCGAAGAGACCCGCGAGCAGGATCCGTCGCGGCTTGAGGTCGAACGCGCGATCCTTCCCGAGGATCCTCCGGATCTCCTCGTAGATGATCCGGACCAGGAAGTCGCGGACGTTCGCGCCGGCGGGGGGCTTCTCATCGCGCGCCCGATTGCGGACGCGCTGGGTGAGCTCGATCGCGAGCTGGACGTTGACGTCGGCCTGGAGGAGGGCGCGCTGGATGTCGCGGCTGACCTCGTCGAGCATCGCCGCGTCGACGGTCGACCCCCGGGCGATCTTCTGGAGGACCCCGCGCAGCGATTTTCCGAGCGCGTCGAGGACCATGGTCGGCGTTCCTCGTCGTACAAGAAGGGCCGCCCCATTTATCGTTGGGGAGCCCGCCGACGGCGCTCCGGTCGGCGTGGGCGTGCGAGGACACCGCATGGCCGCGCAACGTTCTTATCGGCACGGGCGGCTCTTTGCGTACGGACGACGATGCCGGACGCTCCCCCTGCCCCCGCACGTCCCACGCCGCCCAAATTGAACCCGGTCCGGGTGCCGATCGCCGAGGCCCCGGTCCAGGAACGGATCGTCGATTTCCAGGAGGTGCTGCATGCCTACTCGAAGGAGGACGCGATCCTGGAAGCCAAGCGGTGCATCGCTTGCCGGCGACCGTGGTGCGTGGAAGCCTGCCCGATCACGCAGGATTGCCGGGAGTACATCCAGCTGATCGCGGACGGCGATTTCAACGGGGCCGCGCGGGTCACGATCCAGGATAATCCCCTCGCGACGTCGCTCTGCAAGGTCTGCTACCATTACTGCGAGGACGCCTGCGTCGTCAAGAAGAAGGGCGTCCCGATCGCGATCCGCCACCTGAAGCGCGCGGCGCTCGAGTTTGGCACGAAGGAGATCGCGTACGTCCCGTCGCATCCGAAGGGTCAGCGCGTCGCAGTCGTCGGCGGCGGACCGGCCGGGTTCCAGGCGGCGTGGGAGCTCGGGATCCGTGGCTACGGCGTCACCGTCTTCGAGCAGGAGAAGCTACTCGGCGGCCTCATGCAGACGATCCCCGCGTACCGGATGACGGACGCGGACGTCCAGGAGGACAAGCGACGGTTCCGCGACCTCGACGTGACGTTCTTGACCGAGCACAAGGTTGGCCTCGACTTCCCGCCGGAGAAGTTGCTCGAGCAGGGGTACCAGGCGGTCTTTCTCTCGATCGGAACGTCGGCGCACCGATCCTTACACGTGCCGGGGGAGGATCTTCCCGGCGTGGTGCCGGCCCTCAAGCTTCTCCACCAGGTCTCGGAGGGCGAGACCGTCACCCTCGGGAAGAAGATCGTCGTCGTCGGAGGGGGCGATGTGGCGATGGACGCGGTCCGCAGCTCGCTTCGGCTCTCCCACGGTGGGGAGGTCACGCTCGTCTACCGGCGCGGCCGCGAAGAGATGCCGGCCGACCCCGAGGAGATCCACGGCGCCGAGTCTGAGGGGATACGGTTCATCTTCCAGAAGGCGCCCGTGCGGATCCTCGGCAACGGTCACGTCGCCGGGCTCGTCGTCCAATCGATCGAGCTGGGACCCCCGGATGCCGGCGGCCGTCGCAGCCCGGTGCCGGTTCCCGGGTCCGAACAGACCCTCGACTGCGACACCGTCGTCGTCGCGGTCGGCCAGAAGGCCGACCTGCGGGGATTCGGACCGGAGCTCGACCTCAAGATCACGTCGCAAGGCTGGCCCGAGGGGAAGGGGCCGGGGTACGCCACCGCGATCCCCGGCGTGTTCGCCGCCGGCGGCCGTTCCGTCGTCTACGCGATGGGCACGGCGAGCAAAGCGGCGGAAGCGATCGACGCCTACCTGTGCGGTCTGCGCGGCGACAAGGTCGCGGCCCGTCCGGACCCGTTCGGCGGGGTCGCGACGTACCACCTTCCGGCCGGCTACACGACCCCGATCCGATCCTGAGCGGCGGTCGCGCCTCGCGCCGATCGCTTCCCGTTTTCCGACGGAACTATCTTAGAGACGTCGCAGCCTACTCCGTCGATGACCGATGAAACTCCGTGCACTTCGCCCGGCGCTGGTGATCCTGCTCGCCGCCGCCACGATCGCTAACTCGGCGCCGTTCGCGCTCGCCGCGGGCCCGCACGAACGAGCTCGCGGCGTGAGTTCTCCATCGGCGATGTCACCCGACGCGGCCGCGATCCCCGCCGCGCTGCTGTCACCTTGGGCGGCCCGGGCCGGATATTCGCCCGCGTACGCGGCCGAAGTCGCAGGCGCCGGACCGGCCAGCGGGAATCTGACCGTCAGCCTCCAGCTCTGGCCGTCGACGACGTCGTTCTTCCGAACCCCGGCGCCCGGCGCCCCGGGCCTCAGTGTCGGGTCGCTCGCCGACCGGTACGGCCTCTCCCCCGCCGCGTACTCGTCCCTGGTCGCGTACTTCACCCACCGTGGGCTCGCCGTCCTCCACGCGTGGCCGGATCGCCTGGGGTTGACCGTGTCGGGACCCGCCGCGGCGATGGGCACCGCCTTCGGTACCCAGGTGCTTCAGGGCTCCTTCGAAGGTCGCACGGTCACCTTTCCGGCCTCCGTGCCGACGCTCCCCGGGCCGTTCGCTACCGAAGTCGCTGCCGTCTCCGGCCTCACGTACGGCTTTTCCCGGTTCACGATCCCCTTCGCGACCGCCGCCCTTCCGGCGGGGTTCGGGGTCCACCCCGCGATCACCACCCCGTCGCGGAGCACCGATTTTGTCACTCCAGCGGGCGCCCGGCTCGTCTACGACTTGAACGGTCTCTACAACGTCTCCGGTACGCCGAAGTACGCGACCGGGATCGGGATCGCCCTGCTCCTGTGGGGGTGGGGGTACGACCCCGCCGACATCCAGGGTTTCTTCGGGACGTACTACCCCAGCCAGTTCCCGGCGGTCCAGTACTCGGACGTGGCGGTCGACGGGGCACCGGCGGCCTCCGCACAGGCGCTCAACGACCCGAGCAACGCCCCCCTCGAGCTGACGCTCGACATCGAGTGGGCCGGCTCGATGGCCCCCGGGGCCAACCTCTACGCCGTCCACGGCCCAGACGGGCCGGCGAACAACAACTACTCGCCCACCGACGCGACGTTGGAAGACGCGCTCAACACCGCGGTGAACGGACTCTCCGGGGTCCGAGCGATCTCGATGTCGTTCGGAACCCCCGACAGCTCGGACGCCTCGTTCCAGGCGGCCTTCTCGCTCCAGTTCGCGAAGGCGGCGAACCGGGGGATCACGCTCCTGGCCGCTTCCGGCGACAACGCCGGCGACGCGAAAACATCGTGCACGGGCGGACCCTCGCCCCAGTTCCCCGCCGCCTCCCCCGACGTGCTCGCGGTCGGCGGCACGGCCCCGATCCTAACGGCGGACCCCCTCGGACAGGTCACCGGCCTCTCCAGCGAGCCGGCGTGGAACGATTCCGGCGGCGGCTACTCGGCGACCTATCCCGCGCCATCGTGGCAGCTGGTGGGTTCGGCGGCCGGCCCGATCGGCGCGCACGGTTTCCGGGGGATCCCGGACGTCGCGGGTCCGTCGAACCGGAACTTCTTCTACTACGGCGGGCAAGCGCGCGCCGGCCAGGGGACCAGCTTTGCCACGCCGATGTGGGCCGGCCTCGTGACCGAGATGGACGCCGTCTCGGGCGACAAGCTCGGCTTCGTCAGCCCGCGCGTGTACGTCCTTGGCGCCGCGGAGGCGAACGGCACGGCCGGCGCGGGGCTCGTCGACATCACAAGCGGGGCGAACTGCCTCGGGAACGCCGTCACCGGTTGGGACCAGGTGACCGGCTGGGGCTCGCCCCGTGCGAAGACGCTCTACCTGGACCTCGTCTCGACGTTCGTCAACGTGTCGCTCGTCGCGACCCCCGCGCCGGTGCTACCGGGCGGCGCGCTGACGGTGACCGTCCTCGTCCTCAACCTGACCAGCGGGCGGCCGATCTCGACCCTCCCGGTCCAGTTCGCTCTCGCCGCTTCGAATGGATACACAGGCCCGTGCGGGGGGTCGCTGGCCACCGCGGTCGCCCCGACGAACGCGAGCGGCTTCGCGGTCGCGACCCTGGGTCTACCGGGGTGTTACTTCGGGAGCCACGCCACCGTCTCCGCCCTCGTGCAGACGAACGGCTTCTTCGGCAGCAACTCGACGAGCGTCGCGGTCAACCTCGAGAGCCTCGCCGGGTTCCTCGCCGCGCTCCACGTCTACCCGTACAACGTGATCGGGTTCGTGATCATCCTCCTCGTCGCGGTCGGCATCGCGTATGCGATTGGCGAGTTCCGCCACAAGCGGGCGCGCGCCCGGGCCACCCGAGCCCGTGCAGCGGCCGCTCCACCGGTCCGTCGGGCCGCCCCGCCCGCGGTCCGACCCGCTCCGCCGAAACCGGCCGCGGTCGTACCGTTGGCATCGAAACCGGCGCCGAGCTCGAGTATTTCCCCTATGACCGCGACCGGGGCCGGTACGACCCCAGGCCCCCTGGGCGGGAGCTCGTCCACGATGGCGGATCCGATCCCTACGTCGGTTCCTCCGCCCGATCCTCCTCCGTTGTCGGAAGAGACCGACGTAGAACCGGACCTCCCGACCGACGATCCTGTCCCGTCGACGGTCCCCGACCATGTCCTCGACCCCTCCGGGCCCGCGCCGGCCCCTCTGCCTTCGAGCGGCGCCTTCGCGTGTCCGGTGTGCCACGCGATCCACCCCGTAGGGACGAGCATCTGTTCCGTATGCGGGACCGCGCTCTAGCCGGCGAAGGTTCCCGCGCCCGCCAACGTTCCTCACGGTCGGGAACGCCGTCCGGTTTCGGGGCCGGTAGGATTCGCGTGTGACCGAACCGCGCTCCAAGCATCCGTCGGTGGCCGAGGTCGCGCGCGATTACATTGGAGCCCATCCGAGCATCCGCGAGGCGTTGCGCGACGACCTGGTCAATTACGCCGCGCTCGCGCGGAAGATCCAGCAGGAGCAGGGCCTCGCGAGCCTCGAAGCGTTGACTGTCGCGTGCGCGCGCTACCAGCGGGCCGGCCGGGGCGATCCGCCCGGCCTCCTGGCGGTGCGCGCGATTGTCCGGAAGAGTCACCTGGAGGTGCATTCGCACGTGGCGTTGCTCCGGCTCGATGACGACTGGAGCGTCCTCGACGCCGTGCTCGCCCGGGGCCGCCGCGCCGTGAAGGAATCGACCGAAAGCCACCTGTTCGAGGTATTCCAAGGTACGCGGTCGGTGACGGTGCTCTGTCAGGAGCACCTCCTCCCGGCGCTCCTCAACCTCGTTCCCGAGGCGAAGCGCCTCGGGACGGAGCGCGGGCTCAGTGTCCTCGCCTTCCGGAGCCGGCCCGGGGTCGCGGAAACGCCGGGCGTCCTGGCGTACTCGGCCGATGAACTGTTCCGCAACGGGATCAACGCGCTCGAAACCGTCAGCGTTCACGCCGACTCGATCCTCGTGTTCCGGGACCGGGACGTCCTCCCCGCGTTCGCGACGTTGTCGCGCTTGTTGGCGACGTTGGACGGCCCCTTCGACCACGGTCGACAGGAACCCGCCCGGTTCTCGCGATCCATGGGTCGGGGGCCGCCAACCGCGAGCGAACCGAGACGGAGATCCCGCCGGCCCTCGTCGACGGGCAGCGAGGGTTCGGTCGACTCAATCGGGAGGGGCGCCCGGGGTCTCCGCGGGGGGGGGTGTCCCCGAATCCAGGTCAGGCTTCCACGGGTGGGGCTTCGCCCCGGCGCTCGGGGGTCCGGATCGGCTCGGGCGCCGACGGCGCGCTTTGCAGGGCGCCCTGGAGCAGCACCGATCGTTCGCGGGCATTGAGCCCCGGATGCTGGCCGTAGAGGTGAATCTCGAGACTGGCGCGGGTCGCGTACTGGCGCGCGCAGACCGGGCAGAGGAACGCTTGGGAGTCCCCGATGAAGCGGGAGCATTCGCACCCGACCACGTGGCACGGCATCGGGGTGGTCCGGTCGCGGGGGCGGCTGAAATGCCGGCGGAGCCGGCCGGTCTGGGGGGAGAGAAGGTAGTGGCTAGCCCGTAGGTGGGTGCAGACTCGGCAGGGGAGTAGGCGCAGATGACGTCGCTGGGTGACCACAGGCGGGGTTCTGTCCTCCTTCCGTTGTCGTGCCGTCCGCCAGAACTTCCTCGGGACCCGGCCCGTGTAAGACCCTGGACGGCTACCGCACGAGGTAGCCTAGAGGCATATATCCTCGGCGTCGCCCGCGCGACATCCGACCCCCCCGCGGTGTCGCCCGGGCGGCACCCGATTCGGCGCCATACCGGCGCCTCTCCGCCGAGCGCAACCCTCTTCCCGCGCGACCCCCCTCGGCTTCCCCACCACAGGGTCGATGCCGGCGGGGAAGGGCGCGGGGCCGACAACGGCGGAACTGACCCGGCGGTACATCGACGACCACCCGGCGATCCGCGACTGCTTGGGCTACGACATCGTGAACTTCACGGCCCTCGCCCGCAAGATACGGGCCGAGACCGGCGCCCCCAACCAGGAGGCCATCGAGGTGGCCCTCCGCCGGTACCCTCGGTTGATGCGGCCCGAGAGGCCCCTCGAGCTCCGCGTGCTCGACGTGGTCAAAGGGAGCCGCCTCGAGGTCCGTACTCGCGTCGCGATCATCACGGCGCGCGCCGACTGGGATCTCCTGGGCCGCGTCCTGGAAACCGGTCGCACGCTGCTCGCCGATCACCGGCACTTGCTGCAGCTCCTCCAGGGACCCGGCGCCCTCACCATCCTCTGCGAGGAGGATCTCGTCGACGCCGTGCTCGCGGTCCTCGGCAAGCGACCCGTGATCGCGGTTCACCGGCAGCTCTCGGCGCTCACCGTGCGGAGCCCGGAATCGATCGTCGAGACCCCGGGCGTGCTGGCGTTCCTCGCGGGCGCGCTGTTCCGGGCGGGGATCAACAGCCTCGAACTGATGAGCGTCTACACGGATTCGACGTTCGTGGTACGGGAAGCGGATGTCGTCCATGCGTTCCAGGTTCTCTCGCGCCTCGTCCACCCCCCGGCCGACGGGGGCCGGGCGCTCGATTGAGCCGGCCGATCTTGTCCGCTGTCCCCTCGCGTTCTCGGCGGAGGAATGCTGGTGAGAGGTATATATGAGCCCGAAGATAGGCGAGGCCTCCGAGAGAGCTTCTCTCCGGAGTCTGGGTTCGACGATGTCGTATGTAGGTCGCCGTCGCATGGGGTTTAACGGTCCGCGTTCGCGTCGCGGGCTCTCGTCGATCGCCGGCGTGATCGTGATCGTGGTCGTCCTCGCCTTGATGGGCGTCACGACGTACGCACTTACGGGCGGCTTCTCGAAGACCCCCCCGCCCGCCTGCGCCCCCGCGGCGTCCCCCGTCTGCACGGCCTCCCTGAACCTACACGACGTGAGCGTCCTCCTCCCCTACCGGTCGGTCCAGGAGGGGGCGAACGTCCCCGTCACAGCTTCCGTCCCGAACGGCGAGGTCGTCTCGAACTACTTCTTCAATTTCGGCGATACGTCGAACGTTAGCTCCCGCGACGCGACCAGCACGCACGTCTACGCGGTGCCCGGGATCTACCTCATCGTGGTCCTGGCGAAGGTCAATGGCGTCTTGCACGACAACATCCAGGGGCTGGTCCAGATCGTGGTCTCCGCCACGTTCACCTCCAACACCGCGGGCAATCTCCCGTCGGTCTCCGGTTCGATCGTCTCCAACTCCACAACGACCGCATCCCAGAAGGGCGCGACCGCCGTGCTGCTGCCGCAGCAGAGCGTCACGCTCTCGGCCGCCTACACCGCGGCTCCGACCAACCCCGCCTACACGATCCTGAAGCCGAGCTTCGTCGTCGGGGGCGGGCTCACCTCGACCTTCGTGATCACCAACACTAGCGCCATCGCGACCGTCACGGCCGCGACGCCCGGTCTCCATACGGTCACGTTCGTCGGGGGTGCCCAAAGCGGCAACCTGACCGCGTGGCAGAACTTCACCTGGAACGTCTTCGTCGCGCCGCCCTCGGTCCACGCCGGCGTCACCGGCCAGCAGCACCACAAGAGCCCCCACGCCGGGTCGATCATCGCCTACGAGCTCGTCCCCGGAGGGTCGGCGAGCGAGGATCCCGCGATCGACTACGAGACCGCCGGCGCGGAAGCGATCTACAACGTCTACCAGCCGCTCATCACCTACAACGGCACGCAGGTCGGGCCGGACCCGAACAGCTTCGTGCCGGTGCTAGCGACGTGCGTTCCGGGCAGCGCGCAGTGCCAGCGGATGTACAGCTCGACCCTGGTCTCCGGGACCGACTACACCTTCGTCATCAACCCGAACTCGAGCTTCTACGACCCGTCGACCCAGAACCACTGGGGCGTCTGGCCGACCGACGTCGTCTTCAGCATCGCGCGGACCGTCGGCTTCGCCAACCTGCCGTGCGTCTCGTGCAACCCCGGCTGGATCATCGCCCAGGCGCTGCTCGACCCCGGCAACCCCGGATGGAGCAACCTCCACAGCTCGTTCAACAACACCCCGCTCCCCGTGTTCAACTCGATGACGATCAACGAGAGCGGCGTCTGCACCACCGTGATGATGGACCCCGCGACCGGGCACGGATGCGTCACGTTCCATGCACACGGCCACGGGAACGCCTGGCCGTACTTCCTCGAGCTGATGGCCGACCCGCTCGGGGGCGGCATCGTGCCGTGCGGATGGTTCAGCGCCTCGTCGCAGGGCGCCGGGATCCCGTTCTGGACGGCCGGAAACGTCACCGGCGCGGGCGACCAGCCGTGCGGGGCTCCGGGCAGCCCGGGCTGGGGTCGCGCGCCGGCCAACATTCCGCCGCTTGGATGGGACCAGTGGGAGCAGCTCGGGAGCGGCGCGTTCGGAACGTACCTCGGGCACGTCCAGTGGAACATGCTCGGGAGCGGTCCCTACTACATGTCCCAGTTCGTCCTCGGCGTCTCGTTCACCCTGCAGGCGAACCCGGCCTACAGCCAGAACCCGTACTGCACGTGGTCCGGCTGTGAGCCCAAGCCCGGGACCTTCGCGAAGACGGTCGACGTCTCGTGGGAGACCTCGGCGACGCCGGGCGAGCAGGCCGCGAGCAGCGGCGTTGCGGACTTCGCCTCGATACCTTCCGCCGACATCGCGTTGCTCCTCGAGCTGATCCAGCAGGGGAAGGTCCAGACGATCAACGCCCCGACGATCACGATCGCGTTCTATCCGTTCAACTTGAACTTCAACTTGGGCGGGGCGCAAAAGTACACCTCGAACCCGATCACGGTCAACAACGACTGGTTCAGCTACCTCGGCATGCGCCAGCTGTTCGAGCGCGCGTACCCCTACACGACGATCGCGAACACGCTGCAGACGAAGGACGGACTCGTCCTGTCGTTCAACTACGGCGGGGCGATCCCGCAGTACATGGCGAACTACTACCCGACGAACATTCCGTGGCCGAACACCGACCCGTGCACCGACGCGTCGAAGGTCGCGTGCCCGGCGTACTGGTGGGCCCAGTTGCACAACACGTCGGGCCCGTACTTCGACCCCGAGGTGCTCCGCTGCTCCTCCGGCAACCCCTGCTCGCTCCCGATGTTCGGTGGCACGGGCTCCGCGTCCAACGACCAGCGGATGGCGCTCTGGGCGGCGTCCGTCAACACCGTCACCGGCGGCGCGGTCGTGGTCAACCCGGTCGACATCAACTTCGTCGACATCCTGATCAACGCCGCCGCGGGACCCGGGGTCAATTCGCTGCCGACGTACGCCCTCGGGTGGGCGCCGGACTACCCCGACCCGACCGACTACGTGAACCCGCTCTACCTCCCCAACGCCACCTACACGTTCGGGGACGCGGTCATGCAGCAGCTCTGGCAGACGCAGTTCGCGTCGAACTGCGCGCACCCGACGTCGGACTACCTGTACTACGCGAACAACAGCTTCCCGCAGAGCTGCCAGGGGGTCGCCTACAAGGCGATGCTCGTCGCGCTCGGTCTCGCGTCGACGGCGCCCGCCGGTCCGGCGCGGGTGCTATTGTACGACTACGCGGAGAAGATCGCCTACCAGCTCGCGCTCTACACCTACACGGGTCAGGGGAACCTGATCTACCCGTCGGCGACGTGGATCGACTCGTCGACCCTCAACACCAACATCACCATCGGGGGCGGCGGGGACGAGCTGTTCTTCAACGTGCAAGGGAACGGCGTCGCAGGCTAGGCGCGCGCGGATAGGCTCTTAATCCAAAACCCATCTCGCGCGGGCGTGGCGGACCCGCCGGACGACCCCGGACCGGCCGCTTCCGCGATCACGCTCTCCGACAGCGAGCGCCGGCTCCTCGTCGCGCTGCGCGACCTAACACAAGGTCCCGCGAGCGAGGAGGAACTCGCCGCGACGACCGGCCTCCCCGCCGACCACGTACGCGGTTCGCTGCAACGGCTCCGGTCGAAGCACCTGGCGGTCGTGGACGAACAACACGCCTCGCGCCCGGTGCTCACGGCCCGTGGGCGGGCGGCCCAGGAGGTCGGACTCCCGGAACGTCGTCTCCTTCGGTTCTTGACCGACCTGAAGCTGCCGATCGGTCCCGAGGATCTGCCGAGCGGACTCCTAACGCCGGACGAACGCTCTCCGGCGATCGGCTTGCTCCGGCGCTACGGGTACCTTGCCGAGGGGGTGCCCTTGCGACTCCGGCCGGAATCACCACCGGCCTCTACGCCGCTGCCGGACGAGATCGCGCTCGAAGCGGTGGCGAGCGGGGGGGTGGACCTGGCCACGGCCGGGTCGGGTTCCCCCCGCCGACGCGGCCTCGTCGAGGTCGAACGAACGACCGCCCGTCGCTGGGCGGCCTCCGAGGAAGGGCGACAGCTCCCGATGGCCGCGGGGAACGCCACGCTGCAAGGCGCCGTGACCCCGGCGCTGCTGCGCGACGGGGGGTGGGAGGATGCGGCGTTCCGGCCGTACGACGTCCGCGCGACGGTCCCGTTCGTGACCGGGCCGCGTCCCCATCCGTACGCGACCTGGCTCCGACAGTTCGAGGAGATCCTCGTGGGGCTGGGGTTCAGCGAGGCGCGCGGACCGCTGCTCGAGACGGAGTTCTGGAACGGGGATGTCCTGTTCATGCCGCAGGAACATCCGGCAAGGTCGATCCACGACGTCCTTTCGGTGGAGGGGGTCGTCGGTCATCCGCCCGCGGCCGACCTCCTGGAGAAGGTCGCGGCGGCGCACGAAGGCCGGCCGCTCCCGGGCGAGAGCCGTCCCATGAGCCCCGGTTGGCGGGCCTCGTACGACCGAGCGTTCGCCGCCCGGCCCGTGTTGCGGTCCCAGACGACCGCCGTCTCCGCCCGGTTCATGGCCGCCAACCCGGAGCCACCGTTCCGGGTCTACTGCCTCGACCGGAACTTCCGCCGCGACGCGGTCGACGCTACGCACCACATCGAGTTCGCCCAGTGCGAGGGGATCCTCGGCGAGGAGGGCGTCACGCTGCGCCATCTCGTCGGCGTCTTCCAAGCGCTCACGGACGCGCTCGGCCTGGGCGAGCTCAAGATCCGGCCGAGCTATTTCCCGTTCACCGAGCCGTCGATCGAGGGGTACGTCCGCCACCCGCGCTTGGGCTGGATCGAGGTGTTCCCGGGCGGCCTCTTCCGGCCGGAGGTGCTGCGGCCGCTCGGCGTCCGCGTGCCGGTCGCGGCCTGGGGGATCGGCGTGATGCGGCTCGCGATGATCGCCCTCGGCGTCGACGATATCCGGCAGGTCTACGACGACGACTTGGGCCGGCTGCGCGGCGAGGAGTCGTAGGCCGTGCCCCGCGCCCAGCTCTCGGCGGCCCGTCTGCTCGCGGCCGCCGGTACGAGCGACGCCGCGAAGGTGCGCGACCTCCTGGCGACTTCGAAGGCCGAGGTTGACGTCTGGTCGGGCGATGAGCTGACGATCGAGGCGACGCCGGACCGGCTCGACCTCCTGAACGAGGGCGGACTCGGTCTCGAACTCGCCGGCGCCCTCGGACAGGCGAGCGGGCTTCCCCCCTTGGAGCTCATCGCGGGCGCCGTCGCGCCCACCATCACGGTGAGTCCGACCGTCGTTCCGTTACGGCCGTACATCGCCGGGGTCGTCGTGGAGGCGCCCGGAACTTCCCGGCTCGACCAGCCCCTCCTCGACGAGGCGGTCCGGTTCCAGGAGCTGCTCCATACAGCGGCCGCCGGACATCGGCGATGGGCGAGCTTCGGGATCTACCCGTGGGACCACGGCGCGACCTCGATCCGGTACTCGATGGAGCCGATCTCGGCAGTGACGATCCGGCCCCTCGACGGCGACCGAGCGATCGCGGGCGAGGAGTTCTTCCGCGACCATGCGATGGCGCTCAAGTTCGGCGATCTCGGACGCCTCGACGGGGCCTGCCTCACCTTGCGGGACGGGGCCGGCGCGCTCCTCAGCCTGCCCCCGATCCTGAACGCGCGACCGGGCGGGGAGGCCCGCGCCGGGGACCGACGCCTCCTTCTCGAATCGACCGGGACCCGACCGGCGCGGGTCACGGACGGTCTCGGGCTCCTGATGAGCGTCTTCGTCGCCCGCGGATGGCGGCTCGCGGCCGTCGCGGTGGAGGGCGGGGCGGCGGGCGGCGACGGAACGGCGTTCGTCCGACCCCGCGAGCTGCGCCTCTCGTCCGGCGAGCTCGCCGCCGCGACGGGCCTCGACCTACCCGCAGGAGAAGTCGTCCGCCTCTTCGGTCGCGCGCGGCTCGACGCACAGGCCGATCCGGACGGATGGACCGTCGGGACGCCGCCCTGGCGTCCGGACCTCCTCGCCGCGCCGGATCTCGTCGAGGAGATCGTCAACGCGCGCGGCGTGGCGCCGAGCGACGCGATCGTCCCCCCGAGCCGCACGCTCGGGCGGCGGCGCGCCGAAACGATGTTCCAGGACCAGGTCGAGCTCCTCCTGCTCGGTCTGGGGTTCCAGCCCCTCGTGACCACGGTCATGGTGCCGGAATCGTCGGTCGCGTTGCTCGGACGCACGTCCCCGATCGCGATCGTGCACCCCGTCTCGGACCTGTTTTCCCGGCTCCGAGATACGATGCTCCTCTCGTTGGTCGGCAGCCTTGCGCGCAACGTCCGCCATCCATACCCTCAGCGGATCGCGGAGGTGGGGCCCGTGATCGTACGCGCGGACGCCGAAGAGTCCGGAGCGTCGACGCGCTACCACGCGGGGGCGGTCATCGCGGCCGACGGGGCCGGGTTTGCCGACGCGGCCGCGCTCGTCGACTATCTTATGGCCCGTCTGGGCGCGCGCGGCGTGCGCGAACCGGCGACGGTTCCGGGAACGATCCCCGGCCGGGCGGCGCGGGTGCGCTTGGCCGGGGAGGCGGTGGCCGAGGTCGGAGAGATCGAGCCTCGGGTCATCGCCGCGCTCGGAGTCCCGGTCCCGGTCGCCTGGGCGGAGCTCGACCTGACGGCGTTGTGGCCCCTCTTCCGCCGAGAACGATCTACCCCGCCCACGCCCTCCTCCACCCGTTAAATACGCACCCCCGCTCGCAACGCGATGGCACCCCGGACTCGTCGCACCCCGGGGGCCAAAGCGCGCTGGGAGCGGGAAGCGCGGGCCGCGTTGGGCCCGGATTACGAGGGAGGATCCGTGCCTCTGCTCGTCGACGCCCCCGTCGACCCGAACGAGGAGTACCTGGGGAAGTTGGGCTTTCCCGGTGCGCTACCTCTCACACGCGGTATCCAGCCCACAATGTACCGCGGGCGTCTCTGGACGTTCCGGCAGTATTCGGGGTACGGCAGTTCCACCGAGACGAACCGTCGGTTCCGGTACCTGCTCGAGGGGGGCCAGACCGGGCTCTCCGTCGCGTTCGACCTTCCGACCCAGATCGGCTACGATTCCGACCATGCACGGGCCAAGGGCGAGGTCGGCCGGAGCGGGGTCGCGATCACCACGGTCGGGGACATGCGGAGCCTGTTCGACCAGATCCCGTTGGATCAGGCGACGGTGTCGATGACGATCAACGCGACGGCGCCGATCCTGACCGCGCTCCTCGTCGCCGTCGCCGAGGAGCAGGGGGTTCCCCGCGCCCGGCTGGGCGGCACGGTCCAGAACGACATCCTGAAGGAGTACATCGCCCGCGGGACGTACATCTACCCGCCCGGCCCGTCGATCCGGCTCGCCGTCGACCTGATCGAGTTCGCGACGAAGGAGATGCCGCAATGGAACTACATCTCCGTCTCGGGCTACCACATGCGGGAGGCCGGGGCGACCGCGGCCCAGGAGGTCGCCTTCACCGTCGCGAACGCGATCGCGTACGTCCGGGCGATCACCGCGCGGGGCCTCGACCTGGATGAGATCCTCCCGCGCCTCTCGTTCTTCTTCTCCTCCGACCGGAATTTCCTCGAGGAGGTCGCGAAGTTCCGGGCCGCGCGACGCCTGTGGGCCGACATCGCGAAGAACGAACTGGGGGCGAAGAAGGCCCGCTCGTGGCCGATGCGCTTTCACACCCAGACGGCGGGGTCGTCGCTGACGGCCCAGCAGCCCGAGCTCAACGTCGTCCGCACGACCTTGGAGGCCCTCGCCGCCGTCCTCGGAGGGACCCAGTCGCTGCACACGAATGCGCTCGATGAGGCGATCGGGCTCCCGACGGCCCCCGCCGCACGCCTCGCGCTGCGGACGCAACAGCTCGTGGCCGAGGAGTCCGGCGTCCCCTCGACCGTCGACCCGCTCGGGGGCGCTTACGCGATCGAGTACCTCACCGACCGGGTGGAAAGCGAGGCCCGGGAGTATCTCGCCCGCATCGAGGCGATGGGCGGTTCCCTCGTGGCGGTCGAGCGCGGCTTCTTCCAATCGGAGATCGCCAACGAGGCGTACCGCGTCGCGCGAGCCCGCGAGGCGAAGACGGAGGTCGTCGTGGGGGTCAACGAGTTCACCGACGGCAACTCTCGTTTCTCGCTGGTGGGAAAGCGGGGCCAGGGTCGCCGCCTCAAGATCGGACAGGGGCCGGAGCTCGAACAGAAGCGCCGACTCGCCACGTGGAAGAGCGAGAGGAACGCGAGCGCGACGGCCGACGCCCTCGCCACGCTCCGCCGGGATACGGAAGCGGGAAAGAACGTGATGAGCCCGCTCCTGGCGGCGCTCCGGGCCGGCGCGACGCTCGGGGAGGTCGCCGGGCAATGGCGGGAGATCTTCGGTGAGTACACTCCGTCCCGGGCCTTCTAGGGATGCTGTGAACGTCGATCATCTTGGCATCGCGGTCCCCGACCTCGCCCGGGCGACCGCCCTCTGGGCCCCCGCGCTCGGAGTGGGGACCCCGCCGGTGGAAGAGGTCGCTTCCCAGAAGGTGCGCGTCGCCTTCCTCGAGGTGGGTGGAGTCCATTTGGAGCTCCTCGAGCCGACCTCTCCGGATTCCGCGGTCGGTCGGTTCCTGGAAAGTCGAGGGCCCGGACTCCACCACCTCGCGTTCGCGGTGCCGAGCGTCAACGATGCGCTGGCCGCCGCCGAGCGACGCGGCCAGCGTCTGATCGACCGGACGGCGCGCGTCGGAGCGCGCGGTCGTCGGGTCGGCTTCGTTCATCCGAGCGGCTTCGAGGGCGTGCTCGTCGAGTACGTGGAGGGTCCCTGAGCGCGATCAAGCACGTGAGCTTGCGGCTCATCTACGATAGCCGCGGAGCGGCCACCGTCGAAGCGACCGTGGTGGCCGAGAGCGGCGCGCGATCGAGCGTGGGCGCCCCGAGCGGAGCCAGCACCGGTACCCACGAGGTCCGCGCGTGGCCAGAGGGTGGCGTGCCCACCGCGTTGGAAGCCTTCCGCCGCTGGGGCACCCCGACGCTCGTCGGTCTCCCGGTCGACGACCAGGCCCGGGTCGACGCGGCATTGCATGCGGCCGACGGTTCGCGCGATTTCTCCCAGATCGGGGGGAACACGGCGACCGCGCTCTCCGTCGCCACCGCCGAGGCGGCCGCGCGCGAGCGGGGAATTCCGCTGTGGGAGCTGCTCCAGCGACCGGGGGTCCCGGGGACCGCTTTCCCGGCGATCGTCGGCAACTGCCTCAACGGCGGCCGGCACGCGATCGGTGGCCCGGATATCCAGGAGTTCCACGCCGTGGCCCGGGGTCCCCCGGCCGACGCGATCCGCGGGGCGCTCGCGGTCCACGCGGAGGTCGGGCGCCGTCTCAAGGCCCAGTTCCCGAAGCTCGCGCTCGGTCGGGGCGACGAGGGCGGCTGGGTGGCCCCGATCGACAACGTCGAAGCGGTCGAGCTCCTCGCCGCGTCGTGCACGGCGGTGCGCGACCAGCTCAAGGTCGACGTGACGCCGGGGCTCGACCTCGCGGCGACCGAGTTCTACCGGGACGGTCGGTACCGGTACCACGGCCACACGGTCGATACCGAAGGCCAGCTCGACTTCGTGACGAAGCTCGTCGAACGGTTCGGCCTCACCTACGTCGAGGACCCGTTCGAGGAGGAGGCGTTCGACGCGTTTCACCGTTTGACGGAGGCGGTCGGGCGGAAGGCGCTCATCGTCGGGGACGACCTCTACACCACGAGTCTCCCGCGCGTCCTCGAAGGGGACCGACGTCACTCGACGAACGCGGTGCTGATCAAAGTCAACCAGGTCGGCACCCTGACCGATGCGCTCGCGACCGTCGACTTTGCCCGGGCCCATGGGATGGTGCCGGTCGTTTCGCATCGTTCCGGCGACGTCCCGGACGGGTGGCTCGCCCATCTCGCCCTCGCGACGGCGGCGTCGGGGCTGAAATGCGGACTTCTCGGCGGCGAACGGGTGGCAAAGCTAAATGAACTCCTTCGTCTCGGCGCGCCCCCAGAGACCCCTTGAATGAACGGCGACGACGCGATCGGCGAGAACATGGAGGCCCAGAGCGAGGGCCAGGACACGCGTCCCGGAGAGCTCCTCGTTCCCGAAGAGACCTACCTCACGTCCGGGGTCCACATCGGCACCCAACAGAAGTCCGCGAGCATGCGGAAGTTCATCTTCAAGATCCGGTACGACGGCCTCCATGTCCTCGACATCCGCGAGACCGACCGGAGGATTCGGCTCGCCGCGAAGTTCCTCGCCGCGTACCCACCGGGGAAGATCCTCGCGGTCTCCCAGCGGCAGTACGGGCAGAAACCGGTGCGGATCTTCGCCAAAGCGATCGGGGCCGTATCGTACGCGGAGCGGTTCGTGCCGGGCTGTCTCACCAATCCGAACCTGGCCGACTACATCGAGCCCAAGGTGATCGTCGTGACCGACCCGGCGACCGACCAGCAGGCGCTCAGCGAAGCGGTCTCGATCGGCATTCCGGTGGTCGGGCTCTGCGACGTCAACAACGAGACCCGGAACGTCGACCTGGTAATCCCGGTCAACAACAAAGGACGACTCGCCCTCGCGACGGTCTACTGGCTGCTCGCGCGCGAGATCGTGAACGCCCGCGCCGAAGGCGGCGAGCCGTTCACGCTCACGATCGAGGATTTCCAAGCGGCCCTTTGACCGCATAAGTCCTCGCCCACGTGTTCGTTCCCCGCCACGGCTTTATGGCATAGGACGGTCAAAGCGACGTGGGGCGAGGCGGGCGCAGCCTCCACGGGCTCCTGCTGGAGGACGGCGTGCCCGACCGGGGCGCGCGCATCTATCTCGCCGCCTGCCGTGAAGGTCCGCTGACGGCCTCCGAATTGGCCCGGCGCGCGCAACTCAACCGGGTCGACGCCTACCGGTTCATCCGGCAGCTTGTCGCGAACGGTCTCCTCCGGTCGACGAACGGTCGCCCCATGCGCTTTGCGCCGCTTCCCCCGGAGCAGTTCTTGGACCGGGTCCACCACAAAGCCGCCGAGAAGGTCGAAGAGCTCGAGGGTGAGCGCGAGCGGATCCTCCTCGGTTGGCGGGAAGCCCTCGTCTCCCCGGACGGCGCCGATGACCGGCGGTTCACGGTCCTCGAAGGCGCCGACGAGGCGTTCCGGTTCTTGAAGCGGAAGGTCGGCGCGGCCGAGAAGGAACTCCAGATGTGCGGCACCCGCGATTCCCTCGGCCGCGTGCTCGATTTCGGTCTCGACCGGAGCCTCAAGGAGGCGCGCGCGCGCGGAGTGAAGCTCCGCCTCCTCGTCCACATCGAGGCCGACACCCTCCCCCTCGCGAAACAGTTCGAAAGTTTCGCCGAGATCCGTCACGCGCCCGTGCCGTTCGGCGTCCCGTCGCTCCAGATCGACCGGAACGGGCTCTTTGTGAACATCTCCGACCATTACGCGAACGGAACGGCGGCGAAACCGCTCATCGGACTCTGGACGACCAGTCCGGAGCTGTTGCACAGCGGTCGCGAATTTTTCCGCCACGTCTGGTCGCGGTCGACCGACTACGCCGCGCGGCAGGTCGCCTTGGAGGCCCCGTCGGGCGCGACCCTGAACATCATCGCCGGGCACGAGGACGAAGGGATGTTCCGTCTCAAGGAGGTCGCCGAGCTCGGGATGCGGGCCGTCGGGATCGAGGAGCTCCGCCTCGACCTGGTCGGCTTGATCGACACCATCGGTCGTCAGCTCGGACGTGAAATCGGGGACCGGGTCACCGGCGAGACGCCGCCCGAGGTCGTCCGGGCGCTGACCGAGTACTATGCCTCCCACGCGATGGGCGCGGTCAGCGTGGTCAAGGACCGACCCCTCACGCTGCGCGTAACAGGATGCTTCGCCTCGCAATCCCCCTCCTCCGAGGTCGGCCGGTTGCTGTGTCCGGCGATCCTTGGAGCGGCCCTAGAGCGCCGATTGGGCTCGCGGTGGGCGGTATCGTCGAGCGATTTTGGGCGGGGTCGACGCGGCGGCTGTCTGTTCACAATCGTTCCGCCCTGACCGGCGCCCGGCTGGCGCGGCTCCCTAGTTCGGGAAGTCGCACGGCGTTGACCTGGTCGGCATCACGCCGGACGCGGAGCGGTCGGTGCAGGCCCGGTGACGTACAGCAACGTCCCGCAGAGGACCATCGCCCCGAGGAATCCCATCTCCATCCCGAAAGAGAACGCGTTGTTCTGCGTGAAGGTGAAGGCAAAACCTTCCTGGACCGCGAACACCACCGAGATGAGCGCGGCGATTGAGATCCATTTCAGTCGCGGCAGCCGGGTACGGAAACCGAAACGGGCCAGAGCCACGCCGCCGATCACCAGGAGGAACGCGGTCACGATGTGGACCGTGAGGATCGGTGCGAGGACGAACACCGCACCGAACGAACCGGGGATCGGTAGCGCGACGTAGAGATTCAGGAACAGACCGGTCGCGTTCTGGACGACGAGCAGGAACAGGGCAATCCACGCGAACCGGCGCAAGGACTGTAGATCGCCGACAGCGGGGTCACGGGGCTCCGCCGCGGAGATGTCGACCAAGCCTCCGGCCGAGATTTCCTTCGTCGCCCTGCTCGACCCGTCCGTTACGACTTCGTCCGCCGTCGGGCAGAGTTCTCGGCCGCCCGAGCCCGCACGATCCGTCGCACAAGGTCGTCGGGCAGCGGCTTCTCCGGGGTGAAGTGCAGGGTACCCTTCCCGGACTCGTACGGCTTCAGTTCCGCGGAGAATTTCCGCCGGACCTGCGCGCTCGCCACGAAGAGGCTCGCGTGGTCGCTGAACGCCGCGTAGTAGACCAGCATTCCATGGTGCCGGAACGCCGGCATCTGGTAGCTGATGACCTCGACTGCATCCGGGGCCGCCCCCCGAATGGTCTTGCGAAGTCCACGAAGCGCCGCACGATACTTCGGGGGCAACCGGGCCAGGTACTCGTCCACCGTCTTCGGGTGCTTTTCCGTGCGCGCGGCCACGCGCCGCGACCGGAGCGGCCCTGATTAACAGTATCGATTCCGGCAGGGCCTTCGACGGAAGATCCTCCTCGAACAGCGTGGGTCGGGCGAGGTTCGAGGGGGAACCCTACCGGTCCGGGCCCTCGGGGGGATCTCTAGCAGAGAGCGAGGAGCCGGAACGCGCGGGTGGAATCCTCGCGCTCGCTCCGGGCGAAACCGTCACCGGGCGACGACGAGCTGCTCGTCGGTCAGGTGAATCCCCGCCTTCACCAGCGCCTTGAGCTGCGGGGAAGCGACCCGGTAGAGGACGCGGGCGCCGTCTCGGCGTTCCCGCACGAGGCCGGCCTTTCTGAGGATGGAGAGATGCTGACTCATGTTGGGCTGCGACGATGGCTGGAGACGCTCACAGCCCCAGAGATCGCCGACGCTTTTTTCTCCCTCGAGCAAGCAACTGAGGATCACGACCCGACGGGGGTTGCTTAGGGCGGCGAAGACCTCCGCCAGCCGATGGGCCTGCCGCTCATCGTCCAGCGCCACGAAGGGAGGAACGCACCGGGGGTATTAATATATTTACATATTCGAATATGCGAAGATTATTATGTATGGACTCCTTCCCCCGTCCGTGAACGAATCACCGTTGCCGAAGCGGGTGGAGAGTTCGATCGTTGTGAACGCACGTCCGGAGCGGGTCTTTCCGCTCCTCGAGAATCCGTACTCGCTTCCGAACTGGATTACGTACCTTCGTCAGGTTGAGTGGGCCCGCGGCTCGGGCCTGGGCTCCCTGGACGGCTGCCACCTCCGGATCGCCGGGATCAAATTCCACGCGACGGCGCGCGTTCACGCCTTCGAAAAGAACGTCCAGATCGGGCGGACGAACGTGGAGGGGATGAAGATGCGGTCCGAATTCCACCTCGTGCCCGATGGCTCCCGCACGATCGTGACATGGGCGGTCTCCTACGAGCCTCCCTTAGGGCAGCTCGGCTTCCTCCTAGATGCGATGATGTTCCACCGGGTCATCAGGAAGGGAGTCGCGGCATCCCTCCACGAGTTGAAGCGCGTCGCCGAGGCGGGCCACGGGCGCTTCTGGACTCCATCGCGGGGGCACGCAGGCGCCACGATAGGGGAGAGGGACCCAACGGTTCACGGGTACGCCGACGTCCGGGGGAACCGCTCTCGTTCCGACCACCCCGGTCGCATGGAGGTCTCGTTCCGCGCATGACGAGCCAGAAAATGTCCCCCGTGGACCCCACGGAACTTCGGGCGAAGGTCAAGACGATGTACCGGCAGGTTGCCCTCAACCCGAAAGGGAAGTTCCACTTCGAGCTCGGGAAGTCGCTGGCGCTTCGACTCGGCTATCCCGCGGCCGCCCTTAAAAAGGTGCCCGCCGATGCCGTCGACTGATTCGCGGGGGTTGGCTACCACTTCGGCCTGGCCGCCTTGAATCCCGGGGAGAAGGTCGCGGATCTGGGGAGCGGGTCCGGTATGGACTGTTTCGTCGCCGCCCACCAGGTCGGCGCCCAAGGCCGCGTCGTCGGCGTGGATATGACGGACCCGCAGCGGACCAAGGCGGAGCGGCTCGCCTCCAGCGCCGGGTTCCGCCACGTTTCGTTCCTCAAGGGCTACATCGAGAACGTGCCGGCCCCCGACGGGGGGTTCGACGTGGTGATGTCGAACGGTGTGATCAATCTCTCCCCCGAGAAAGGTCAGGTATTTCGGGAAGCGGCGCGACTCCTACGCCCAGGCGGTCGGCTCGCGATCTCCGATATCATCACCGAGAAACCGCTCACCCAGGCGATCGTCTGCGACGTAACGCTCTGGGCGTCGTGCATCGGGGGAGCCGCCCAGCGGCAGACGTTCCACCACGAAATCGAATCGGCGGGGCTTAGGATCCTGAGCGTGAAGGAAAACCCCGAGTACAACTTCCTCTCGGAATCCGCCCAGTGGGCGACCGGCGAATTCGGTGTCAAGAGTGTCTCGATCCTGGCCACCAAGCCGTCGTAGTTGGCATCGGCCGTCGCTGCCGCGCCTCGACCGTGCCGCGGCCCGGTTGTGGCGAGCGCCGGGACGCGCGATCCC
Organism: Thermoplasmata archaeon; assembly: GCA_022749895.1. Taxonomy (GTDB): domain Archaea; phylum Thermoplasmatota; class Thermoplasmata; order Lutacidiplasmatales; family UBA184; genus Lutacidiplasma. Next base: position 58,730 of record JAKIWS010000005.1, read on the forward strand.
TCCCTTCCGACACGACCCTATCCTCGATTGCCCGGCGAGGGTGCCCCCGGCGCGCCAGCAGAGCTTTTTCGATTCGAGGAGCGATCGGGTTCCGGTCCGGAGCGTCCCGAGTCCGAGGATCAATCCTTGACGGTGATGAGCCGACGCAAGCATTGGGAATCCATCTATCGGACCAAAGGCGAGGGTGAACTGAGCTGGCATCAGGACGACCCCACCCTTTCCCTTCGCCTGATTCGAGACGTCGTGGGCGATGACGATCGGGTGATTGACGTCGGCGGAGGGACCTCGACCCTTGGCGCTCGACTCGCCGACGACGGCCGACGGAAGGTGGTCGTGGTCGACCTCGCCAACGCGGCGATCCAACGAAGCCGGAAGCGTTCGGGTCCTGGGAACCATCCGGTCCGTTGGATGCGGGCGGACATCACCGACGTTCCCCGGTTGGGCCGATTCGACGTTTGGCACGATCGGGCCGTCTTTCACTTTCTCACCAACCCAGGTGACCGGCGAGCCTACGTGGAACTGGCCCGACGGACGATTCCCGTCGGCGGCCATGTCATCCTTGCGACGTTTGCCCTGGACGGGCCCGAAACCTGCAGCGGCCTCGACGTTCGACGCTACGATGGTCGGCGGTTGGAATCGGAATTCGCGCCTGGATTCCTTCTAGTTCGGGAGGTCCGGGAGGTCCATCGCACGCCCTGGGGCGTTCGTCAGCCGTTCACCTACGTCGTCCTCCGGCGAGTGCGAAATCGGGCGCGCCCGACGTCCCCGGCCCAGCGAGCGGACGGTGGATCGGGTTCGCGACGTTCCGGTCCGCGGCTCGCCGCGCGGCCTCTGCCTCCGCGGAGGCAACGCGTGCGACCCGTCGCTCGCGCTGCCCGCCATTCTCTGCGAGGCGGCCCCCCAGCTCACGAAAAATCCGAAACCGCTAGGCCCGGCTCGAGTTCCGTGCCCGTGGCGCGGTCCCGGCGACCGCCCGGGCCGGTGCCGAGCCGTTCCAGCATCCCTCCCTCGGGCATTTGAGCAGTGGACCCTCTCACGTGCTGATGAGAGATCCGCTCGTCTCGAAGAACCTGGATGTCGCCGGCGGCAAGATCGCCTACGATGAGGGGGGACGGGGTCGCTCAATCGTACTCTTGCACGAGGGAATCGCGGATCGACGCATGTGGAATCGAGAGTTCCCGCTCCTCGCTCGGGACCATCGCGTGGTGCGCTACGACCTGCGCGGGTTCGGGAACTCCGCGCCCGCGACTTCGGAGTACTCTCCCGTCCGAGATCTAGTCGCCCTGCTGGACCACCTGGGCTTGAAGCGGCCGCTGATCGTCGGGCCGAGCATGGGAGGGAAGATCGCCCTCGACCTGACGCTCGCCTACCCCGAGAGGGTCGGTGCCCTCCTGCTCATCGCTCCGGGGTACTCGGGCATGGATTACGACCAGGTCCCTGGAGGGAAGGCCACGTTCGAGCGCGACGAGACGCTCTCCAAGGCGGCGAGCGACGCGTGGGGGGCTGGAAAGCTCGAGGAGGCCACCGAGTACCTGAGGCAGCTCTGGGCTTCTTCGCTCACAGGAAACGCGTTGGACCTCTTCCGAACGATGGTCCGGGATAACGCGAAGGAAGTCTTCGAGGAGCGTTCCGGCCGGTACGAAACGAGGGAAGGGGGGCCCGCCGCGGCTCGGCTGAACGAGATCCACCTCCCGACACGGATCCTCGTCGGCGACCAGGACAACCCCGCGATGCCACACTGCGCGAACTTCCTCGCGCGAGGGATCGCGGGCGCCAGCGTTCAGCTCGTCCCGGGAGCGGACCACCTCCTGAACCTCTCCCGGCCGGAAGCCTTCGACGCGGCCCTCCGAGGGTTCGTCGCGAGTCTTCCAAACGCTCCCGGATAGGCGAGGAAGAATTCTAGATGGTCGGGGTCTCGAGGGCGTCGTCCAGCCCCGCGAAGGTTCTTCCGGCACATGCCCTAGGGCGCGCTCGTCCGGGGGCCGCGCCGTCGTTCACGTCAAGATCTCTCTCCCCGGAGACGTGGCCGGCGTTTGCCCGTCTCGTCGAAAAGCACAACGGAATCTTCGGCGGGTGCTGGTGCATCTCCTTTCATCTCGAGCCGGGCGAAGAGAAGAGGGGGGCGGCCGCCTACCGCGTCATGAAAGAGGCGCGCGTACGGGAGGGGCGGGCGCACGCCGCGCTCGTCTTCGACGGCCCGAATGCCGTCGGATGGTGCCAGTTCGGCCCTACCGCAGAACTCCCGAACATCCGTAGCCGGAAGACCTACGAAGAGGGGCTTCGGGAGCTGCCCGATTGGCGCATCACCTGCTTCTTCATCGACCGGCAACGCAGAGGAGAAGGGGTGGCGAGATACGCCCTGGGCGAGGCCCTCCGAGAGATCGCCCGACTCGGAGGCGGAACGGTGGAGGCCTACCCTGAAGACGTTGCCGGCCGGAAGGTCTCCCGCTCGTTCCTGTGCAGCGGTACGCTCGGGATGTTCGAGAAGGCGGGATTCGAGAAGACTCGCAAGATCGCGATGCATCGGTGGGTCGTGGCTCAGAAGATTCCGCCGAAGAGGGCGAAGCGTTCCCTGAACCCACGCCAGTAGGTTGCACCCACGGCTCGATCGACCTGAGGCGCCGGATCAGCGCCAATCCCGATGTCGTGCCCCATTTCCAGAGGGCTCAAGAGTCGAGAAATGCACCGATCTTCTCCAGCTCCGAATCCGGGCCGCTCACGGTAAGGAGCAGTCCGGTTTCTCCGCTCGTGACGGTCCAGCTGAGGTGCGAACAGCAGACGTTCTCGAGATCGACCAGCTCGGCCAGCTCCTTGCGCACCGACACATCTCCCCGAAAACGAATCCTCAGATTTCCGGGTTCCCGATCGTGCCCGAACGCACCCTTCTCCAGCAGCTGACTCCATTGCCCCAGTCGGTCCCGAAGCTCGTCCTGGTCCAGGGAACACCGCTGCGGGCCTGACTCCGCCGATCCTCTCGGGAAAGCCGCTGGGTCGGCCCCTCGCTCGACCTTCGATCCGCCCGCCGATGCTGACCGACTCGACCCGCAACACTCGCACTCCACTTCCTTCACTTCCGATTCGCTTCAATATCTGAAGCGATATAAGGGACTGCTACTTCCGCGCATAGTGACGGAGTGCTGCTCGGGTCCTCTCGCCTGCCCGTGTCCCCCCGTGGGGCTGGTCGACGTGGTCGGAAAGAAATGGGGCATCTGTGTCGTGACGCTCATAGGCCATCACCGACAGCTTCGGTTCGGACCGATCCAACGTTCGCTCCCCCGCGTCAGCCCTGCGACCCTCTCCGCTACGCTCCGGTCACTCGAACAACGGGAGATCGTTTGCAAGGTGCCGATCTCCGGCGACGGCCGCGCGTCGGCCGCCTACACGCTCACCGAATCCGGGAGCGAGCTGTATCGGAGCATGTTACCCATGGCCAAGTGGTTGCGACGGAACCACAATCTCGAGATTCACTCCAAAGGCCGTTCGTGAGCTGGGCGACCTGGGCCCCTTCGCCATTGCCTCCCCGTCTACGCCTTGGACGCTCCCTGAGAATTCTCATGTGCCCGGCATGACCCTCTCGGACTCCCTTCTCTGCCCCGTGCTATTCTTCGTCATGGTGTAGCACATGTAAGAACAAAGCCGACAGGATTGAGACCAACGTATTTATATTAGCCTCGCGTAGCCCGAGCTGGTTCACTATGAGCTCATCTAGCCGTTCCTCCTCACGCCATCGCGCCTCCTCGCCCGCGGTCGGGGCCACCGTTACCGCCGTCCCCGCCCCCCCATCGGGCGATGTCTGCCCGGAGTGCGGGTCCACACATCTCACCCGCGACGAGATCCGTGGCGAGATCGTCTGCGCCGACTGTGGGCTCGTGGTCGACGCGAGCGCCCTCGTCAGCGATCGGGGCCAGCGGGGGAGCAAGGACGATACCGGCCGGGAAGCCCGCGGCTGGGGTCCGGTCATCTCCCCTCTCATGCCCGACAAGGGCCTGTTCAGCGAGATCGGGGTCCCGACGAGGGACTTCCAGGGCAACAGCCTCTCGCGCAACACCTCGCTCAAGTTCTACCACCTGCGGAAGCTCAACCACCGGCTGCGCGCGGCCCGAACGCACCAGCGCAACCTGGTCGTTGCCCTCGGCGAGCTCAACCGGCTGGCCGGCGTACTCGGCCTCTCCCGAGAGGTCAAGGAGTCGGCGACCTACATCTACCGCCGCGCGCTCGAGCACAAGGCAACCCGCGGCAAGAAGATCGTCGCACTCGTCGCCGCGAGCGTCTACGCGGCGTGCCGGCAGTGCCACGTCCCGCGGACGATGAAGGAGATCATCGCCCACTCGAAGGCGACCAAGATCGAGGTCGGCCGGGCGTACACCTTGCTCGCTCGCGAGCTCAAGCTCGGGCTCAAGCCCGTCGAGCCGAGGGACTACCTCGTCCGCTTCACGCAGGACCTGAACCTCTCGAAGGAGGTTCGGCACAAGGTACTCGGGCTCTTGGAGCAGGTCGAACAGGTCTACTCCACGAGCGGGGTGCTTCCGAACGGCATCCTCGCGACGATCATCTACATCGCCTCCAACCTGATGGGCGAACCCCGCAGCCAGGACCGGATCGCGGCGGTGGCGAACGTCACGCCGGTGACGATCCGGAACCACTACAAGGAGCTCCTCGACCTCCTCGGTCTCCCGAAGAACCTGACCAACCCGCAGGCGAGAGGCACCCTGCCCCCGCTCCCCAAGCCGGGAGCGAAGGTCGAGGAAACGGCGGCCGTCGCGGCGGGTCACTAGGGTTCCTCCGGCCCCAAACCGCATATCCCGCCGGCCGCTCGCTCGGCCGTGGCGGCCGTCCCCACGCTCAGCTACTCGTCGGTCCGGGCGTACCTCGAGTGCCCGCTCCGATGGAAGTTCCTCTACATCGACCGGCTCCCGGAGACCCCCCGCGGGTACTTTTCATTCGGCCGGACCGTACACTCGGTCCTCGAAGAGCTGCTGCGCCCGCTCGTCCTTCCCGGACGGCGGAGCATGTCCGACCGGGTGAGCCAGGCGACGCTCGACGACTACCCCGGGAGTTCGGGCCGCGCGACGCCGGGCCGACTTCGATCCCGCGAGGAGATGCTCGAATTCTACCGGGCCAATTGGCTCGGCGAGGGGTACACGACCCCGGACGAGGAACGGCGGTATCGGCAGTTGGGCGAAGAGATCCTGCTCCGGTTCCACGACACGATTTCGGCCGCCCCGCCGACCCCCATCGCGGTCGAGGCGCACCTGGAGGCGACCTGGGACGACATCCCCGTGCACGGCTACATCGACCGGATCGACCGGACGCCGAGTGGCGGGCTCGAGATCGTCGACTACAAGACGTCGCGCGAACTTTCGGCAGAGGACGCCGAGGGCTCCGACCAGCTGGCCCTCTATCAGGTCCTCGTCGAGAAGAACTTCCGGGACCCGGTCGAGCGGCTTACTCTGTATCATTTGCGGAGCCAGACGCCCCACTCGGTCGCGCGCCGAGCCCGCCCGGCGCTTTCCGAGCTGCACGAACGCGTTGTCTCCGTGCGCGACGGCATCCGTACAGAGTCGTACGAGCCGACCCCCGGCCGCCAGTGTGCCCGCTGTGAGTTCCGGGGCATGTGCCCGGAATTCAAGGAGGTGCCCGCCGGCGAACGCGAGCGACTGAAGGAGCTCGTTGACCGGTTCGAGACGCTCCGGGCCGACGAGCGGCGGCTCGAGGGTGATCTCGCCCAGGCGGCTCAGGAACTCCACCGAGCCGCCGAGCGTCTCGGAGTCCACCGGATGCCGGGTTCGCGCGGCGTCGCCATTCGTCGGCGCGAGGAGAACTGGCGATACCCTGAAGACCGGGTCCGCGGGATCTTGACCGAGGGAGGTCAGCCCGAGATGCGCTCCCCCCTCGACACTGAGGCGATCCGGCGACTCTTGCGCGACCCCTCGTTTCCGCCGGAGGTCAAGCGGAAGATCTCCGAGCTCGGAAGCCGCGACGTCCGTTGGTACTGGACGCTCGAGGACAGCTAGACGGCCTTCGGCCCCCCCGGAGGCTCGCGCGGGACCGAGCGCGGGTTCCGCTTCGCGTAACCATTATCTCGGTCGCCCGGTAGGCGGCCGTATGGGGACGGAGCTCGCCAGCGCGGGGCGGGTGGAACCTCTTTACGATGGCCCGCTGACCGTCGCGACCCTCTGTTCCCACTCGTCACTCCAGATCTTCCACGGGGCGCGGACGGAGGGACTCCCGAGCCTCGGCATCGCCGTGGGATCCCCTCCCCGGTTCTACGATGCGTTCCCCCTGGCGCGCCCCGACCGGTTCCTGTCGGTGGCCAAGGTCGGGGACGTCAGCAAGGAGGCCCGCCGCTTGCGCGAGGTCGGGGCCGTCATCGTCCCGCACGGGTCGTTCGTCGAGTACCTCGGGCCGGAAGCCTTCCAGGAACTGGACGTGCCGGTCTTCGGGAATCGGGCGGTGATCGCCTGGGAGTCCGACCGGGAGAAGGAGCGGATGTGGCTCGAGTCGGCCGGGGTGGAGATGCCGCGGCGGTTCGCGACCCCCCAGGACGTCGAAGGGCCGGCGATCGTGAAGTACTACGGGGCGAAGGGCGGCAAGGGATTCTTCCTCGCGAAAAACCGCGAGGCGATGGACGATTTCACCCCGACCGGTCCGTACGTCATCCAGGAGTACGTCCTGGGGACGCGGTACTACGTCCACTTCTTCTACTCCCCGCTTTCGGACCGCGGCTATCGGGTCGGCGACGGCTCGCTGGAACTCCTCGGGATGGACCGGCGCGACGAGGCGAACATCGACGAGCTGTACAAGCTCGGGGCCCAGGAGGAGCTGCTCAAGGCAGGGATCCGTCCGACGTTCGTGGTGACCGGGAACGTCTCGGTCGTGCTCCGCGAGTCGCTCCTCCCCCAGATCTTCGACGTCGGAGCACGGATCGTCGAGCGGTCGATCGAGCTGTTCGGGGGGATGGTCGGACCGTTCTGCGTCGAGGGGATCATGACGGAGGAGCTAAGGTTCAAGGTCTTCGAAATCTCGACGCGCATCGTTGCGGGGACGAACCTCTTCATCTCGGGCTCGAGCTACTCCGACCTCGTGGCCCCGAACCTCTCGACGGGTCGCCGCATCGCGCTCGAGATCAAGCGCGCCCGGGCCGAGCATCGACTCCGTGAAGTGCTGAGCTGAGGGGCGGCCTCTGGGCGCGCCGCCGGGGAGTTCGTGCGCCGTCGCACGCGCGAGTGGGAGCCGCAGAACCCAAGAGCCCGGGTGGGTCGAGGCGAGGCCACGGAGGGGGGACTACGGACGCGGCGGTCGTGACCGAGGGGGTCACGAAGCAGTACCCGAAGAACGTCGGGCGGCCGCCGGCGCTCGACGGCGTCAGCCTCTCGATACGGCCGGGCGGCATCTACGGCCTCATCGGACCGAACGGCGCGGGCAAGACCACGATCATCCGGATCTGTTCGACCCAGTTACTCCCCACCGCCGGGACGGTGACGATCCTTGGCCACGACGCGATCGCCGATCCCCGGTCCGTCCGCACGCGCATCGCGGTCATCCCGCAGGAGTCCCGGCCGCTCTACTTCCTCAACGTCGACGAGCTCGTCTACCTGTACCTCAAGATGCGCGGGATGGACCGTGCGGAATCGCGGCGACGGACCAACGCGGTCCTCGAGGAACTCGGGCTCGTCGAGGAGCGTAAGCGCCTCGTGAGCCGGCTCTCGGGCGGGATGCGCCGGCGCGCGATGGTGGCGATGGTGCTCGCCTCCGACGCCGAGGTCCTGTTCCTCGACGAGCCGACGACCGGCCTCGACCCCCTCGCGCGCCGAGAGGTGTGGGGGGCGATCCGCCGGACGATTCGGGACCATCGCACCGTGATCCTGACGACGCATTACCTCGACGAGGCCGAACAGCTGGCCTCCCGGATTGCTCTCCTCGACCGGGGGAAGGTCCTCCTCGAAGGAACGGCGGACGACCTCCGCGCCCGGGTGCGACGGCCGTACCGCGTTACCGTGGATTCGCGCGTGCCCCGCACCGAGCTCGAGCGATACGGCGACGTGACCGACGTCGACGGCGGGCACCTCGTGTTCACCCGGGAATCGGACGCGCGGGAGCTCGCGTTGAAGGCCCTCGGCGCCGGGGCGCGGGTCTCGATGGGCCCGGTAAGTCTGGAGGACGTCTTCCTCCAGGTCGTCGGTCGCCCCATCGATGACGGAACGACGGGCGAGGAGGCGGCATGACGGAGCGTCACCGGTTGCGGTCGGTCCTCACGCTCGCCTACCTGAACGGCATCGTGCCGATGCGAACCCAACCGCTGTTCCTCGTCAGCGTTCTGGCGTCGCCTCTCTCCTTCCTCTTCTTCGTGACGATCGCCTCCCACGGTCTCTACCTGAAGTACGCGGTCACGGGGGGCATGTTGTTCACGATGCTCTCCATCGGCACCTCGCTCCAGACCGACCTCACGCATTACCGGACCGATCTCAAGCTCCAGGACATGGTCGTGGCCTCCCCCGTGGAGGGGCCGGTCTACGTCACCGGCCTCGCCTTGTCCGAGCTCCTGTACTCGCTCCCTGGGCTCGCGGTATTCGCCGCGCTCTGGGCGACCGGCGGCCCGGCCCTGGGGGCGACCGGCACCTACGCGTGGCCGGTCAATCTCCCGAACGCGCTCACGATCGGGTTCACGCTCGTCATCGTCTGGGGGTTCGCCTCCGCTCTCGGCTTTACACTCGCCACCTACTTCGAGGACGTTCGCGAGATCTTCCTGTTCTCGTCGCTGATCTCGCTCGGCCTCACCGTATTCCCGCCGGTCTACTACCCCCTCAGCGCTCTCCCGGCCTGGGCGCAGACGATCGCCTACTTCTCACCGACGACGTACGCCGCCCAGCTTCTCCACGCGACGACCTCCGCCGCGGCGACGCCGGTCGGGTCGCTCGCCGCCGACTGGGGGGTCCTCATCGCGTTCACCGTGGGCCTCCTGTTCCTGGCGGCGGCGAAGGCGCGATGGCGCGAGCCGTAGCGACCGGATTCGCGTCGAATAACGCTCGGCAACTTGTCGCCGGCCACACGCTTATGTAGACGCTCGCTGGTCGAGCGGCCCGGATGCTCGCGCAGGCCGATCTCCGTGCGTCGTTCACCTCGGACGAGCGGTACCAGCACTGCACGTTCTGCGGGAAGGAACTCGTCGTTCTCCCGAACGACCGGCGGGGCGGGGCCTGTTTCGACTGCCTCTCGCTCCTCGGCGGGGACCCCGCGCGGTGCCAGGAATGCGGGGCCGAGATCCCGTCCGCCCGCCGGGGCGAAGAGTGTCCCCGCTGCGGGGCGCCCGCCCCGGTCGCCTAAGGTCGCCCGCGGCGGCACGACCACGCGCCGCCAAGCTTATTCAACACATCCTCTCGGAGAGCCCGGGCGTGCCGAGGTGGCTCAGTCCGGTACGGCGCGAGTCTGGAAAGCTCGTGGCGGAATACGCTTCGGGAGTTCAAAGACCGGGACCGGTCGCCCCGGCCCGGCGGAAATTCTCCCCCTCGGCGCTCCCTCCCGCCCGCTCTGGAAGGTGAGCTCCTGAGCGTCGAGCCCCGGCGCGCGACGCCCGCGCTGCTGCAGATCGACGCGGTCCTGACCCGGCTTCGCGGCGCCGACGCGCTGCAAGAGGTCTGTCGATTCCTGCGCGCCGAGTTCGCCCACTACCGGTGGGTGGGGGTCTACCGCCTCAACGGCGAGGAGCTCAGCCTCGCCGCCTGGGACGGCGCTCAAGCTACCGAGCACACAAAGATACCCGTGGCGGACGGGGTCTGCGGCCGTGCGGTCCGTGAGAACCGGACGGTGGTCGTGGATGACGTGCGCACCGCGCCCGAATACCTCGCCTGTTTCCTCGAGACCCGGGCCGAGATCGTGGTGCCCGTCCGGGCCGCCGGTTCCATCCTCGGGGAGATCGATATTGACGGCAACGAGGTCAAGGCGTTCGACGCGAGCGACGCCCGGTTCCTGGAGACCGTCGCGGCCCGGATCGCCCCCGCGCTCGGCGCGGTGGCCGCACCATCCCCGAGCGGCTGAGCCGGCGTCGGATCGACCGAAGGGCGTCCGCGCGAGCGCCGTCGGCGTCGAACGCCGGGAAGTTTCCGGGCCCGGGAGGCTGGCGGCGCAGGCGGCGGAGCTCGCGCGCGATCGTCGGCAACGCTCGCGTCAACTCGTCGATGATGGGGATGTCGGCGGCCCCAGCGGTCCGCGATAGCGGGTTCAAATCGATGGCGATGACGCGGACCCTCTGGCGGCGAAGCGCCTCCGCGCGGTCTCCATCCTCCAGCGGAACGACGCACACGTCCGCGCGGGCGATGCCCCGCGCGTCGACCCGAGCGCGGTCCGACGGCAGACCGGGAAGACGGGCGGTCGGCCGAACCCCGAGGACTTTTCGGACTCCGGCGGCGCGGAGCCGCTGGGCGACCGCACGGGCCCGGGCGGGGGTGCGGTGGAAGAGGTTCACCTCGACAAAGAGCCCCGGCCACGCGACGGCGAGCTCGGCGACCTCCGGGGCGGCGAGCGCGGCGACATTGCCGTTGACGCTCAGCACGGGATGCCGAGCCCGCGCGATGTATTCGGCCGCCATCCGGGCCGCCCGCATCGCCGACCGCGAAGAGCGCTCGCCCAGAAGGTAGTCGAACGCCTCCGCGCGTCCGTGGGCGATTAGCCCCTCGGGAACGACGAGGCCGTGGCGGAGCGCGTCCGCGAGGCGAGCGCGGACCACAAGGGACGCGTAGCGTGGGTGCGACCGACTGAGGCGCGTCATGGCCGGGCGGGACGGGCCTACTCGCCTTCCGCCGGGGTCGTGGGTTTCTCGCCGTTGGTTCGGGCGGTGGGCGCCGGAACCCCGAGCTGACCCTCCATGTGGGCCACACGCTGCTCGAGCGGGGCGAGGTACTCCTCGATCGTCTTCGCGACCACCAATTTCAGGCTCTCCTCGAGCGCGACCAGGTCGCGGCCCAGGTCGGTCATCCGTCGTGCGTTCTCGCTGAGCAGAAGTCGCGTCTGCGTCGCCACGCGGTAGGTGTCGGCGACGTCCTTCGTGACCTGCCGCGAGCCCTGCGCGAACGCCTCGACGGAATCCGAGATCGGGCGCCACTTCGCATCGAGGTCCTTCAGGACCTGCTCGCTCACGCGCTGAGCGACCGCGTTCGTGCCGTCCTCGATCCCCTTTCCGAGCTGCGCGCCCAGGTCCGGTCCGAGACGCTCCAACCGGCCCCGCACCTCTTCTTCGAGCGTCCGGTCCCGCTCCTCGGCGCGGGCGAGTCGGTCGTCCATCGCCTCGAGTCGCGAGACGAGGTTCGCGTAGGCGGAACCGATGAGCGTGTCGACGTGGCTCTGCTCTTGCTCGAGGGCGCGGAGGGTGAGATGGAGGACCCAGTGCTCCTTGCCCTTGGTCTCGGCAATGGGGCCCCGGTCGACCCGGTCGCGGGCCTCGCGGTTGTCAATGAGTTGCTGGAGCTCCTTCAGGACCTCGAGGCGGAGGTTCTGCGGCCCGGTCCCCGGAGCGGGCCTGCCGGCCATCGGTTCGTAGATGATTCGCTAGGTCTAAATAGGTACGTCGCGGCGCGGAACGGGCCGGTGGCCCCGCCGGGCCGGCGGGGCGGCGAGTCCGGCGGTCCCCTGAACCTTCTAGGAGTCGAAGCCGGGCCCGAGCAGGTCCCGCGCCACGATGAGACGACGGATTTCGGACGTGCCGGCGCCGATCTCGAGGAGCTTGGCGTCACGAGCCAGCCGTTCGAGCGGCAGGTCGCGCATGTAGCCGTAGCCTCCGTGGATCTGGATCGCGGCGAGCGCGACCCGGGTCGAGGCTTCCGAGGCGTAGGTCAGTGCGGACGCCGCCTCCCGCGCGTTCCGGGGATCGCGCTGCACACTGTCGAGCGCGGCGTACACGAGCAGCCGGGAACTTTCGAGGTCCGTGTACATGTTGGCGAGCTTCTCCTGGATCAGCTGGAACTCGCCGATCTTCTTTCCGAACTGTTCGCGTTCGCGGGAGTACTTGACCGAACGTTCCAGGCATTCGTCCATGATCCCGAGAGGGATGGCGGCGAGCACGGCCCGCTCGACGTTGAGGCCGCTCATCATGACCCCGACCCCCTCGTTCTCTTTTCCCAGAAGCTGGTCGGCCGGTATCCGGCAGCCGTCGAAGGCGAGTTCGCCGGTCGGGGAACCACGCATCCCCATCTTGTCCAGGCTCTTCGCGACGGAGAAGCCGGGCGTCGAACGCTCCACGAGGAACGCCGTGATGCCGTGCGCCGCCCGGGCCGGCTCGGTCTTGGCGTAGACGATGAGGAGGTCCGCGACCGGGCCGTTGGTGATGAACTGCTTGGTGCCGGTCAAACGGTAGCCGTCGCCGTCCCGGACGGCCCGGGTCTGGAGCGAGACCGCGTCCGAGCCGGCCGAAGGTTCGGTGAGGGCGAGAGCACCGATCCGGTCGCCACTCACGAGGCCCGGGAGATAGGTCTGCTTCTGATGGTTCGTGCCGTTGCGGGCCAGATTGTCCGCGCAGAGGTTGGCGTGCGCCCCCACCGAGAGCGCCAGGGCCGGGCTCACCCGGGCGATCTCTTCGAGGACAACGGCCTGCGCGAGGTAGCCCACCCCCAGGCCGCCGTACTCCGTCGGGACCGTCATCCCGAGGAACCCCTGGTCGCCGAGCCGACGGAAAAGCTCCCGCGGAAAGTAGTCGTCCCGGTCCATCCGGTCCGCGAGGGGGGCGAGGTCGCGGTGCACGAACTTTCGGGCGGCCGCGCCGAGCTCTTGGATCTCCGGCGGGACGGCGAAGTCCACGGCGGTTGCAAAGCCCGGTTTGGATAACGGTTTGGAGGGCGGGATCCACGACGTGCCGCCCGCGGGCTAGGCCGGGAGTCGCAACCCCAGGTGCAATCGCCAAGGGGAGCGCCGACGAGGGTAGTCGGCTCGATAGTGCGCGCCGCGGCTTTCCGTCCGGAGCGCAGCCGCCCGGGCCACCAGGGCCGCGACGAGCGCGGCATTCGCCAGAGGCGAGGGAGCGGTACCCCCGTCGGGAGGTTCCACGTGCCGGCCCAGCGCCGCGAAATCCCGCTCGGCCCGGCCCAGGCCCCGGGCGTCGCGCACGATGCCGACATCTTCCCACAGCCGCTCCGCGATGCCACGCCCGGCGTCCGGGGCACCGCCGTCGCCCGACCCCGGTGGCCACGCAAGTTGCTCCACCCGCCGGGGGGGGTGAGGCCCACCGGGCGAGGGGTGGAGGAGCTGACGCGCCACCCGTTCCCCGAAGACAAGGCCCTCCAGGAGGGAATTGCTCGCGAGGCGGTTCGCGCCGTGGACGCCGGTCGCCGCCACCTCCCCACAGACCAGGAGTCCAGGGACGGTCGACCTCCCCTCGAGGTCGCTCGTCACGCCCCCGATCATGTAGTGGGCGACGGGCGTCACCGGGATCCGATCCCGCGACGGGTCGAGGGCGTAGCCGTCCAGCATCCGGCAGATCGTCGGGAACCGGGCGAACAGTCGGTCCCGGGGGATCGCGGTCGCATCGAGAAAGACGCACGGGTCGCCGGACCGAGCGAGCTCGGTGTGGATGGCGCGGGCCACGACGTCACGGGCCGCCAATTCGGCGTCCGGATGATAGGTCGGGAGGAATCGACGGCCGTCGCCGTCCCGGATGACGGCGCCCTCCCCCCGGATCGCCTCCGTGATCAAGAACCGGGGGGCGCCCGGGCGATAGAACGCCGTCGGGTGGAACTGGATGAATTCCATGTCACTTACGAGCGCGCCCGCTCGGGCGGCGATCGCCACGCCCTCGCCCGTGGCGATCGACGGGTTCGAACTCTCCCGGTACAGCGCCCCTGCGCCGCCCGTCGCGAGGACGACCGCCGACGCGTCGACCTCTTCGGCGCCTCCCCCCACCGCCGCGCCCAAAAGTGCGATGGGGTGGCCCCTCCGGTCGGGCGTCAGCCGACGGAGGACGGTCCGCTCGCGGATCGCGATGCCGGCGTCCAAGACACGACGCTTGAGCGTCTCCTCGATCTGGAGACCCGTCGCGTCGCCCCCGGCGTGCAGGATCCGGTCCCGGGAGTGGGCGGCCTCGCGCCCGAGGGCGACCTGGCCGTTCACGGTGTCGAACGGGACGCCGTACCGTACCAGGTCCGCGATCCGGAGCGGTGCCTCCTCGGCGAGGATCCGGGCCGCGTCCGGGTCGACGAGCCCGTCGCCGGCGCGGATCGTGTCCCGTTCGTGGATCCGCGGGGAGTCGCCCGCGCCTACCGCGGCGGCGATCCCCCCTTGAGCGTAGCGGGTGTTGGACTCCTCGACGCTCGACTTGGTGATCACCGTGGGCCGAAGACCCTCCTCGTGGCACCGTAGGGCGACGTAGAGCCCGGCGATGCCGCTCCCGACGATCAGCGGGTCCCGGGAGCGGCGCGGCATACATCTCGGCCACGCCGCGCGCCCTACAAGGGATTGTTCCGCCGCCCCGCGAGGGCTCTCATAGACCGAAGGTCTCCGGCGCGCCGCACGGTCGTCGACGATGTCGAGTTCGGGATCCCTGTTCGCGGAGATTCGGCTCCGAAGGGACGACGCCCTCGAGGGGGAACTGCGAGCGCGTTCCCGCTCGCTCGAAGGTCGTCGCTCGATCTGGGTGACGGACCTGCTCGACCCGCGGGCCGCCTACTACCGGGCCGTCCACCCCCAACCGGTACCGCCGTCGCGCCGGGAGGCGATGGAGCTGGGCCGGAGGTTGCACGCCCAGTTCGGTCGACGCGTCGCGGGTCCGGCGTTCCGGGAGGTTCGGGTCCACCGCGATGGCATCGTCGGGCAGATCGACCTCGACGAGGAGGATCCGGCCGAGGTGAAGACCGCGGCCGACTTCCCGCCGGCCGCCGAGCTGCCGACGAAGCGCCCCTCGAACCTCGAACAGCTCGCGATGTACTGCGCGCTGGTCGACCGGCCGAAGGGCCACCTCATCCTACTTCGGAACGACGCGAGCGGGAACCTGGACCCGTGGGCGTACCGCCTCCGCCTCGGAGAGCTGGCCCCGATCCGGACCGAAATGCTCCGCCGGGCCGGGGTGCTCCTCTCGGCGCTGGAGCACGGCGATCCCTCCGGATTGCCGCGCTGCACGTGGAGGGACCGTGGTTGCGAATTCCAAGGATCGGGCATCTGCGCCTGTCGCGGCGACGAGCGCCTCCTCGAGGAGGTGGCCCGCGCCGCGATCACCGAGCTCGCGGAGGACCCCGCCGAGACGGAGCGTCTGCGCGGACAGGTCGCCAACTACCGACCGCCCGAGGGGGAGGCCCCGTCCGTCGACCGGTTCTCGGACCTCGTCTACCCACGACGGGCCTGCTTCCAAGCGACCCGCGGCCCGGCCCCGGAGGGCGCCCCCCCGGAGCTTCCCCTCGGGCGGGACGACCTGTACGGCCACCTGTCGCTCGTCCTCGACTCGGGTCCGCTCGGCGAATCCGTGCGGACCCCGCCGACCGAGCCGTGGGTCCAGGAATCGGTGGCGTGCTTTCGCGGCGTGCCCGCGCTCATCAAGGTCTCGCGCGCCCGGGTCGTCCCCGGCCCGGACGAGCTGGTGCAGGCCCAACCTCTGTACTTCAGCGACCTTGGCTTCCGAACCGCGGCGATTGCGGGCACCGACGGCATGCTGGTGCTCGGCATCGCGAATGCATCCCGTCCCGAGGAGAGCCTTCGAGTCTACCGCGTGCAGTTCCCGGAGACGAGGTTCGCCGCGGAAGCCGCCGACCGCGCACGACGGCTGGCGGCCTGCATCGGTGGGGTCGAACCGCCGTCGAGCCTCCCGCCATGCCCGCGCTGGATGTTCGACCGGTGCCCTTACCGCGCGTTCTGCGGGTGCGGCGCGGCGTCCTCGGGAACGTTCGCGCGTCGCCAGCGGTAGATGATCGACCGGGCCCACGGATGGAAGCCGAGACGGTCGTAGAGGGCGCGCGCCGGCGTGTTCGCCTCGGTGACCCAGAGCTGCACGGTCCCGTAGCCGAGGGCGCGGAGGGCCTGGATGCACCACGAGAAGAGGTAGAGTCCGAGACCCTGCCGTCGGTACGGAGGGTCGACGACCGCGTCCAGCACGACCGCCGTCCGCGACGACTGCTCGGCGCAGAGGATTGCGGCGATCGGCGCGCCGTCCCGGTCCAGGAGGACCCGGGACGCCTCGCTGAGGAAGCGGCCGTACGTCCCGCCGATGAGGTCGGAGAGCAGGCGGGCGTTCTCCCCCGGCGTGTCGGCGAGGAGCGACTCATCGACCGACCCGCGGAAACCGCGCGCGTCGAGCTGCTGGAGGACCTCGATCGGCACGGCGGCGACCGTCGTCGGACGGAGACCCTTCGCAGCGAGGTCGACGGTCGATGGGGCGGGCGCGCGCGGGACGTCCAGCGTCATGGCGAAGCGGCGGACGAGCTCGGACCCCGGCCGCCGAAGCATGCGCCGGCCGAACTCCTCCTCTTCGGGCTCGTCGAGCCCGGTCACGCCCGCGTCCAACCGAAGGATCTCCCGCGGGAGCCCGTCCGCGAGCAGCGTCAGCATCTCCACGGCGCGGTCGAGCCGCTCCGGGCCTCCCGTCACGTGGACGTGGCCGTACGCCCGGTGGGCCCGGCGCGAATAGAACGCCAGGGCGCGGGTCGGCGGGAGGTACCACCCGGTCAGCCGGCCGCTGCGAAGATCGTCGACGCCTTCGTCGACCCAGTTCGGCGGCACGAGCTCTCCGCGCCGGATCAGCTCCCGCCGCGTCAGCCCGAGGAGTTCGAGGAGGTCGTCCGCCCGGGCGCCGCGCGCCGGCACCACCGACGCCGAGTCCACGAGCCCCCCTCCCCCGCTACAGTGGCACGCACTGGTTGACGAGGATCTGGGCGATGTCCGGGGCGACCGACGCCTTCTCCGCCGGGTTATCGAGCGTGTCGGTCGAGTAGAGGTCGTCCGTCACCGCCTTGATCCGTTCGAAGGCGTCCTTGAGGAACAGTCCGTGCGTGCAGGCGGCCGTGATCGCCCCGACGCCCCGTCGCTTGAGGAGCTTCGCGGCCTCGACGACCGTCCCGCCCGTGGAGATGACGTCGTCCAGGATCACGACGAACTTGCCGGTCAAGTCGATGGGGAGCTCGCTCGGGAGGTAGAGTTCGACCCGCTCGCTGTCGATCCGCTTCTTCTCGAGCGCGATCCACGGGCGGTCGAGGATCGACGCCATCCGTTTCACCCGCTCGATCCCCCCCTTGTCGGGCGAGACGAGCAGGTCGACCGGGCGCTCCTTGAGACGACGGGCGATCGCCGGGATCCCGCTCGCCTCGAACGCCGGCTTGCCGAACGAGGGAAGCGTCGCGGGAGAATGGAGATCCACCGTCACGATCGCATCGGCGTCGAACGCGGCGTGCCGCGCCAGGGAGCGCGCGCTCACCGGCTCGCCCGGGTAGAACCGGCGGTCCTGCCGCGCGTACCCGAAATACGGGACGACGAGGAAGAGCCGTTGCGCCCCCGCCTCGCGGACCGCATCTTCGAGGAGCAGAAGCTCGACCACGTCCCGGTCGGTCCGGGTCGATTGGACGAGCACGATGTCCTCGCCCTCGAGGCGCCCCCCGACCCGGACGTAGAGTTCTCCGTCCGGAAACCGCTTCGTGAACGGGATCCCGAACGGAACGTTGCCGAGCTCCCGCGAGATGCGCTCGGCGAGCATCGCGGCCGACGGGCCGCCCAGAACGTGCAACGCTCCCTCTCCGGCCCCCAGCGACCGGTCGTTTGGTAAAAAGGTTCCTTCGCCGGGCGGCCGACGCATCGGCGTCCGGGGGTTGCGGGGCGCGGCCCGCCGATTCCGCCTAGGGCGTCGCCGGCTCCACGAGCCCGCTATCTCTGGAGGGCCGTCGGCGTCGGTGGTGGGCCGCCTCGAGCCGAATGCCGCGATCCTCCGCTCCTCGCACCGCCGAGAAGACCGCCGCCGCGTAGACGAAGATCGCCGCGACGTGGAACGCCGCGTGCATTCCGTTCAGGAAGACGGTATTGAGCTGGGCCGACGTCAGCCCGAGGCCGGTCGCCCACCCCGAGTCGAAGGCGCCTCCGAACAACGCCGCTCCGGTTCCCGAGGGAAGTTGGCTGGTCAACGCGACCAGCCCGAGGGTGTAACTGAGCG